>JBEKFB010000203.1:0-11633 GCA_050013535.1 Bryobacteraceae bacterium | reverse complement strand
CTGGCCAGGGACATCGCGAAGATTAACGACGGCGCACGCAGCCGGAAACTCTCGGTGCTGGGCGTCACGCTGGCGCTGTTGCGGAATTACGATCCGTTCCAGGCGCCGACGCATTTCAAGCTGAGCGATCTGGTAGCTAAGTTCGACAAGTGCTTCGGCATGTCGAAGAAAGCGCAAACGGGCGGATACGGCAAAGTGACCGGCGACCGCACGCGCACCGATATCGACACGCGGCGGCAGGACCGCTGGAATTTCCTGTTCATCGCCGGCATGTGGTTCCAGGATTTATTCAACTACGATTTCCGGCGCACTGAACAGTGCATCATTCCCTACGCGACGCAGGACGGCGAGATTTCCTTCTGCGCGTACAACACGGGCATCGGCTGGCGGAACATCATCGAGAAGATGCACATGACCGCCACGCTGACCAAATGGTATGAAGAGCACGGGCGGCACGAGATTTTCGCCGGCGGCAAGAAGGTTGGTCTGGAGGCGAACGAGCACTCGCTGGTGCTGCGCGCCGACGACGTAAACCACGGCTTGCAGCACGATCTGGACGAGAAAGGCATCGCCAAAACCGCGCGCGAGGAAAAGAAGCGCGAGCGGGACGAGAAGATGAAGAAGGCGGCGGAAGACGCGGCCATGGCCAAGCTGTATCGCGAGCATGTGCTGGGCGAGAAGCCGGTGGAAGGGCTGGTGCAGATTAACCTGCCGCTCGGCGTAGCCGCACCCCGGAAGAAGGAAGAGGTGGGCGAAGAAGTGGGCAGTTTCGGCGATTAGACAAGCGCACAGCGCCAACCAGAGGAAGAAGCCGCCTGGGTGGGAGACCATTCGGGCGGTTTTTGGCTTTTTGGGCCGCTCCTCGCGCGCTGCCTGCCTGGTAATCGTGAGCTCCGCAGTCTGTCACGCTTTCCTGAGCGAAACGTCTACCAGACATGACACTGACCAATGAGATCTGAAACCCTCTCGACTACCTGCTGCGTTGTCGGCGGCGGTCCTGCCGGAATGATGCTGGGTTACCTGCTGGCGCGCAAGGGCGTGCGGGTAACGGTGCTCGAAAAGCACGGCGATTTTTTCCGCGATTTCCGCGGGGACACCGTTCATCCCTCCACCCTCCAGATCTTCCATGAACTTGACCTGCTGGAGCCGTTCCTGCGGTTGCCGCATCAGCGCGTGGAGCGGCTGAGCGGCGTCATCGGGGACTTCCACCTTGACTTGGCGGACTTCCGGCACGTGCCGGCGCGCTGCAAGTTTGTGGCGCTGATGCCGCAATGGGATTTTCTGGATTTTCTTTCGGAGCGGGCGAAGGAATATCCGCAGTTTGATTTGCGGATGGGACATGAAGCCACCGGCCTGATCAACCAGGATGGGCGTGTTACCGGCGTCGACGTGCGGACGCCGGAGGGCATGGTGGAAATTGAGGCGGACCTGGTGGTGGGCTGCGACGGCCGCCACTCCATTATTCGGAAAGCCGCGCATCTGGAGGTCAGGGAGTTTGGCGTTCCTATCGACGTGCTGTGGTTCCGCATCAGCCGCCAACCGGACGATCCGCAGGAATTGTTTGGAAACGTGAACTACGGACGGGCGCTGGTGCTCATCAACCGCAACGATTATTTCCAGGCCGGGCTCATCATCCGCAAGGGATCCTATGAAGAGATGCAGAGCGCGGGGCTGGTGGCTTTCCAGGAAACTGTGCGCAGCATTGCTCCTTATCTTGGCGACCGCGTGGAGGAGTTGCGATCCTGGGATCAGATCAAACTGCTGACCGTGCAGATCAATCGGCTGCGCAAGTGGCATCGTCCCGGGTTGTTGTGCATCGGCGATGCGGCGCATGCGATGTCGCCGGCGGGAGGAGTGGGCATCAACCTGGCCATTCAGGATGCGGTCGCCGCGGCCAATCTGCTCGCTGAGCCGCTGTTGAATGGGCGCGTCGATGAGGCCCGGCTCGCGATGGTGCAGCGGCGGCGCGAGTTTCCCACACGCGTGACTCAGTTCGTGCAAGTCAACGCGCATCGTGGATTCGCGAAAATCTTTGAGAACCCGGGCGCCATCCGGGCGCCGTGGCAGCTTAAGGCTGTGGCTCGGGTGCCAGGCATACAGAGGCTGATGGGACGGCTGGTGGGAATTGGAGTCCGGCCCGAGCACATTGCGGACGCGCCACGAAGCACGGCGCGACGGCGGGCGAATCTATGGCGTTTGGCCGCGGGCGCTGTTGCGGGCCTCGCCGTGACGTATACCCTGCTGGTGAGCGGGAAGGGCCATTCCGAGCAGTAGCAGCTGGTGACGATTAAAGCTGACCTCTTAGGGAGTGCGGCTGAGTTGCGGGGATTCAGTGCGCCGTCACCACCGACTCGCTGACGATCCTGCTCAGGACGGAGAGCTGGCGGGCGATTTCAGCTTCGTCGGATTCGGTCGCGGATTTTTCGATGATGCGCCCAATGTCTTCGAGCTGGGGGAATCCATAGCCGCGGCCGGTGCCTTTGAGATTGTGGCCGAAGCGGCGAACGGGGTCGAGATGGTGGCCGGCGAGCTGGCCCCGCACTTCCTCGATCTGGGCCCGCTTGGATTTAAGGTATTCGGGGACGAGTTCTTCCACTTCCTTCGGCACGGGTATGCGAACAGTGGCCACGCGCACGCGTGCGTAGCGCTCAATGGTGTCGATCAGCCTGGCCTGATCCACCGGTTTCGCGACATGCGCGACGCAGCCGTCGTCAAGACAGGCGCGAACCTCTTCCTCAATGGCGTGCGCGGAGAGCGCCACGATGGGCACGGGGCTTCGCCTAGAAGCGGCTTCCCATTGCCGGATCTGCCGGGTGGCGGCGTGCCCATCGAGAATGGGCATATCGGTGTCCATCAGGATCAGATCGAAATCGCCGGAGCGCACGGCTACGAGGGCTTCCGCTCCGTTGCCGGCGAATTCGATCTCCAGCGGCTGTCCGGCCAGATAGTGCCGGAGCAGAATCCGGTTATCCTCGGTGTCCTCGGCAATGAGAATGCGCAGGGGACCGCCGGCGCGGAGTGCCACCGAGTGCGGCCTGGCGCTCGATGCGGGAACAGCCTGCACCGGTTGGGAGAGCGCGAGGGGCACGGTGAAATGGAACATGCTGCCCCGTCCCGGCTCGCTTTCCACTCCGATTTCGCCTCCCATAACCTGCACCAGCTCGCGGCAGATGGTGAGGCCGAGGCCGCTGCCGGCTAATTGGTCCAGGCCCTGGTTGGGGAGCTGGGTAAAGGCCGCGAAGATCATTTCATGATCGGCGGGAGTGATGCCGGGCCCGGTGTCGGCCACTTCGAAGCGCACATACCGGCAGGGCTCGTCGCCGGAGAGGCGGACGCGCACGTCGACTCGGCCCTCGCGAATGAACTTGAGCGCGTTGCTGACCAGGTTGGTGAGCACCTGCTGGATACGTAGAGGATCACCCGATAAGTGATCGGGCATACCGGGAACGACGTCGACGGCGAGGACGACGCGTTTGCGCGACGCCGATTCATTGAAGGTGCGGACGATATCGTCGACGATCTGGCGCAGGCGGAATGGGACGCGCTCGACGCGTACGGCGCCGGCCTCGATCCGGGAGAAATCGAGAAAGTCGTTGATGAGCGCCACCAGGCGCCGGCAGTTGCGCTGAAACATGCTGACGTATTCGCGCTGATCGGTGTTGAGCGAGGGTGCGGATGTCGTGGCTGATGCGGGCGAGAAACTGAGTTTTGGCGCGGCCACCGGCCAGCGCGGCGTCACGAGCGTCGATCAGTTCCCCTTCCGCCTTCTTTTGGGCGGTAATATCGCGCAGGAAGATATGATAGCCGTTGTTTCGGTCCGCCGCATTCACCGGCAGGAAGACGATGGTCACGTCGGCCGCCGATCCGTCGGCGCGCACCACCTTCGCTTGCACTTCGCCGCGGCCGGTTTCGCGCATTGCCGCGATAGCTTGTTCCACGGCCGGACGGTCTTCCGGGCGGGAACCGGAAAGAATGTTGCCCGCGGCGCCCGGACTCGCCAGCCCAAGCAATTCAGCGCAGGCTTTATTGACGGACACGAACGCGCCCGCGGCGTCGGCCTGGGCAATGCCGTGCAGTGCATTCTCAAAGGCACCGGTCTTCATCCTCAAGGCGGTGACCGTTTGCGCCACGCCTTCGTTCAGCAGTCCGATCTCGTCGCGGCCTTGCGGGCCGGGATCGAGCGGAGCGCCGGCGGCCAGCCGCGCGACATTTTCCTGCAGCCGCCGGATGCGGACGGTGATGCCGGAGGCGAACAGTATCCAGACAGCCCACCCGGCGGCCACTCCGCCGAGAGCGCAGCCGGCGATTACCGCCGACGACCGGAAGCGCAATTCGCGGACATACGCCGACCGCTCGCTCAGAATGCGCTCTTCTTCGGCGAGCATCGCTTCGATGAGCGTCTCCATGCCGCTGCGCTCGGCTCCGGCGGTGAGTACTTCGTTCCGTTGGTCCTCCGCCGAGAGAATGCCGGACTGGTAGCGTGCCACCGCGGCGACGATGGTTTCAACACGGGCGCGCTCGAGGGCGGCGATTCGATCGAGACGACGCTGTTGCTCATGCTGTCCCGCGGTGAGCGCCGCCAGTTTGCCCTCGGTGGCCTCGAAGACGGCGAAGGAAGCTCCGATGCGTTCATCCAGGCGCTCGTCGCCGGCGAGCAGATAACCGCGAACCGATGCGCTCGCATCCACTTCTTCGGCTTTCAGTTCCTCGATCCGGGCGCGCGCCTCGATGGCCTGGTTTACCCCGTATTCGGCCCGATCAGCGCGGGAGCCGGTCAGCCAGGCCGCGCCGGCGATCAGAACCGTTGCGGCGGCGGGAACGGCCACGATAAGAAGACCTTTCGTGCGCAGTTTGACGTTCGACCAGGATTGCAGGAGCAACATGCGGCTACCTCAGAACTTCTCCAAGCAATGACGACAGCCGCTCGATGCGGGACTTTGGCAACACCGCGTCGGCGCCCAGGAAGGCGGAAACGCGCAGATACAGGTCGGCCGAGTCAGCCCCGGACACGGCGATGACCTTGACGCCGGGGAAGGCCGATTTCACCTCGCGGATGGCGGAAATCCCGTCCCGATCCGGAAGAATGAGATCCATGATCACGGCATCCACCTCCTGCGCGTGCGCCTTCAGATAAGCCAGCCCGTTGAACCCCGTTTCCGCCTCGGCGATACGGACTCCGGAGGGCTCGAGCAGGCTGCGCGCAAGCTGGCGAAAACTCCGATCGTCGTCGACGACGAGTACGTTTGTTTCGGCGCAGACGGAGCCCGGGCGAGTGGACACTTTGCGCCCCGGCGCGGGCTGGGCGGCGGAGTTCGTCAGCGGCATCATATCCCCCGTATCGGAGCGGGCGGAGGAAATAAGAGGCCGTCCTCATTCTTTCTTAGCAGACGCCGATGAGCCACTCGTACTAGCGGAGGGCCACTTGATCTTAGTTACGGTCTCACCCCATTCCAGTTTTCACCGGGAAACCAATGAGGCTCTGGGCGGAAGGCTTCGCTTCGAGGCGCACTGGCAAATCAGTTACTACGACACAACGCGGTTGCGCACGGCCGCGGCAGATCAGCAATATATCGTGATAATCGACTTCGTCGATCCGAAGCGGGCCATGCTGGTGGCTCGCGCCGTGGATGGCCGGGCGGAGTTCGCGGTGCTTGCGGTGGGGGGCGGAAGCACGCGCGAAGACGTGCTCCAGTTAATGCGCGCGGGGATTCGCGAAGTACTCCCCGAGGACAGCCCCGAGGAACTACGGCAGGCGGCGCGGCGGGCGCTGGCCAAGCTGACCTCGACGGAAGAGCAGGCGGCGCAGGTGTTCTCGTTCGTTCCCGCCAAGCCGGGCTGCGGCGCGACCACGCTGGCCACCCACGCCTCGTCGGCGGCGGCGCGGATGACCAAAGACCCCACGCTGCTGCTCGATTTCGATATACGGCTGGGAGTGACGTCGTTTCTCCTCAAAGCAGGGGGCAATCATACCGTAATGGACGCGCTGCAACAGGCGGACCGGCTGGACCCGGATTTATGGGCGAGCATGGTTTCGCAGTGCGGGAATCTGCACGTGGTGGGATCGGGTCCGGTGAACCCGGCGGTGCATATAGCGCCGGAGCGGTTCACGCAGATCATCGATTTCGCCTCGCAGATCTATACGACGCTGGCGGTGGATCTTCCGGGCACCATGGAAGAGCACGAAGCGGAGACGCTGTTGCGGTCGAAGCGGATCTTTCTGGTGTGCACGCCGGACATCGGGGCTCTGCACGTGGCGCGGAGGAAATCGGGCTGGCTGCGCGATCTCGGGCTGGCCGGCAAAGTTTCCATGGTTCTGAACTGCGTGGAGCGGCGAAGCTCGCTGGGGGTGGCCGACATCGAGCGCATCGTGGAAATGCCGGTCCGGTACATGGTGCCGGCTGGTCCGGGGGAGATCGCCCGGGCGGTGCAGAAGGGCGTGGCGGTGGAAGGATCGTCGCCGCTGGCGAAAGAGATCGCGAAAATCGCCGCCGAGATGGTCTCGCTCGAACCAGTGGTTAAGAAACCGAACCCGGTGCGGCGTTTTGTCGAGTATTTTTCCATCGGCGTGACGGGAGACGGAAGAAGTGGCTGAATATCCGGTGACGGAGCGGAGACTTACAAATGAATAGCGACACAATCCTTACGTTAATGGATTATCTGTGCAATGAAGCGCGAAACGCGATGCACGCGACGTTCGGCCTGATGGAGTTTTATCCGGAAGCCGAAGCCGGGCCGGAGTGGCACACCTGCCTGCGCGCCAGCCGCACCAGCGCGGACCGCCTGCTGGGGGCCATCGACGACATGCGGGAACTGGTGGGGGGCGCGCCTCCGGCGCCTGGATCGGTGGAAGACATGGATCTGACGTTGTGCGCCGATGAAATCGCCGACCTGTTGAATCTCGCCGTGGAGAATGGCGGGGCCCGGCTGGTGGTGGAGCCCGGCGGCGCTCCGGCGCGCATCCGCCAGAACCGGCAGGCGCTGGAACAGTCTCTGGTGCGCATTCTCAAGCTGGCTCTTAAGCTTTCGCGGTCCGGCGTGGTGCGCGTTACGGTGTCGGCGTGCCGGGAGGATCGCGTGTGCCTGCGCGTTGTTCCGCCCAGTTACGATCTGGCCCGGCAACTGGCCGGCTGGATGAACGCGGACGACGGCGAGTTGCAACTGGAGGAAGCGGACGTCGGCTCCATCGTTTCGGCGGCGGTGGCGGGAAGGCGGCTGCGGACGCTGGGAGCGAACACTGAATTCGCCTGCGACTCCACGGAGCCGACGGGGTTGGCGATCTGCCTGCAGCGCCAGGCGGTTGGCTGCACCGAGGAACCCTCCACCGAAGCGGCCGGACCCCTGCAGATTCTGGTAGCCGAAGACTGCGACGAGAGCTACGCGCTCACCGAACTGCTGCTCAGAAGCGAATCGGTGGACCGCGCGCACACTGGGCTGGAGGCAATAGACAAGGTAAAGCAGCGGCGCTTCGACGTGGTGTTCATGGACATTCACATGCCAGGCCTGGACGGATACGATACGATCCGGGAGATAAGAGGATGGGAAACGCGGTCCGGCAACGCACGTACGCCCATCGTAATACTGTCCTCCGACGATGTGGGGACGCAAACGCGATCAGCCGCGCAGTCGGGCTGCTCGGGTTTCCTGCGGAAACCGGTGCGCACGGCCGATCTGCATGCGCTGCTCGAACCACTGCGGGCGATGAAAGAAATGCTGGTGTGAGCAAAGGTCAGCTGCGGCTGTCCATCCGAGGGATTCCGGCGCGAACGCGATCGAGCACGGACTTCCAGTCGCCGGACGAGGGCTGACGGTAGAGCCGCATGGTGGGGTACCAGGGGCTGTCGTCGCGATGGAGCAGCCAGCGCCAGTCCGGGGCGAAGGGAATCAACGTGCAAACGGGAACTCCGAGCGCGCCGGCGAGATGGCAGAGAGAAGTGTCGACGGCGACGACCAGATCGAGATTGGCCATCAGCGCTCCCGTGTCGTGGAGACCCTGCTCGATCGGTGCGGCGTTGAAGAACACGCCGGGGATGCGGCGGAGCGTCTCGAGTTCGGCGGGCGTCGCATCTTTCTGGAGATTCACGACAGCGAGCTCTGGCATGTCGAGCATGGCGGCGAACTGATCGGCGGTCAGCGAACGGTTGCGGTCATTCTCGTATTTCCGGTTGCCACGCCACGCGACACCGATGCGAAGACCGGTGCAACCGGCCAGACGATCGCGCCAGACCTTCACGCGCGAATGGTCCGGACTTAAGTAGGGCACGACCGCGGGAATCGTGTCGAGAGAGGTGCGAAACAGGCCCGGCAGGCTGAGCAACGGCGCATGGACATCATGCTCGGGCAGTAGGCCACCTTCCCGGTAAATCTCGTCGACGCCGGCGACATTCGCGAACAGGCCCTCCAGCGAAGCGGGACAGGACAGCAATACGCGGGCGCCCGTGTCCTTCACCAGGCGCGCGTAACGGATGAACTGGATACTGTCGCCCAGACCCTGCTCGCAGTGCAGCAGGATGGTGCGGCCATCAAGCGGGCCGCCGTCCCAAATCGGCTTGGTGAGACCGTGCGGCTTTGCTTCGTTCACGCGCCAGCGGCACTCGTATTCAGGCCAGCCATTCGCGAAATCGCCGCTGAGCAGCAGGATGTGCGCCTTACACATGTGCGCGTCGGCAGAATCGGGATTGACGGCAAGCGCGCGAGTACAACAAGCGAGCGCCTCGTCGAGGCGGCCCTGGTCCATGCGGGTGACGATCAGGTTGGTATGAGCGTCGGCATAGTCAGGCTGAATCGCGATGGCACGCTCGTAACAGGCGGCGGCTTCATCGAACTTGCCGAGATCGGCCAAGACGTTGCCTAGATCGTAGTGCGCCGGCGCGAAACCGGGTACCCGAGTGATGACTCGCTCGTAGTGCGATGCGGCGCGGTCAAACCGGCCTTGTGCTCGCCGAACATTGGCCAGATTGTAGTGAGCTTCGGCGTAATCAGGTTTGAGTTCGACCGCGCGTTCGAAGCAGGCCACGGCTTCGTCCATGCTGCCCTGTGCGCCGAGAATCGAGCCACCGAGATTGTTGTGGAGGGCGGGATTGGCGGGGTCAAGAAGGAGCGCCCGGCGGTAGAAATCGACTGCCTCGCGATACCGTGCGATGACGTCTTCGACACCGGGTTGGGCGGCAGGATGATCGTCCGAGCTCATCGGTCCGGCGGCAGCCATACAGGGGAGCCTAAACGAAAGAAGCAGTCGAGGTCAAGACGATGCCCCCTGCGGGCGTCGCCGGCTCGATGTAACTTATTAGGTGGTCATGAAACCCCTTCAATTGATTCCTCTCCTTTTGCTCACCGCGGGACTGCGTGGCGGCGGCGTTCCTCCTGGCACGCCTGAGGACGCGGGGATGTCCTCAGAACGGCTGGCGCGAATTCACGAGGCAATCCAGCGGCACGTTGACGCCGGTGAGATTTCCGGCGCGGTGACGCTGGTGGCGCGGCGCGGACATTTGGTGCATTTCGAAGCACATGGCCTGATGGATATCGAATCGAAACGTCCCATGGAGAAGGACGCCATCTTTCGCATCGCTTCGATGACCAAGCCGATTACCGGCGTGGCGGTGATGATGATGCTGGAAGAAGGCAAGCTGCGGCTAAGCGATCCCGTGTCGAAGTTTCTTCCGGAGTTCAAGGATTCCAAAGTCGCCATGCCGTGGACGGGAACGCCGGCGTTCTATCTGGTGCCGGCCGACCGTGAACTCACCATTCGCGATTTGCTGACACATACCAATGGGTTGATGACCGGCGGGCTGGGATCGAAAACGGGTCCGGCGAGACCGGTGGAAGGCGACACGCTGGCCACTTACGTTCCACGGCTGGCCACAGCGCCGCTCGATTTTCAACCGGGCACGCAATGGGCCTACAGTGGGCTGGCGGGCCCGGACACGCTGTCGCGCATCGTCGAAATTGTTTCCGGAATGCCCTACGATCAGTTCCTGCGCACGCGCATCTTCGAGCCTCTGGTAATGAAGGACACGTTTTTTTATCCTCCCGATGACCGGCGGCCACGCCTGACGACGTTATACGGCAAGAGCCCAAACGGGCTGGTGAAGGCGGAGAACCAGAACGGGTTTTCGTTCAGGAGCTACTGTTCGGGCGGCGGCGGCCTCATGTCGACCGCGGAAGACTACCTGCAGTTCGCCCAAATGCTGTTGAACGGCGGAGAGCTGAACGGCAAACGGCTGCTGAGCCCACGAACGGTGGACCTGATGGCGTCGAACCACGTGGGCGAAATGTTTAACGGGAAGCTGGGGCGGCCTGCGCATGGCATGGGATACGGACTGCTGGTGGGCATCGTAGAGGACAGTGTGGCGGCGGGGCTGCGGGTATCAAACGGGAGCTTTGGCTGGGACGGCGCTTACGGGACACAGACATGGATCGATCCCAAAGAGAAGATGGTCACCATCGTGATGATTCAAACCCAGGTGGTCTCCGTGCAGCGGGATTTTGAGAATGCGGTGATGCAGGCGATTGTGGAATAGGAATCGCCGCTAAGGCTGTTTCGCCGGCACTATTCCCGCCTGTTCGTATTGAGCAAGCTGTTGCCGCACGGTTGCCGCGTTCTCCGCATTGGGGGCCATCGCGAGATATTCGCGGAAGTATTGCGCGGATTCCGAATATTGGTGCTTCTGAGCCAGAATATAGCCGAGAACATAGCGGCTCTTCGAAAGCTGGCTTAGTTTATCCAGCCGAATCGACTCGCGGACGGCGTGTTCAGCTTTGTCCGGGTCGTTCAGCATGAGCCAGGCGAGCGCGTCCACCAGATACGCCTCGGGGAAAGCTTCGGGATCGGTGGCGATCCACTGGCTGGCCAGACGCTCGGAAAGCGCCCAGTCGCGCTTCATGTTGGCCAGCGCGATGAGCGGCTGATAAGGCTTCACGTATTTCGGATCGGCCTCAAGAGAGTGCTTCCACGCGTCTTCGGCGCCGCTGTTATCCAGCGCATCCGAGCGGGCTACGCCGAGTTCGAACCAGGCCACCGCATATTTTGGATACAGTTCAGTGGCTTTGCCGAAGTCGCGCTCGGCGGCTTCCCATTTCTGGTCCCTCAGGTCCGACAATCCCTTGTCATAAGATTTCGCCGCCTTTGACGGCGCCTGCAGCGTGGTGGCGCTCACTGTGTAGCCGCTTTCCTTCGAAAGGGGCTGCAGGATGATGGTCCCGACGTTCGAAGCGACGGCGAGGCTGTTCGCGTCGAGGATCATCGGGTGCGCCGTAAAACCGGCAAGCAGGGCTTCGAGTTCGCATCCACCCAGCGCGGTGCGGGCCGACTGTTCGACTTGATCCGCGTATGAGTCTCCGCGGCCCATGCCTTCGGTGGGATTGTGTCCGGCGGCGCTGGCGTCCTGGCTGGCCCCTGTACCGCTACCGCCGTTGGCATCCATCTTAAAGGTGAATTGCCCGCCGGCGTTGGTCTGCACTTCCCTGACCAACCGGCCCCCGCAAGTCTGTTTAACCAGCACGGGCGCGGAAGGCGGCGAGCCATCGGCAAGAACCACTTTGCCGGTCAGAAACATGCGCCACACCTGAGCGTTGCTCTGCGAGACATTCTGCTGGACTAAAGAGTCTCCAACCTGCTGGCCGGGAAGGTTTTGAGC
>JBEKFB010000202.1:0-8010 GCA_050013535.1 Bryobacteraceae bacterium | reverse complement strand
TCTGGCGTTTGTGAAGAATCTGATTGCGGCGTATTCCCGGTCCGAGACCGCCGATGCCAGAGCCGCACAGCAACTCTACCGCGACTACTGGTTTTACGACGAGACGATGCGCACGGCGTACTTCAGCTATCTCTCAGCGAATGGCCGCCTTTACCCGGAACTGGACGCGGTGCGCAAGGCAAATCCGGACGTGATTGCCGGCCACCTCGACCCGAAGGCGCCCACCAACTTCGCCGCCGCGCAATTCGACGCGGAAGCAGAGATCTGGTTATCTCACTTTGAAGCCGCGGCGCCACCCCTGAAGCTGGTTGCCGAGGCCTCGCCCGGCGACAAGGCCTTCACCGGTCGCGCGTCGTCGCTCTATCGTTCGCTCGCGGCGTATTTCCCAGGCGACACCGACGTCGCCGTTCATTTCGCCGAAGCGGAATATCGCGCGGAGCCGCGCAATCGCGATGTGCTGGCGGGTATAGGAGATATCTACGCCGACCGCGAGCGATTCGCCGACGCCCGGAGGTACTGGAATCGCATGCCGCAGATCGAGGCTGGCCGCTCGGATGGCTGGCTCGAGGCGGCCACCGTGTACTGGGACTACTACCGCTTTGACGATGCGCTCCGCCTGATTGCGGGGGCCCGTAAACGCTTCGACGAGCCAACGCTGTTCGCATTTCAGGCGGGCGCCATTGACGAGAACAAACGGCAACTCGCGAGTGCAGTCGAGCAGTACGTGACAGGTGCCTTGGCGGGTGACCAGGAATCGGCGAGCCGACTCGAAAAGCTGTCCATTCGCGTCCGGACGCGAGAGCTGGTGGACCGTGCAACCGCGAAGGCCGCTGAGAAGGACGCCTCGTGGGCCGCGGTTTCGCTGCGAATCGCGATTCTGCAAAAGCAGCGGCGCAGGGCGGATCTGGAATCGCTGCTGGCATCGCAAATTGCCGCGCAGACCTCCCAGGCCACGCTGGAGCAACTGGCGACGGTGGCGCAATCCGAAGGCTTCGACAAGCTGCAGGTGCAGGCGCTTGCGCGGCAGATCGATGTGACCAATGACCCCGTGGAGAAGATGCGGCTCGGCCTCGCTCTGGTGCGCCTCGAAGAGAACCAGAAGGATATCGCCGCGGCAGGGCGAACGGCCGACGCTCTCTGGCGCGATCATCCCGAGATCCTCGGGGTCATCCGGGGCGCGGTGGACTTTCACGTTCGCAACAAACAGCCGGCGGAGGCGGTGGCCATCCTGCTCGATTCGGCGAAGCGCGCCCGCGCCGACCTCGCGAAGCAGTTCACGTTTGAAGCTGCCCGAATCGATACGGATGCAGGCAATTTCGCGCAGGCTCGGGAGCTTCTGGCGACGCTGTTGTCAGGTGAACCGTATCGCGCGGATTACCTCGCTGCGATGGCCGAAACCTGGCTGCGCGCGCAGGACGACAAGAGCTATCGGGATTACCAACTCGCCACCATCGAAGCTCTGAAGAAGGCTTCGCTGGCGCCCGCCGAAAAAACGGAGCACATCGCAACAATACGGCGCAGTCTCATCCCCGCGCTGACGCGCATGAACGACTTCGCCGAAGCGGTGAACCAGTACATCGAAGTGATCGACCGTTATCCCGAGGACGAAGGCCTCACGCGCGAGGCGGCGGCGTACGCGGTTACACACGGCCAGGGCGCGAAGCTCATCGCGTTCTATCGCGACACAATCTCCAAAGCTCCGCGCGATTACCGCTGGCCTATCGTGGCCGCCCGCATTGAGACCATGATGGAGGATTATCCAGCGGCGATTGCCGATTACGACAGGGCGATGAAGGACCGGCCCGACCGCGCCGATATTGTCGAGGCGCGTGCCGGGCTGGAGGATCGGCTGATGCGCTTTGCCGATGCGGAGCGAAGTTATCTTCGGCTTTATGATCTGTCCTATCACGCGCCGGAGTGGCTGGAGCGTGTGGCCGAGGCTCGTGCGCGGCTGGGCCAGCGAAGCGAAGCGGTAGACGCACTGAAGACGGCGATCATCGGGGCGCACACGGAGACGGTGGAAGCCGATTTTGAGATCGCCGAACGGCTCGAATCGTGGCACATGATCGACGAAGCCGTGACATTCGCCGAACGCGGCACGCGGCTGGCTGGGGACGGCCTGTTCACCAGTCCATGGTCGGCTCAGGCGCAGTCGTACGCGCGCATCATGACCGAAGCGCGGCACTACGACGTGGTATTGGACAGGGTTGGGCCCACCGCCAAAGATCGCGCGGATGTTACTCAGGCAGTCGGAGCAGTAGTGGCCGAAATGTTCACGCCGGAAGAGAAAGCGGCGTTTGAAAACGCGCTGGAAACCAGAGGCGCGCGGATGAGCCGCGAGGCGCGCGATTCCGTTCTCATGCCATTCGCCACGTCATCGCGCCTGGTGGATCTGGAGACGCGCTGGCGATTCGACTCCATGATGCAGAGCCCGCAGGGGTGGGATGCACGATTCGTGTCGGTCGAAACGGACCGCGCGCGATTCCACGAGCTCGCCCAGGAGCTCGAACAATACGCTTCACAGCGCACGGCGATGTCCGACACAGCGCTGGTCCGGGCGATTGATGCGCAAATCGCGGAAGGCGACATTGACGGCCAGCTTCGTCTCATGGAACAGCTGGTGCGTCACAACGCGCTCGATGGAGTTCTGCTCGACCGTTATCTTTCGCTGCTGGCGAAGCTTCGCCCCGACCGGCTGGTTGCGGTCGCCGAGGGAGGGCCGTCCGAAGCTGTCCGAAACCGCGCCGTGCAGTGGGCGATCGGCAGCGGCAACCCCGATCTGGCATACCGTGCCGTTCGGGCCAGAGGCGCGCAACTGAAGCCCGTGTGGGCAAGAGCCTATCTGGCGATGACGGGTGTGTATTACGAGGATGCCGCCAACACTATCAACGCGGCCTTTGCCGGGGCGCTGGACATGCGCACCATTGGCGAGCGCATCTCTTCTCCGCCCGATCGCGATGCGACGCTTGCGGGTTCGACCTGGTTCTACTATGGCGCCCGCTATGGCGAATATCTCGACCGCCAGAAGAGCGCGAAGGCGTCCAATTATCTTCCGGCCAGCGTGGAGGACGCGCCGGCCAGCCCCGACCGGTACATCGCTCTGGGCGATTACTACGAGAGCGCGCGCCAGCCGGACAAGGCCATCGGGGAATACGCCCTGGCGCTGCAGCTTGACCCCGATCGGGGCGATGCCCACGATCACACCGCGCGCGTCGAATGGAACGTCGGAAAGCGCGATGAAGCAATCGCGAGCTGGCGCGCGGCAATTGCCACTTTCGAGCGAATTCAGAGCCGGGGAGGACATGTCGAGGAATCGTTCTGGCCGCGGCTGGCGGAGACCTTCACCGATATCGGCGAGTGCCATGCGGTCGCGCTTCTTCACGACGACACGCAACGGCTGCTGGTGGACTACATCAGCCGAAACGGATCTTACGAGCTCGATTCGCTGCTGAACGCGGCTTTTGAAGCCGCGCTTGCGTCGGGCGAAGATCCATCTTGGGTGCTCGATCTGGCCGACCGCACGGACGAGGCGGAGTACACGATCAGCTCGCTGCTGGGAATCCCCAATCTGACTGCCGGTCAGCGGATCACGCTCAAGCGGAAACGCGTCGCCATGATGGAGCATCGATTGGCAGGTCTCCACGGTGATGAGCGGGCTGCGGAGCAGACCCAGGTTACGGTGGCTCGCCTCGAATTGATCGGCCTGCTTCTGGATCAAAAACTCAACGAGCAGGCGCAGGCCGAATGGAATCTGCTTCCGGCGGACGTACGGGATGGCTCGGCGGTCAATCCGGACCCGGCCGTGGAGATCCGTCTTGCCGCTCGCACGGGAACCCTCGCCGGGCTGCTGCAGCGCTATCGCTCGAAGGCGGAGACGGCGCCCGGCGTCGAGCCGTTGCGCAGTGCGGCTCAGGCCCTCCGGCGCGACAACAACGAGACCGCGGCGCTTGCGGTTCTCGATTTCCTGTACACGCATGAGCTGGACGCGGGCCGTCTGGATGCAGCCAACTTCCTCGGTCTCGCCGAGGTTCGGCTGGAGCAGGATAACGCCGAAACTGCGCTGCAGCTCCTGCATCGCATGGCACTGGTGACGGACAAGCCGTTCGATACTCTGCTAGCGGCGGCTGATCTTCTGGAGAAGCACAACCAGCCGGCAGCCGCCGCGGAGTTTGTGGCCATGCGTCTCCGAGCCGCGCCGTGGGACACGGTTGCCAAGCTGCACGCGGCGCGTCTGGCTCAGGGTGCACGGCGGGCGGAACTGCTGACCGCCGTGGCGACCGATTCTCTGGTGCCGTATCGGGACCGCGCCGATGCGGCCAGCATGCTTGCACCTTCGGCGCCCGCATCGCTTGCGGGCACGGAGCTCGGATTGCTGGCGTCCGGAAGGATCGATACGGCTGCCGCCGGGAAGCCACTCTACGTCGAGGCACGCGTGAGAGCCGCCGAGACCACACCGGACCACAGCTCGCGCGAGCGGCTCCTGCGTGAAGCCCTTGCCATCGCGCCCGCTGATCCGCGCGTTCGCCTGGATGTTTTGCGTGCGGAGCTCGCGCTTCGCAGGGACAGCCTGGCACTGGCGCTTGTGCAGCCACAAAGCACGAGATTGTCCGCGGGTGCAAATTTTCTGCCCGAACTTACGCTGTCCAATGAAGACCGGGCCTCGCTCGCGGAGCAACTTTCCGCGGCCGCCGAACGGCTTGACGACCTGAACGTGGCGGCCACTTATCTGAGCACGGCTATCGATTTGCTGCCGAAGGACCCGGCGGGCCCCGACGAAAGGAAACTCAAGGCCATCACCGCCGAACAAACACGTAGGACCACGAATGCGATACGACAGCCGGTGATTCGAAACGTCGTGGAACAGGAGCAGGTGGTCCAGCCGGAGATACCGAGGAGCGCACGATGAAGAAAGCCGCCATCATTCTCACGATTCTGCTGGCTGCCGCCGGTATCGTCTGGATGCAGACGGCGCCTCCGGAGGTGGACCTTGCCACGCTGATGCCCAGCGGCGCTCTGCTGTATGTTCACGCAAACGACTTCAACAATGTGCTTCGCGAGTGGAACGAATCGAAAGTGAAGCAGAATTGGCTCGCCAGCGACAACTACGCAGTATTCCAGCAATCGAATCTCTTTACGAAGCTAGGCGGCGCCTACGGCGAATATGCCTCAGCGATCGGGTTTGCGCCGGTTTTGAACGATATCGGCGCGATCGCCGGGCACGAGAGTGCGCTGGCGCTTTACGACATTCACGACGTGCAGTTCGTGTACGTCTCCCGCGTCGAGGAGGCTGAGCTCGACAAGGCCCGGTTGTGGACGATGCGCAGCAAGTTCGAACGGCGGGAGGTCGCGGGGATTCCGTTCTGGTTGCGTGCCGATCCGGCTTCGGGCCGGACGGTGGGCTTCACATATGCGAAGGGGTTCTTGTTTGTCGCCACCAGAGACGATCTGGCCGCCCGCTCGCTGGCGCTGGCAACTGGTGGGAGCGACCCCAGTCTTGCATCGGAGCGCTGGTATCGCGACGCGACCACCGCCGCCGCCAAAAAGCCGGGCGAGTTGCGTATAGTTATGAATCTCGACGCGCTCGTGAAGACCGGCTATTTTCGTTCGTACTGGGTGCAGCGAAACGTGTCAACTGTCAGGCAGTATTGGAGCGGTATCGCCGATGTGAGCCGTGGCGCGCATGACATCGCTGAGACGCGTGTGTTCCTTCGCACAGCCGACAACCCAGGTACTGGCTCGCTTCCGGCGGATCGTGCCGCAGTTGATCGGCTGGTTGCCCTCGCTCCGCGCGATGCTGGTCTCTATCGGGCCTGGGCTTCGCCGGACGCGCGGCAATCCGTGGCGTTGATCGTGGAGAAGATGATTGCTCCGCCGGTCGCGACCCGGAACGAGTCGCGGTACGCGCCTCCATCGGCGGATCTGTCGCAGGCGGCCGGTGGCGAGGCCGATCTGGAGACTCGCATCGACGAGCCGCCATTGCCGTCCGAAGCGACAATCGACGAGTCCGTGGCGCCTTTCCGGGAGCTGGTTGAGAAAACCGGTTTGCGAGCCGCGATGCAGGTGGAATCGACAGCGCCGGCGGGCCACACGTTCATACGGATGCCGTGCGCTATCGTGCTGGCCTCGTCATCGCCGTGGGATGAACCGGCGGTGGAGGAGGCTCTCACCAGAGTCGTTGAGCCACTCTGGACAACCACGGGGCTCGGCGCGGGATGGCAGCCCGAGGCGGCGGGCAATGCATCAGTTCGCTCACTTGCCGGACTGGGCAAGCTATACATTGCGGTGCAGGGTGATGCGTTGTTCCTCGCGAACGATTCGAGCCTGCTGGGGGAGCTCTTGCAGCGCGCTGGCGTGTCACCCCCAAGCACGGGCAGGGCGACATACTCCGCAGTGTTCCGGCTTGCACGCGAACGGGACCGCTACGAGCATCTCATGACCGCGCTCGATTCCGCTTCCCCAGCCAACCAAACGGGTTACGGGTTCGCGGCTTCTGTAACGCGTACCCCATCGCTCTTTTCGCAGAACCTGACGAGCCTGGAGCGAGTGTTCTCGCAGGTGCGTGAGATCCGCGTGACGGAAGACGATGATGGCGCGCGAGTGCTGCAGAACGTGGATTACGTGATGCGCGACGATAAGGGGCGGTGACAGCTATTAGCGACTCGGTAGGCAGCGTCGACAAAACCCGTATCTCAGGCACGATCGCCCACGCACATTCGCGCGTCAATACAATGAATGCTGATGAGCTTCACGCTTGACTATGAAAGGATGCTCTTTCTCGATGCGGAGGATCTTGCTGAGCTTGGCATCAAGCGCAGGTATGAATCGATACAGGATGAACTCAGAAGGTATGCGACCGAGGCTCTCGAAATCCAAGAAGTGATCAACCACGATGCTACGAGCTATGTCGTCAAATGCTGTGGTGTGGAGTACGTGATCTACTCCCCGGATATCTCGGCTGACGAAGGTTGGGGGAGGGCCACCTATGCATTCTTCAAGATCGTCAACGATCAACTGACTAAGTCCAATTATCGCTTGTATGCGATCAATGGTGGGAACGATCTGGGTGGGATGTTCCTTACGGCGTCTGAGTGTGACGCGGCGTGTCGATCTTTACCTAGACCTGAGGACTGGCCTTACCTGCCAACCCCCGAACACCCTTGGTACGGTCAGTGTCACGCATAATCAATGGCTCCAAGCTTCTAGCGCCACCATCAAGCACGTATAGCAATCGCAGGCGTTATGTCCCCTTGACGGCAAGCCGTTTCACGTCCGGGATTGTCCAATCTTGTTAGACTCAACCTGGTATGCGGACTTGGGTCCCTGCGTTCTTCATCGCATTCGCTTTGTTAGCGGCGGGAGAGGCGAGAGCGGCTCTGCCTGAGCCGCCCAAACAACATGAGCCCTGGCATCTATCGTCCAGCACTTCAATGCCTGATTTCGTTGTCAAAGTCGCCAGCGTGTTATTCGATGCCGGCCTCGGTGATCCGCGCAGTGGAGTTTATCGGGAAGTTGAGATCTTTGATCTCAACAATGGTAAGAACACCGTGCAAACCCGTGCTTGGCTGTTTCCCGGCGAATTTGCGGTTTGTTGGAATGGGTTAGTGTATCGAGTCCGGAGCGCAGGGGCTGCAGCCAATCTGGAGAAGGATGTTCAGACAATTCTGTCCGCTCGGCCGTGGGGCGGCAGAATGCCATTCCCTTTTCGCAGCGAACCCGACCGCGCGGATGCTGCCTTCTGGTCGGACCTGCAAGCAAACCAGACCATTGTGCCGGCTTCCATCGCATTGTTGCTCAGGCTGGACCGGGTCGACTTGGCGGAGAAATTGTGGAATGCACCTGAGGTGCCGGATGTCTTCGGCAAAGCGGTTGGATCACACGAAAACGAAGAGGGCTTGTGGCTTGCGACAGCCGCGACGGCGTGGTTCGCGACGGCCTATGGGCGCCTCGTGGGAGCATTCGGTGCGGGCGACGATCAGGAAGCTGCGGATGTGGCCGAGTCCATTCTGGACT
>JBEKFB010000201.1:0-9290 GCA_050013535.1 Bryobacteraceae bacterium | reverse complement strand
TCCCCGGCAAGAGTTTCGAGCCTTAACTCGCCGTCCAGATGCTCTTGGAGCAGCTCCACAGCGCGCCGCATTTGCCACGGTGCCAGACCGCCTTTGAGTTGCAGGGTAGGTTCGCGAAGCTGACCATATCGCCCCACGAGGTGCGAACAAACCGTCATGGTTAAAGAGTCCACGAACAATTGCGAGAACATCTCCGGCCTGTTCAGACACGGCAGCATCGCTTGAGTCAGGTGGTGGAGAACGGGGTCGGGAGTTCCGTAAACACAGTGGAGGCGTTTAACCTGACGCATTCCAGCATCGTCCGTAAGGGCATTGAGAGTGCTCCGGGGAACATGGAAATGGACCCAGTCGATGGGCCCCGGGTTTCGAATACTAGAATTTGACTCAAGGTCGCACATGGCGACTCCGCCCACGGGCCACGCCCCCGTCTTTGTGTATTTTTCGTCGGTCCAGAGTTCCCATTCCCCGGAATTTGCATGATTAAGATGAACCGAAACAACATAGGCCTTTTCAGGAGGAATGGACGCGGTTCGTTCCGGGATACCGCTTCGGGCAATTAGCCGGGTAATCGCCAGTTGCGGGCGGACGATGGAAACCGCGGAATCGATGGCAACATGGGGCGGCTGGTTCAGCTTGAAATACTTCGCCATCTGCGCGCCATGGGCGCTTGCTGCGTTGGATCCAGTTGTCATGGATGGCTCTGTGCCGACGCGTGATTGTGGCTGAGAGTCTTGGACCACACTTCAGGCCGTTACTGTTCGGCCTGATTCTTATTCACGGCAACCTCTAGCAGGAGACGACCGGTCAGCTTAGTGAAGAATACACCTCTTCCTGTATCGCTTTCAACAAGTCCCAGGAGAGATCCGGACTTGTGGGTCGGAATTGACAAATCCAGTCCTTTTCGACATGAATCGTTCGCCTCCACGGTGCCCAAGGCTCGGAGAGCAGCAAATAATATTTTGTACCGATTTTGTACCAGATGCCTGCTTTTTGAGGCTTTTGACGACTTCAGCGACTTTGTAGAATCAATAAGTTGTGAGACATCAAAATCCTGTCAAGTTCGTGGTTCGAATCCATGCCGGGGAGCCACTCTGTCGCACGTAAGGACGGACGTTCCTGAGCTGCGAACCTTTGGGACAAAACGAACACTATGCTGGAATCCGCCCGGAATTTCCGGCTCTTCCTGGCTAATCTCGCCCTCTCCATCGGCCGGTAAGACCTCGTCAACCGGTGCCTCGAATATGCAGCCGAACATTCCCGCACACCACGGTGCCGGACGTCCAGCGCCACTGTGTTCGGCGCGCCCTGGGCCAGTACTTCACACGAAAAAGCCTGGAAACCGTGCCGGCGCTCGAAGTGCTTGATAAATCGAGAGTAAGATATAATGCCAGCCATCTTATGTCGCTGCGCCATTTTCCCTGTCTGCTTCTGGGCGCCGCCGCGCTATACGGCGCGTCCGCTCCTACGCTCGCCGTTGACGCGACCGCGTCACAACACCCGATCAGCCCGCTCATATACGGCATCAACGAATTTACCGCAAATGGGGTCTGTTGTTCGCCCTTCAAAGAATGGACCGACAGCGGCATATCTGACCTCATGCACATCGGCGTGCGCCGCTGGGGCGGCGATAGCGCCTCCAGCTATAACTGGCAGCTCGATCTGGAGAACCTCAACGTAAACTTGTTTTTCACCACGTATCTGGCCGGCGACGGCGTGCATAACAGCTTCGATCTGTTCCATGAGCGAAACCTCGAAACCGGCACGGTGACTCTGAGTACCTTCCCTCTGCTGGACTGGACTCCGAAACTGCCGCCGGACAGTGCGCTGACGCCGAGCTATCAGTACAGTTGCAGTTTCCCGGTCTCGACGTACGGGCCGCAGCAGCAGACCGAGGCCGGGGGTTCTCAGTGCGGCAATGGCATCGCCCTGTCGACCGGCGACCAGATCGTGGACGATCCGAACGATGTCTACCAGCCGATCACGCCCGCATTTGGCGGACAGTGGGTGGCGGCAATGCTCAACAAGTACGGACCCGCCAACGATGGCGGAGTTCAGATGTGGGACCTGGATAATGAGCCGGAATGGTGGGACGGCACCCACCCGGACATGTATCACCAGGCGGGCGTCCCGGAGCAGGTCGCCACCTACGACGACATGCTCGCGCGCAATCTGGCGGCGGCACAGGCGGTGAAAGCCGCCGATCCGACTGCGCTGGTGGTGGGCCCGGTCGCAGCCGGCTGGCCCGGATATCTGTTTTCCAAGAAGGACTTCGTGAGCGGCTGGGGGACAGCCCCGCATTTCCAGTATTGGGCCAACCCGGTTGATCGCAATGCCCACGGCGGCGCGCCGTGGCTCGTCTACTACCTTCAACAGATGCAGGCGGCGTCGAACCAGGCCGGCATCCGCCTGCTCGATTATCTCGACGTCCACGGGTATGTCGGCCCCTGCGTTACGAACGACTGCGGCACAAGCGCGATTAGCTTCGGTGCGGCCGTCGATCCTGCGAGCACCAACCTCCGCATGCAATCGACGCGAGCTTTCTGGGATCAGAACTACATCGTCCCCGTGGTGACGCCCGCAACGGATTCCAACCCATGCGACGACTACAACGCAATGTGCGACGTAGATGGGCAGCAGCATCCGCCGATGCTTATCCCGCGCATGATCGGCTGGGTTAATACATACTTCCCCGGCACGAAGACCGCGATTACCGAATATAACTGGGGCGCGCTCGAAGACATCACCGGCGCGGTGGCACAGGCGGACTTACTGGGTATTTTTGGCGCCTACGGGTTGGACATGGCCACCATGTGGCCGGATCCAAACTTCACGCTGAGCGCGCCGGGCCTGTTCGCGTTCCAGATCTATCTGAACTACGACGGCGCGGGCAACCATTTCGGCGAGACCAGCGTGTCGGCGGCGAGCAGCGATCCGGACACCATGTCGATCTTCGCCGCTCAGCGAGCCGATAGCGCCCTCACGGTAATGGTGCTGAACAAATCCGCCAATGCGATCACCAGCAGCATCAGCCTGGCCCACTTCACCCCCGCGGGTACGGCGCAGGTGTGGCAGTACAGCAGCGCGAACCTGAACGCGATTACGCAGCAGTCCCCGGTGCAGGCGTCCGGTGGTTCTCTCAGCGCCACCTTCCCGGCTTACTCGATGACGCTGTTCATCATTCCCGCCAGCCAGAGCGCGATGACCGTACCCCAGCCGGTGATTACCGCAGTGAGGAGCGCGGCTTCGCACGACGCCACCGGAGTCGCGCCGGGCGAGTTTGTGGAGATTATCGGCCAGTCGCTCGCCCCGCAAACGCAACAGCTCGCCGCGGCCGACTCCACCGGAAAACTGCCGACCACGCTGGGCGGCGTCCAGGTGCTTTTCAACGGGTATCCTGCGCCGGTGGACCTTACCTCGCCGGGCCAGATCAACGCCGTCGTGCCCTTTGAAGTGGCGCTTTTCAGCACGGTGAATGTTCAGGCAATCAATCAGGGTAACGCGTCCGTCGCGTTCTCGCTGCCGGTAGTGGCTTCGCTTCCGGGGATGTTCACGGCACAGGGCTCGGGCTCAGGCCAGGCCGCCGTGCTGAATCAGAACAACAGCGTCAATAGCGCCTCGAATCCCGAGCGGGTGGGCAATGTTCTGCAGATGTTCGCCACCGGGGATGGTTCGCGCACGCCGCCGGAGATAGACGGGCGGCTGCCCTCCACTGTTTTGACGAAACCCGCTCTGGCCTGTTCGGTAACCATCGGCGCCCTGAATGCTGCGGTGACTTACTGCGGCGCAGCGCCGGGGTTGGCCGGTCTGTTTCAGATCAATGTGCGGATTCCTGAAGGCGTTGCGCCCGGAAACAGCGTGCCCGTGCAGGTGACCGTCGGAACCGCGACCAGCCAGAGCAACGTGACTATAGCGATTCAATAGGCGGAGCCGCAGCAGCGTTTGCCCGGATGGGAGAACACTGGAACAGCCTAATGATGATGTGGCTGATCGCGAAGGTGGTCTATGACGCCTTCGGCCGTCCACCGAGAGCACCGGCGATGCCCGATTCGCGTTCCAGACCACTATCGCCAGAATCATCGCGATCCTCGCCGAAGGCTTCTTCGAGTACAATTTGGGCGATAGCGAGATTCTCACGTTGTTCCTCACCATCACCGCCTGCGCCTGTGTCGCCCACACCGCGCCCGACGTGGCTTGACCATCAGGCCGGGTCGATCACCATCAGCAGGTCCTTCGAATCCACCTTGTCGCCGATGTTCACCAGCTTTTGCGCAATCTTCCCGCCGACAGGCGCATACACCGTCGACTGCATCTTCATCGCTTCCATCACCAGCAGGCGGTCGCCCTTCTCTACGCGATTGCCGGCATCCACGGAAATCGCCGTGATGGCGCCGGGAATTGGCGCGCCCACGTGTCCGGGATTGTTGGGATCGGCCTTCGCGCGAGTCTCAACCTTGCCCTTCAGCGATTCGTCGCGCACCACCACTTCGCGCGGCTGACCGTTCAATTCGTAAAACACTGTTCGCGTTCCATCGGGCTGCGCGTCGCCGATTGTCAGCAGCTTGACGATGAGCGACTTACCTGGCTCGAGTTCAATCGCGATCTCTTCGCCGCGTTCGAGGCCGTAGAAGAATTGCGGCGTCGGCAGGACATCGAGCGTCCCCCACGCCGACCGCACTTTCGCGAACTTGAGAAACACCTCCGGGTACATCAGATAACTCATCAGATCCGTCGATGAGATGTGATGCCCGAGTTTTTTCTCCACATTCTGAGAGACGTGCTGAAAATCCACTCCCGGCAGATGCTCGCCCGGCCGTCCTGGCTTTGTCTTTGCTCCGCGCAAAATCACGTTGCGCAGCTTCGGCGGCCAGCCGCCCTCCGGTTCCCCCAGCGATCCTGAGAACATCTCCACCACGGAATTGGGCAGCGTGAGATTGTGGTCGGGCCCCAGGTTTTCCAGCTCCTCAACGGTCATCTTATGGCTCACCAAAAACAAAGCCAGATCGCCCACCACCTTGCTTGACGGCGTCACCTTGACAATGTCGCCGAACGCCATGTTCACGGCAGCATAAGTTCGCGCGATCTCGTGCCACCGGGTGCCTAGCCCCATCGAATTGGCCTGTTCTTTGAGATTCGTGTACTGTCCGCCCGGCATCTCGTGCTCGTAGACTTCGGCCGTCCCCGCTGACGCCGCCGTGTCGAAAGGCAGATACCACATGCGCACGGTCTCCCAGTAATCGGAGCACGTGTTGAGCGCTTCAAGAT
Source organism: Bryobacteraceae bacterium (assembly GCA_050013535.1). GTDB lineage: Bacteria > Acidobacteriota > Terriglobia > Bryobacterales > Bryobacteraceae > CAWACP01. The sequence goes on along the minus strand of JBEKFB010000201.1, from coordinate 4,028 downwards.
CAAGCCCCGTCGCGCGCGGCGTGTGATTCAGCGCCGCCACCAGGGAGTTTAGGTTCGGTTGGCTCGTCGTGCCGCTCATGGAGGCAATCGCCCCATCGGCCGCATCCACACCCGCATCCGACGCCATCAGCACGGAAGCCGCATTCACACCGCTGGTGTCGTGGGTGTGGAAATGGATAGGAATGCCGATTTCGTTACGCAGCGTCTCCACCAGCCGGCGCGCCGCAAAAGGCTTGCACAAGCCAGCCATGTCCTTGATGCCCAGAATATGCGCGCCCATCTTCTCCAGCTCCTTCGCCAGACGCACGTAATACTCGAGCGAGTACTTGTCGCGCTTCGGATCCAGAATGTCGCCCGTGTAGCAGATGGCTGCCTCGCAGACTTTGCCGGTCCGGCGCACGGCTTCCATGGAAACGCGCATGTTCGGAAGCCAGTTGAGCGAGTCGAAAACGCGAAAAATGTCGATGCCCTGCCGCGCAGTCTCGTAGATAAACTCCTCCACAACGTTGTCCGGATACGCGGTATAGCCCACCGCGTTCGAGGCCCGCAACAGCATCTGGAAACAGATGTTCGGAATCGCCTCGCGTAATTTCCGCAGCCGCTCCCAGGGGTCTTCATGCAGATAGCGCAGCGACACATCGAACGTAGCGCCGCCCCACATTTCAAGACTGTACAAATTCGAGAGCCTCTGCGAAACGAAATTAGCGATGGCCAGCATGTCATAGGTGCGAACACGAGTGGCCATGAGCGACTGGTGTGCATCGCGGAACGTCGTATCCGTCATCAGCAGACGTGTCTGCTCGCGTGTCCAGCGTGCGAAGCCCTCGGCGCCGAGCTGATCCAGCAACTGTTTCGTGCCCGCCGGCGGATCGCCGGAGATGTGCGCGGGAATGGGCGCAGGCTGGATTTCCTTCGGACGCGGACGATTCGCCACTTCGGGATTGCCATTCACGATGACATCACCGAGGTAGGACAGAAGCCGCGTCGCCCGGTCCCGCCGGACGGCAAAGTGAAACAGCGCGGGCGTATCGTCCAGAAACCGAGTGGTTACTTCGCCCGCCTCAAACGCCGCGTCGTTCACCACGTTCTCAAGGAACGGGATGTTCGTCTTCACGCCGCGAATACGAAACTCTCGCAACGCGCGGTCCATGCGCTGGCAGGCCTGCGGGAACTCGCGCCCCCACGCCGTCACCTTCACCAGCAGTGAATCGTAAAACGGCGTGATCACGGCGCCGCCGTATGCCGAAGCTCCGTCCAGACGAATGCCGAATCCCGCCGGAGAACGATAAGTCTGCAACCGGCCGTAATCGGGCACGAAATTGTTTTCGGCGTCTTCCGTGGTGACGCGGCACTGCAGCGCGAACCCGTGCACCGCGACCTGATCCTGCCGCGGCAGGTTCATCTCTGGGCCGAACAGCGCGTTCCCCTGCGCGATCTGTATCTGGCTGCGGACCACGTCGATCCCCGTCACCATCTCGGTAACCGTGTGCTCCACCTGAACGCGCGGGTTCACTTCAATGAAGAACCATTCGCCGGTGTCCACGTCCACCAGAAACTCCACGGTTCCCGCGTTCGAATAATTCGCCGCGCGCGCGAGCGCCACCGCCGCATCCGCAAGGCCGCGCCGAATGGACTCCGCCAGATTAACCGCGGGCGCAACCTCCACCACTTTCTGATTGCGCCGCTGCACCGAACAATCGCGTTCGTGCAGATGGATGATGTTGCCGTGCTGGTCCGCCAGAATCTGAATCTCGATATGCCGCGCCCGGCGGATGTACCGTTCCAGAAACACCGCATCGTTCCCGAATGCCGCCGCAGCCTCGTGTCGCGCCTCTTCCAGTCGGGCCAGCAGTTCGCCCCGCCGCTCCACCACGCGCATACCGCGACCGCCGCCACCAAAAGCGGCTTTAATCATCAGCGGATAACCAATGCCATCGGCAATCTCCTCGGCACGCCCGAAATCCGTGATCGCCTCCGCAGTTCCCGGAATCACCGGAATGCCCGCTTGAATGGCCAGGTTGCGCGCCGCCGTTTTGTCTCCCAACAACTCCAGCAACCGCGCGTCCGGCCCTATGAATGTGATCCCGGCCTCCACACAGGCGCGCGCCAGCGCCGGGTTCTCGGAGAGGAAGCCATAGCCTGGGTGAATCGCATCCACGCCCTTCTCTTTCGCCAGGGCGACAATGCCGTCGACATCAAGATAAGCCTGAACCGGGCCCTTTCCGACGCCCACCAGGTACGCTTCGTCCGCCTTGAAACGGTGCAGACTGAGGCGATCTTCCTGCGAGTACACGGCCACCGTGCGGATCTTCAGTTCGTTGGCCGCGCGGAGGATGCGGATGGCGATCTCGCCGCGGTTCAACGCGAGCAGCTTCTTCATCCCCTGGAGGATATCGCAGACGCGATTGCCATTTCGCTGTGGAACTTCCCGACTCGCCCCCTCGTAGTACACTCCAAAGGCAGCTTATGCGACGATTGCTCGGACTTCTTACGCTGGCCTCAGCCGGCGTGTTCCAGTCCTCATGTGTGGTGGGCGACTGGGGCGATACCGGCCGTTTCCGCGAGGATTTCCATTATTCCTGGCCGCTCGATTCCGGCGCCCGGCTTACTGTGGAAACGCAGAACGGTTCGGTGGAAATATCCGCCTGGGATAAGAACACCATCGACATTGCCGGCACGAAGTACGCCAGCGACGAAAGCCTGCTCCACGACGTGCGCATCGATATTTCGCACGCGCCCGATTCCGTTCGCATTCGCACCATAGCGCCGGAGTTCTTTCACGGCAACGCGGGCGCGGAATACACCATCCATGTACCCAGGCGCGTGGTGCTCGATCAGATCCACAGTTCTAACGGCGCGTTACGCGTGGATGCCGTGGAGGGGAACGCGCGAATGCACACCTCCAATGGCGGCGTGCACCTCACCGACGTACACGGCGACGCTGACATTGAGACCAGCAACGGCTCCATCGACATCGATAATCAGGAAGGCAGCCTCCGTCTGCACACCACCAACGCTCATATAAAAGCTGAATCGCGCGGCGGCCGGTTCGAGGCCGAGACTTCCAACGGAAGTATCGAGGGCCGTCTTGCCAATCTGAACACCGGCTGGCCTCTGCGAGCGGAAACCACCAACGGGCACATCGATCTGGATATGGAGGGCGGGCTTCCCGACATGCACCTGACCACCAGCAACTCGTCCATCGATCTGCGTCTGCCCGATTCTGCCAGCGGCCGCCTCATCGCCGATACATCGCACAGCGATATCACTTCGGATTTCGATCTGACGACTCACGGCGGCACTATTTCGAAGGACCATCTGGAAGGGCAAATCGGTGGTGGCGGGCCGAGCATCGAGCTCAACACTTCCAACGGGGCCATCCACATCCGTAAGCGCTGACGTGTCGGCTACACTGAAATCTCATGCCTGACTGGGCAGCGGTCCGCGCAGAGTTTCCTGGTCTCGAGGGGCGCACGTTTCTCGACACCGCTACCTTTGGTCAGTTGCCACGTCGCACTGTTGAGGCTGTTTCCCGTCACTTCACTCGCCGCGATGCCACCGCCGCCCGCGATTTCCTGAGCTGGTTCGACGATGCGGAGCAAACCCGCGCCAAGATCGCGAGACTGATCAACGCTTCCGCCGGCGACATCGCCTTCGTACAGAACGCCTCCACGGCGCTGGCCACGGTGATCGCCGGAATCGACTGGAGTCCAGGAGATCGCCTAGTCACGCTGGCTCATGAATTCCCCAACAATCTCTATGCGCCAACGCGGCTGCTCGCGCGCGGGGTCGAGTTCGTCGAAACGGAATGGGACGGGTTCGAGGGTGCGCTGAACGAACGTACCCGGCTGGTCCTGCTCAGCACCGTGAATTACGCCACGGGCTTTCGCCCGCCGATCGAAGAGATTGGCCCCCGGCTCCGCGAACGCGGTGTAACCTTATATGTCGATGGCACCCAGAGCGTGGGCGCGTTGCGCTTCGACGTCCAGCAGGTTCAGCCCGCCGCCCTTGCCGTCCACGGCTACAAA
>JBEKFB010000200.1:0-8192 GCA_050013535.1 Bryobacteraceae bacterium | reverse complement strand
CCGAACGCCGCGGTTGCGGTGACCGGCGGCGGGGGCAGTTCGTCGGTGAAAACGACTCACGCGATCAGCCCGCTGGATGCCGTTCGCGAGCGCGCCGGTTCGGCGATTCAGGTGTCCTACGCTCCATCTCTGCCTGAGGCTGCGGACCTGGCCGCGAAGGCCGATGTGGTGCTCGTGTTCGCTGGCGATTCACCCAAAGTGGAGAAAGAAGGCCAGGATCGCGAGTCGATGGATCTGCCCGCCGGTCAGAACGAGTTGATCGATGCAGTCGTGAAAGCGAATCCGCACACAGTGGTCGTGTTAAACGTGGGCGCGCCCGTTACCATGCCCTGGGTTGAGCAGACGCCCGCCGTGCTCAATGCGTGGTTCCCCGGTGAGGAAGGCGGTCATGCCATCGCTGATATCTTGTTTGGCGACGTGAACCCATCTGGCAGGCTCCCTGAAACCTTCCCACGCAGACTGGAAGACTCCCCATCGTGGGGCCACTATCCGGGCAAAGATGGCGTGGTGGATTACGCCGATGGCATCTATGTCGGCTACCGCCATTTCGACAAACAGAACATCGACCCTCTATTCTGCTTTGGCCACGGCCTGTCGTATACGAAGTTCGAGTATACCGATCTGAAGGTGTCGCCGCAGGAAGTCACCCTAAAGGTGCGCAACACCGGATCGCGCGACGGCGCGGAGGTGGTGCAACTATACATTCAGCCGTTAGCGCCGAGTATTGATCGGCCGGTTAAGGAGCTAAAGGCATTTCGCAGAATCGATCTCAAACATGGCGAAACGTCGACGGTAACGCTCACGCTGGATGACAGATCACTGGCTTACTTTGATCCGGCAAAGAAAACCTGGGTGACCGATCCCGGCAAGTACGAGGTCCTTGTCGGCTCTTCGTCGCGAGATATTCGATTGAAGGGGACTGTAACGCGCTAGCGGGCTACTGCGCTGCGGCTCTCTACCGACTGCACGATAGATTTCATCACCGCCAGACCATCGGTGCTTCGCATCAGCGGATCGGCCGCGCGTTCCGGATGCGGCATCATGCCCAACACGTTGCGCTCGCGGCTGAGAATGCCGGCGATATCGCGCAAAGAGCCATTGGGGTTGTCGACATAGCGAAACGCGACGCGGTCCTCACTCTGGAGCTCATCCAGCGCGCGTTCGTCGGCCAGATAGCAACCCTGGCCGTGCGCGATGGGCAACCGCAGAATGGAGCCTTTCTCCGCGCCGCACAGCAAAGGCGAGTCGGCCGTCTCCACACGCAATGCGACTTCCCTGCAAATGAATCGCAGCCCGCGATTCTTCACCAGCGCTCCAGGCAACAATCCGGATTCGGTCAGAATCTGAAAACCGTTGCAGATGCCCAGCACCGGTCCGCCCTCGCGCGCGAATGCTTTCACCGCCTGCATCACGGTCGAGAATTTCGCAATTGCGCCGCAACGAAGATAGTCGCCATAGGAAAAACCGCCGGGCAAAATCACCGCATCGACGCCGCTTAGGTTATCCGCTTCGTGCCAGATGAATTCGGCCTGCTGTCCGAGGTTTCCCGCAGCCGCGTACCACGCGTCGTGATCGCCATTGCTGCCTGGGAAGACGACAACGCCAATCTTCATGAAAGTTAGGATGCGACGGGAACGGCCTTCTTGCGCGTGGCGCGCTTCTTTTCTGCCGGGGGTTGCCGGTCGCTCTTCTTCAGCGCGGGCAGCACGATGGAGAGCACGAACTTCTTTTCGCCGTGGTCGTCAAACTTGATGCTGACGTGCTCGTCGTTGCAGGCCAGAACGGATCCAAGACCGAACTTGCCATGTTCAACTTGCGCGCCCGGGGGGAAAGCGGGTTTATTAGCCATGTGGGTGTACTGAAGTAACTACAATTTTATGTTACCATGTATGCCCGCTCAGGGTCGAATAGCGGCTAGTGCAGCGACTCGCGCGCTGTGAAATCGCTGCCTCGCCGCGCCGGCTACCTGCCCGATCCATACCTTGTGCCAGGCGGCACATCCGCGTCGTCACTTATGATGAAGCGGCGGCGTCTAACTTTCAAGCGGACATTAGCGCCAGGCGCGAGTTCCTTGCGAGCTGCCAACATAGTAGCCTAAATGTATGAAAAAGTTCCTGATCGGGCTGATTACGGGCATCGTCCTGTGCGGATTAATTGTCGTAATTCTGGCGTTCTCGCTGATCCGGCTCGGATCGCGGCCGCCCGCTATCGCCGACGGCTCCACGCTCATTATGAAGCTCAACGGGGAAGTTCCGGAACGGGCGCCCACCGAGGTTCCCATCCCGTTCTTCGAGCAGCAGTCGCCCCTCACGGTCGCCGATGTGTGGCTCACGCTGCGCAAAGCCGCCGCCGATTCGCGCATTCGCGCTGTTCTGTTTGAACCGGAGAACCTGCAAATCGGCTGGGCGCGCATGCAGGAACTGCGCGCGGAACTGGCGCAGTTTCGCAAGTCTGGCAAGCCGCTAATTGCGCTGCTGCGCACCCCGGGCACGCGCGAATACTATCTCGCCACTGCCGCCGACCGCATTTACATGATGCCCGAAGACATGCTCGACCTCAAAGGCCTGCGTGTGGAAGCGATGTACTTCAAGGGATCGCTGGACAAGCTGGGCATTCAGGCCGACGTGATCCATGCAGGCCGGTTCAAGGATTACGGCGATGTCTACACGCGCGAGTCCATGACGCCCGAGACGCGCGAGGTTCTCAACGATGTTCTGGATCAGTTCTACGGAGACCTGGCCGCCACCATCGCCGGCGCGCGGCACAAGACTCCCGAAGAGGTGCGTGGCATCGTGGATAAAGGCCCGTTCAGCGGCGTCCAGGCGCTCGCAGCGGGGCTTATCGATGCCAACGGTTTCGAAGATGCTGTAGCCAGTGACCTGCAGAAACGGCTTAATCAACCTGAGCTGACGAAGCTGGCCCTGCGTGCCTATGTGAAAACGCCGGCGCCAGCAGGAGTGGAAGGTCACACCCGCATCGCGCTGGTTGTGGGCGAAGGCGAAATCACGCGCGGCGGCGAGAACTCGAACTGGGATGACGAAGACGCCGGCATCACCTCCGGAGGCTTCACGAAACTACTTCGCCAGGTGGGCGACGATTCATCTGTCCGTGGCGCGATTCTTCGCATCAACTCGCCCGGCGGAGACGGCATCGCGTCCGACGACATTCTGCACGCGGCCGAAGAGCTGAGCCACAAGAAACCGGTGGTGATCTCCATGGGGGACCTGGCCGCCTCCGGCGGATACTTCATCGGCATGACGGGCGACCCTATTGTCGCTTATCCCAATACGATCACCGGCTCCATTGGCGTGGTGTTCCTGAAGCCCGACATCCACGGGCTTTACGACAAGCTCGGCATTCACGTGGATATTCTGCAGCGCGGCCAATTCGCCGGACTCTATTCCATCGCGACGCCGCCAACGCCCGCCGAGCAGGACAAGCTCACCTCACAGGTGGAGGATTTCTACCACGCGTTCCTGACTCGCGTCGCCGCCGGCCGCAAGAAGCCCTATGAGACGATCGAGCCGCTGGCGCAGGGCCGCGTGTGGCTGGGGGCGCAGGCGAAGGGGAACGGACTCGTGGACGAACTCGGCGGACTCGACCGCGCCATTGAGCTGGTGAAGCAGAAGGCGAAGATCGGGGCGCAGGACCAGATCACGCTGGTGCCGTACCCGCCGCGCCGCAGCATTTTCGACCGCCTGATGAATCGCGAAGACGAGAGCCCGGCCATTTCCGGCGCCATCCGTACGCGCCTTCGCGCCGTCTTCGGAGATCTGCCAATCACGGCTATTACTCGCGGAGGTTTCCTAAAGGTGATGCCTTACAGCATTACCGTGCGGTAAGAGCCGATTTCGGAGAGCTTTGGATTTTTGGTGGACCTGGTGAGATTCGAACTCACGACCTCTTCCATGCCATGGAAGCGCGCTCCCAACTGCGCCACAGGCCCACGGGAAGTCAACCTCAATATATCATGATGGGCGTTTCGAACCTGTCGCGGGGCGGTGTCTGAAATCTGCGTTGATCTCATCTTTCCGGGTCAAAGCGATTAGGTGGCGGAATGACCCACTCGTAGTTAGCTGCCAGCTTGGGCCGCGTCTTCGAGTCCTTGGGCCCATCAACCGCTGCATGCGACGGATGGCTATCGTCAGGGTCTTGGTTATAAGGGTCCAAGTACACCTTTTGGGAATGCTCGCGCATAGACTCGACAGGGACTGCTGCGAGGTACCACCCTGACCACCTGCCTTTGACAAAGTCAGAAGGAACTTCCCCGTGGGCCATCGCAACGTTCTCGGCGAAGACCGACATTGGGCTACCGTCCTTTGAGTTCTGAAAATTCTGGGACGTGGGTCTGCGTTCCTTGCGATTGCTATCGTAGACGATCTTCTCTGGGTCGATGCGCCTGAACAGTCGTGTTCCGGTTGGAATCCCAGATGGATCATCCTTCGGCTCAGACATCCGCTGCTGAAACTAGACGCTCTCGCAGCAACATACGCAGGTCAGACAGGTGTTCACCCAGAGGTCCTTCCCACTCACTATCAGGCTGACGCTGATCATTGTAGACAACCTGACCGTCGATCCCGCCCGGCTCAAACGCAATCTCCATGTCGACACCGTTCTCATGCCAGTCAAGCTGAACTCCCGATCGCTGCGTCGGCGTCCACTCTGGCACAGAGCTGTTAGAACTCATAATTGAGCTAAGCGATGCCATGGCGGACTGGATTGCCGATGAGTCTACGGGTAAGGCTCCCTGTCGGTCCCAGCCGTGAGGTAGCGATAGCAGCTTACCCGCACTCCTAATCGTGGGCATCAGCCATGGCGGGATCTGCAGTGTCCGAACAGCAAATCGCAGGCACCTCGACCCGTTGCGTGATTCCACCACAAGCTCAATCGTGCTTGGTGTCCCGACGACGTCAGCGGGCGTGAGGCCCTCTGACGAGGATTGGGATTTGATCGTCGTAATGTCGTTCCGTCGATCCGTCAGTGTGCAAGGTCGCCACAGATGCTCCAACGCCACACTAGCCATTTCGTCGCCTCCAAAGTTCATGCATGCGCGTCGTGGTGATAGACGTAAACCCACGAACGATCCACTCGTGTTCAAGATCAAACAGTTGAAAGACACCTTCTAGATTGGCGGGCGTTGGTTTGCCGCGGGCGATCATGTTCATCACAAAGATAGGCCTCCCATCGGCGGAGCGATAGGCAGGTTGCAGCACCACATGGAGCCGTCCGAGCGCCCTACCACTCTCGTCTGTCATTCGATACCGCACTTTGAAACCAACGTCTTCAGGGGCTCCCAAGTATTCGTCCGAGTAACGATTCTGCCAGGTTGTGACGACGTGATCGAGATCGCCGTGTGTTTCCCAGCCAATGCCATCGCGCATGTGGTTCACATATGTGACCTCGCATTGTTCCGGCAGAACATCCCCTATCTGCTCTGACGCCGCGAATTCGATAAGAGAATTGAGCGCGGATCGAAAACGCCCGAGGATATGTGGATACCGTGGATAGGGTTCTGATTGCGCGCCAGCTCGCCAATTGACGACAATACGATCACGTTGCACTTGGATCAATTCGTTGTGTGCTTCGTTCAAGAACCAAACGCGCGGCGGCGGGGGAGCATCATCAAAGGTTCTTATGCGGATGCCGACCGCCGGTACCGTAGTCCCCTCAAACTCCTCAAAGGCCGGCTCCAACTCCCCGTGTTCCTCAACACGGGAGTAGCCCTCTTCGCGGAACAGCCGCCAAAGTAACCCGAGATGAGGTGCCTTGAGCGATTCAAAAGCCTTGAACTGAAGCGATATCGCGACCTCTACAACCGGCGGCTCGTCGAACTCTGGTAGCCGTGTAGCCATGGCGTTCATCTAGTGTGCACGTTTTCTTCCTTCAATGGGTGAGCCCGCGTAGACCCGCACGCCGACGCGTGTAAGGTCTTCCTGATTGTGCCAGATCCACTCGCGGATTATCCAAGACGCTACCTCCGACTTGTTTTTCCCGTGGAGGCCCACCGGAACCATTTGTTGGAGCACGTGATCCGTAGTAGTGTCCAAAGAAACCTGAAGTCTGGTTGTCGGAACTTCATTCCGCTGACGCAACGTTGTACCTAAGTAGAGTGTACATAGGTACTTCCTAATGATCAAGCACTTGCTGAATTCTCAGCTTCGAGAGGGTCCAACTCCATCTCCGCCGCAGCCCACGCTAAACTAGACGCGATGGACCGCCCCCAAGCCTGGGAACTCCTCTGCGAGTTCACCAAATCCGACAGCCTCCGTCGGCATGCGCTCGCCGTCGAGGCCTGCGTCAGCGCTTACGCCCGTCACTTCGGCGAGGACGAACAGAAGTGGTCGGTCACCGCGCTGCTGCACGACTTCGACTATGAGATGCATCCGAACGCTCCCGACCATCCGATGAAGGGCGAGCCCATCCTGGCCGAGCTTGGCGTGGATGACGAGACGCGGCGCGCCATCCTCTCACATGCCAACTACAGCGGTGTTCCGCGCGAGTCGAAGCTCGAAAAGACCCTGTTCGCCTGCGACGAGCTGGCTGGATTTTTGACGGCGGTCTCCTACGTCAAGCCGGGCCGGAGCATCTTCGAGGTGGATCCGAAATCGGTGAGGAAGAAGATGAAGGACAAGGCTTTCGCCCGTTCGGTCAGCCGCGACGACATCGTGAACGGCGCGCAGGACCTGGGCGCTGACCTCGACGAACACATCGCCTTCTGCATCGAGGCCATGAAATCGCGGGCTGGCGACCTCGGCCTGGCCGGGACCGCAAACACCTGAGTCCTCCGCCCGGCCGCGTGCATCTCAGGATGAGCGATGGCTGCTGCGGTCTCCGAGGAGCCTATTGTTGCCCCGGTTGAGAGAATCCCGGGTACCAGCCGGGGTGGAGGGGGCAATTCGCACTTCCGCCCCGGCGATGATGATGGTGGCGGTGGAGGAGATGGCCGAGAGCGCTGGAGGCCAGGCCTCTACCGGGTCGCCATGTGGACCACGATTGTCGCGGTCACCACATTGTTCGTGGCTCTTGCGGTAGCCTACATCGCTCGGTCGAGCAACCCGAACTTCTGGCAGCCCGTTCTGCTCCCGCACATCCTGCTTGCCAGTACCCTGGTTCTGTTGTTGAGCAGCGTCACCTGCGAGGCGGCCCGGCGAACGCTCCACAGCGGCTGGCTTACCGCAACGCTCTCGCTCGGCTGTCTGTTTCTAGGCATGCAGGTGCAGGCCTGGCGCGAACTGGCGGCGCAGGGCGTATTCGTGGCCGGAAACCCGCACAGCTTCTTCTTCTATTTGTTCACCGGGGTGCACGGCATTCACCTGCTCGCCGGCATATTCCTGCTCTGGTACATGCTGCTGCGCGCAGTGTTCCCCTCGGAACGCGACGCCAACCTGGCGCTGGTCCGCGAACGCGCCGACATGACCGCACTCTACTGGCACGTGATGGACGGTCTGTGGCTGGGGCTGTTCCTGTTGCTGTGGTTCGGCCGGTGACTCTTAGACCGCCTTGGCCTTGCCCTTCCCCAGTAAGTCGCTCAGCCGTGCGATAGCCTTCTCAATCCGTTGCGGGCGCGTCACCACGGGAGCGAACAAATCGCCGCGCTCGCGGAACCGCTCCACCGCATTGTGGATGGTAAAGTCGGTTGGCTGCAGGCCTTTCTTCACCTCGGCCCAGTCGAGCGGCGTCGATACTGGCGCACCCGCGTACGCTCGCAGCACATACGGCGCTGCGATAGTCTTGCCTTCCACAATCTGCATATAGTCGAAGTACACGCGGTTTTTCTTGCGCTTGGACACCGCGCGCGGCGTGGTGAAGAGATCGGGGTTGTCGCCGGTCACCAGATGCGCCAGAATCTCTGCGAATGACCGCACCTGCTCGTACGTGTAGATTGGCTCAAGCGGAACGTATACGTGCATGCCGTCACCGCCCGTGGTCTTCGGATAACCCTCCAGCCCGATCAGCCGCAGCTTTTCCTGGACCAGTTGCGCGGCCTCCACAATCAGTTCGAAAGGGCATTCCACGGGGTCGAGATCGATGAGGGCGAAGTCGGGTTTGTCGAGCGATCCAACGCGGCTCATCCACGGATTTTGATCGATGCACGCCAGATTCGCCAGATAGAGCAGTGTGGCGCGGTCATTGGCGATGACGTAGTGAATGTGCTCGCCGCCGCGCGTCTCGGATTCAATCGGCTCCACGCG
>JBEKFB010000199.1:0-8442 GCA_050013535.1 Bryobacteraceae bacterium | reverse complement strand
CGCAGAGTTTTGCGGCTTCAGCACCCAGTGGCCCTCATCGGGAAACACAATGAGGCGGGATGGCACTTTCTGCAATTGCAGCGCCGTGTAGAGCTGCAGCGACTGCGTGTAGGGAACGCGAAAATCGAGCTCGCCTGCCACCACGAGCGTGGGTGTCTTGAAATCTTTCACGAAATAACTGGGAGACCATTTCGCGTACAAATCGGGGTTATCCCAAGGCATTGCCTGAAATTCCCACAGTGGAAACCAAAGCTCTTCGGTTGCGCCGGCCATGCTGCGCAGGTCGTAAACGCCGGCATGAGACACGAACACCCGGAAGCGGTCCGTATGACCCAGCATCCAGTCAATCATGTAGCCGCCGTAGGACGCCCCCGCCGCGCCCATACGCGTAGAATCGGTCCAGGGAAGGCTCGCGGCATAGTCGACCACGGCCATGATGTCATCGTACGGCTTACCGCCCCAGTCGGCATTGATATCATCGGTGAACTTTTGGCCATATCCGAAAGAGCCCCGTGGATTGGGCATCACCACGACGTATCCGGCGGCCGCGAACACCTGCGCATTCCAGCGATAGCTCCAATCCTCACCCCATTCGCCCTGTGGCCCGCCGTGAATGAGGAAAAGCACCGGGTATTTGCGATCTTCACGGAAACCGGGCGGCTTGAGCAGGAACGTGTGGATGCGCGTGTTATCGGGGCTGGTCACCCACTGTTCGTCAAGCGACGTCAATTGATAATTGGCCAGCAGCGCGTCGTTCAGGTGCGTGAGCGGCACGGGAGGCCCGCCGGTGGAAGAGGCACGATATAGTTCAGCAGGGCTCGATCCGCTCTGCTGCGTGTAGACCATGGTCTTCCCGTCGGGCGTGAACTGCATGTCGTCCATGCTGACGTTGCCGCTGGTCACTTCGCGCGTCCCGCCGCCGGCAGCTGGGATGACGTTGATATGCTTTCGCCCACGGTCGACGGAGGTGTAGAACAAGTGCGCTGAATCGGGCGACCATGCGAAGGAGTCAACTGAACGGTCCAGCGATTCCGTCACACTAACGGCGTTCCCGGTGGCCCGTTCCATCACCATGAGCTGCCAGCGATCGCTCTCATAACCCGGCCGCGATTGGCTGCGCCATGCCAGATACTTGCCGTTGGGTGAATACTGTGGACTTTCGTCGGCCGCCGGGTTCGAGGTGATCTTCTTCGCGGCGCCGCCGCCGATGGGTACCACGAACAAATCCGTATTGGTGCTGATGGCGGGCACGGGGTCTGCATTCATCGCGAAGCACACCTCGGTGGAGTCCGGCGAAATGGTGTAGTTATCGGGTCCGCCTAAGGAAAATGGCGGGACGTCGCGATCTCCGGGCGTGAGGTCGATGGTTTTGCCGGTGCTTATTTCGAGCGAGAAGAGGTGCGAACGCCGCGCCGATTGCCAATCGGTCCAATGGCGGTAGAGCAAGGAATCGTAGACGCGCGCGTGAACCTTCTCGGTCTTGTCCTGCTCGATGCGGAGGCTGTTGCAGGCTTCATCATGGCACTCCGGATAAACGCTGCTGGTGAACACCAGATGCTTGTTATCGCCCGCAAAGACGACGCCATCGGCCTCAGTGGAGAGATTTGTGATCTGCTTCGGGTTCGCACCGCTGGCGTCCATCAGCCAGATCTGACGCGCGCTGCTAAGGTTCGAAACGAAGGCGATGTGCTTCGAATCGGGAGACCAGCGCGGCCGCTCGTTCATCGAGCCCTCGTTGGTGATCTGCCGTGGAGCGCCGCCGTTCACAGGAACAATCCAGATCGAGGTGGGTTTACGGTTCTCCGCCATGTCGACGGTCTCGACGGCGAAGGCAACAAGGTGGCCGTCGGGCGAAACCTGAGGGTCACTGATTCGCGCGATTTTCAGAAGCGCGTCGACATCGAAAGGTAGTCTTTGTGCGAGCACGGTAGTGGCCAGAAGAAGAAAGGAGACGATTCGAATCATGTACCGATCCGATTGTAGCGCTCACCTCCGCTTGGGTCCGGCTCACCTTCGTTTGAGTCCTGAAGGGTCCATGTGATCGCCGAGGCGGCGCATCCAGTCGGCGGCAATCGCGCGCAGTTCGTCGAGCCGGCGCTCTTGCGTTATGTCGCCTGCAAGATCGGTTGCTTCGCCGGGGTCCTGGCCGAGGTTATACAAATGCAGGACGTCGAGACCCGGTGTGAACACCAGCTTATCGAGACCGCGAACGATCATGCGCCAGGATTCCCGCGCGCCAATATGGCCCTCCGCGTAGATGGACTCGGGCCGAATCGCTTTGCCTCCGAGCATCCACGGGGACAGATCCACGCCCTGCAGACCGTCGGGTTTAGAAATGCCGCACAGGCCAAGAATCGTCGGCATCACGTCGACCGTGGAGGTAAGCAGGTCCAGTTCGGCTGGGGCGATGCGCTGCGGCCAGTAAAACAGCAGCGGGACGTGTGTTGACTTCTCGAACCAGGTCTCCTCGTCGCCGCCGCGCGTAGCGGTGATGACCAGAAGAGTGTTGTCCGCCACATCGAACACTGGCTGGGAGACCATGGTGCAGGAAAGCCCGGCCGCTTGCAGCACGCTAAGAACCGGAGCTCCGCCAGGATCGCCGGTGAGTCCGCCGAGGTGCGGAAAACGTCCGTTCCGTATGGCTGCGCGGCCTCGATCCGGTTCCGGATCCGCGCTATAACAACGCGTGAAGCGCGCTGCGCGAGCGAGGAGACGGTCGGGTATCGGGGTTGGTCGATCCGTAACAATCAGCACGACGGCGGCTGGAGTAGCATCGCGGGCAAGGGCCGACGGGCCCAGCATCGAGGCCAGCACGAATCCGCGCCTGGATAGCACGCCTACTGAATAACATGCTTCCGGCTACCATGAGGAATCATGCGAACGTGGCTCGCAGCCGGGATGGCATTGTCGATTGCGTTTGCGGCGGATGCTCCCCTGGAGAACGCCGGCGCGCCCATTCGCATCCCATTCGTCTGCGAAGACGAAGCGAGGGCCGCTCTGGGATGCAGCGAGGATGAACCGTGCCATGTGTATCTCGAATTAAGCGGCCTTGAAAACAGCGCCACCCGCGTTTTTCTAAGCGGGAATCTGCATACAACCAGCACCACTCTGTCATCCATCCTGCTGGTTACCGAAGACGGCGGCCGCACGTGGCGCGAAGCGTGGAGGCGAATCCCCTACACCGCTCTCGACCAGATCCAGTTCCTCGATTTCGAGCACGGCTGGATTGCGGGCGAGAACGTGCAGACGGTGGCGCGCGATCCATTTCTCCTTGTCACCGAAGACGGCGGTCAAAGTTGGCGGACGCAACCGCTCTTCGAGGAAGGTCAGCCAGGCTCGATTGAACGGTTCTGGTTCGATTCGGCGAAGACCGGGACTCTCCTGGTGGATCGTGGCGCGGGCAAGCGTTACGAGCTCTATCGCACCCAGAACGGTGGTGCGACGTGGGAGCTAAGGCAGGCCAGTCGCGATCCGGTACGCTTTTCCGGGGGCCGCGCGAAAGAGGCCGCATCCGCATGGCGTCTGCATGCCGATGAGCGAACGTCTTCGTGGCAGATCGAAGAGAACCGCGACAACATCTGGCGGCGCGTGGCGTCGTTTTCCACCGATGTTGCGGTTTGCCATTGACACAGCGGGTGCGCGGTGTATTCTGAGACCTTAACCGCGGCGTGCAGATCTCTCTCGTCAACGAAGCATCGGAATCGGATCGGTATTATCGCGCCCTTGCTGGCGAGAAGCTGCCGGAACGTCTCAAGGTGCTGGAGTCACGTGTGCGCCGCAAAGGCCTCGCCTCGCTGGACCCGTCTCGCAATAAGTTGATCCCGCTGGGCATGGAAGTTGATGGCGGGAGCCGGGTGGTGAAAAGCGGCTATGGCGTCTTCAACCTCGCCTGGCAGGCGGCTATTGAGCCGGAGTGGCCCGCCATGATTGCAGCCGAAATTGAGGAGATCCGCGAACGCATCCGGCGCGCGCATGGAACACGGTTGCGTTTTCTCATTTGGGTGGGGATGGGCGGCTCCGCCGAGGACAAGCACATGTATAACAGCGTCGGTCTGCTGGACCACGGCGTGCGCTGTTATGTGCTCGATTCCACCGACCCCGCCAAACTGAAATACATCCTGGCGGATATGCAGAAGCGTTCCGCGCGGCATCTGCACGACGTGCTGGCAAGTACGCTGGTAGTGGCCATGGCCATGGGCGTCACTTCGTTCGAGCCGGTGCTCAACCTCGAGCAACTCGCCACGCTCTACGAGAAAAACAGTATCAATTCACGGACCAACTTTATCTACATGGCGCTGCGCGGTTCGTTGCTGGAGCAGTTCGCGTCGCGTCGGGGTTACCGTCGCGTGGACGTGCAACTGGATGGCGGCAATACCACGGCAGGGCGTCACACCGGGCCGCTCACTCGCGGCAGCCTTTATCCGCTGGCGCTGTGCCGTAACGACCTGACAGCGTGGGTCGCCGCCACCGAACTGAGCGCCGAAGACATCGATGTGGCCTGGAAGCTGGCCGCGTTCCTCCATGCTCAGGGCGTGGCCGGGCGGGACAAAGTGACGCTCACTCTTCCCGTGGCGTGGCGCGCAGCGGCGATGTGGGTCAAGCAGGATTTTGAGGAGAGCCTGGGTAAGAGCGAAGAGCTGGGCATCAAGATCGTCATCGACGAGAAGCCGCGGCTGGCCAATTACCACGCGCCGAAGGACCACCGGCAGGATCGCATTTTTCTTGCCGTGCATCGCAAAGGCGAGAAACCCGCCGATGCGGAGAAACTCGCGATGGTCCGCCGCGTCGGATATCCGATCGCAAGCGTTACGTTCGACCGTGGCGCGTGTCTTTCGCGCTGTATGCAGTTCATCCATTACGCTATGTTCGGCGTGGCGTGGTTGCGTGGGATGAATTTCGTCGTGCCGCCAAACCTGGAGTTATGCAAATCGCTGGCAAGCCGCATTTACGAAAAAGCGAAGCGAGCCGGCGGCCTGGAGAAAACAACCGATTGGAGCCAGTTCCGCAACAACACGTCGCAAAGAAAGTGGATTGGCGGGGTAACTCTGCACTGCGTTAATCAGCGCTGCGACGCCGGGGAAAACGCTACTGCCGCGGCTGTGTACGCGTCCACGCTTAGCCGGCTGATTGCCGCGGGCCGGGTGGAATACGGAGAACTGACCTTCTTCGGCGACACCCGCTATGCGCCGCAAGGGCGGGCGCTGCGCAAGGTGTTGGGGCGCGCCGCCGAATTGCTATTCCGCTCGCGCCTGCGAATTCCCGTCGACGTCTATGAAGGCCCGGCGATGAATCACTCCTATCACGAGATGATCGCCGGACACGGCCGCTGCTTTTCCACGATTGTTCTGGCGGACAAACACGAAACGATACCAGGTCTCGATTACTCACCCGATTATCTGCGTGCGCAGTTTCTGGGGACGATCCGGGCGCTGGAGCAGCGCGGACGCGATGTGATGGCCATCACGCTGCGCGACCTGGAACCAAAGACGCTTCTCGCCCTCGATCGATTTTTCCGCGAGGCCGCGCGGCTGGTGCGCGAGGCCGGACGTTGCGTACCGGGTGCTGTGGCACACTGAAGGTTCGCGCGTCAATCAATGGCAAAATTCAAACCGTCCAGAGGAGCCACGAAGACTGGCGCGACCTCCGCCACCTGGCGAGGCGGCGTGCCGTGCCTTGTTGCTCTGGCAGCAGGACTGTTCCTTTTCATTCTGCTCGTCTATTATTCTTTTCAGGGAGGCTGATGAGAAACGGGCAACGCCGTCCAGATCAGTTGCGGCCAGTACATATCGAAACCAATTATCTGGCCACCGCCGAAGGTTCGGCGCTCATTGCGGCCGGGAATACGCGCGTGTTATGTACCGCGTCGGTGGAAGACAGCGTTCCCCAATTCCTGCGCGGCAGCGGCAAGGGCTGGATCACGGCGGAATACTCGATGCTTCCCCGAGCCACCATTACACGTACGCCACGGGAGGTGACGCGCGGGCGACCCTCCGGCCGCACTCACGAGATTCAACGGTTGATCGGACGGTCTCTGCGGGCTGTTGTGGATATGGAAAAGCTCGGCGAACGCAGCGTGTTGATCGATTGCGACGTTTTGCAGGCTGACGGTGGAACGCGGACCGCGGCGATTACCGGAGCTTATGTAGCGCTGGCCATCGCCATCCAGCGGCTCGTGCGCTTCGGCACACTGCGTGCCTCGCCGTTGCGCGACCACGTGGCCGCTACCAGCGCCGGGATTGTGGATGGCGCACCCATGCTCGATCTGTGTTACGAGGAAGACTCGCATGCCGATGTCGACATGAACGTGGTAATGACTGGCGCCGGGCGTTTCGTCGAGGTGCAGGCCACTGCTGAGAAAGTTCCTTTCGACGACGAGCGTCTCGGGGCGCTGCTGTCGCTGGCCCGGGCCGGAATCGGCGAACTGATCGAATTGCAGAAACGGGTGCTGGCGGCGTTTGCGTGAGGATCTACTGCGCGACATCGAATCCTGGCAAATTGCATGAATT
Organism: Bryobacteraceae bacterium; assembly: GCA_050013535.1. Lineage (GTDB taxonomy): Bacteria > Acidobacteriota > Terriglobia > Bryobacterales > Bryobacteraceae > CAWACP01. The sequence continues at coordinate 1,936 of JBEKFB010000199.1, read as the reverse complement.
CCAGCTAGCTATGCAGGGCGAGTTTGAGATTTTGCCCGTGCCCGGCTTGGCCCGCATCGCGCCGCCGGAAGAGACCGGTGCAACGTTCGAAGCGAATGCAATCGAGAAGTCCATCTACTATTCGCGTTTCTGTGGTGAACCGGTATTCGCCGACGATTCCGGGCTCGTGGTGGATGCGCTGGGCGGCGCGCCAGGCGTGTATTCAGCCCGATATGCCGGGCCGGAAGGCGACGCTGACGCCAATAACCGGCTTCTTTTGGAGCGCATGAGCGGCGTCTCGAACCGGACCGCGCGTTTCGTATGTGTGATCGCGCTGGCGCGCAGCGGCGAAGTTCTGGAGACATTTCGCGGCGAGGTGCAAGGAGCGCTCGCCGAGGAGCCTCACGGCGACGGCGGCTTCGGATACGATCCGCTGTTCTACTATCCACCCTTTCGCTGCACGTTTGGAGAAGCGCCGCTGGCGGACAAAATGCAGGTCAGTCATCGCGCCCGTGCTTTGGCGCAACTTGGCGAGTGGCTAAGAAGAGAAGTTCAACTCTGACGATTGAGCGCGGGGGCGGTGGCCGATCGCGAATCTGCGTCTTGCGCAGGCGCCATCGGAAGCCCGCTATAGAACTGCAATCGGCAGAAGATGCAATGGTAAAGCTTCGCCCCCGTCTTTCTTCGCCACCACGCCAGCAGGCCGCCGTCGTAGCGATCGATGTGATCGAGCTTCTTGCGAATTACCAGCCGGGTTGTGCCGCAATCAGGGCAACGCGCCACGCGCTCCTGCGTCCTTCGCCGCCGCATTTTCCGAAACTTACTCCACATCCCGAAGCTTACTCCACATCCCGAAGCTTACTCCACATCTCGAAGCTTACTCCACATGAGATATCCGACAATCGTCTTGCCGTCGATGATCCGGCCTGTGCGAATCATCTTCTCCATGTTTTTGCGCGAAAACCAGCCGACTTCAATCCGTTCGTCTTCCATATTGTGCGGTTCCCCGGCAGTGAGCTTCGTAGCCACGAAAATGGTCATGCGCTCGGCGAGAAATCCGGGACTCGGATAGAAGGAAACCAGCTTTTTCCATTTTCTTGCGCGATATCCCGTCTCTTCCTGCAATTCGCGTTTGGCGGCCTTCAGCGGTGTCTCGCCGGGATCCAGACGACCCGCCGGAAGCTCCCACAGGTACTGGCGCGCAGGCAGGCGGTATTGACGGACCAGCAAAACACGCTTCTTCTCATCGGCGGCAAGCATCACAGCAGACCCGCTGTGCTGCACAATCGCGCGCCGGATCTCAAAACCGCTGGGGTCCACCGCGTGGTCCTGAGTGACATAAAAAACGGGGGTTCGCAACGTTTCTTCGGAGGAAATGAGTTTCATTTGTGTCGGATTGCCTCGGCAAATTCGGCCAGCGGAAGAGTGTTCATGACGTCGGACGCCTGCAGCCATCCCCGCCGCGCCGTCAAAACGCCGTAGGGCATGTTGAGCAGATGTTTGGGATGATGCGCGTCGGTATTGACCATGAACTCAGCCATACGCGCCGTTCCGCTGCTTTCGTGACCACCGCGTCGAAATCGAATGGGTACGCCTCGCGGTGAAGCAGGATTCGGCCGGTAGCGTGTCCGAGCAGCCGGATTGACGGCGATTCCAACACGCGCAGCAACCGGTCGGTCATCTCGGCGGCTTCCAGGTTCATGTAGCTGTGGACGCTGCCGATGACGAAATCGAGTTCCGCCAATGCGTCCTCGGCGATATCCATGGATCCATCGCGGCGAATGTCGCACTCAAGACCCGAGAATACCCGGATGCCAAGGGCCGCCTGATCGAGCTCGCGCACGCGCTTCGCAAATGCCACCACGCGCTCTTCGTCAAGGCCATTGGCCATGGCCAGAGCTTTGGAGTGATCGGTGATGGCCATGTACTCGTAACCAACTGCGCGAGCCGCTTCGGC
>JBEKFB010000198.1:0-8239 GCA_050013535.1 Bryobacteraceae bacterium | reverse complement strand
GTCCCGTACTGGACCGGGGACGACAGCCCCGATACCGCGGCGCGCAAGTACATCGATAGCCACGGCAAGGATCTGCACGGCGAATCGCTCGGCAAGTATTTCACGCATAAGATTGGTCATGAAGTTGGTCTCGAAGTTCATGACCCGCCCATGCCTCCCGCGAAACTCGAAGAAGGCATGGTGATCACCATCGAGCCCGGCATTTATATTCCGGAAGAGAAGATCGGCATCCGCATCGAGGACGTGGTGCTGGTGACCACCAACGGCGCGCGCGTGCTCAGCGAGGCGCTGCCGAGGGAGCCCGCCGAAATTGAGAAGGCTCTGGCAAGGTAGGAAACTCGGCGCGTATGCGGCGGTCACCGGCGCGGCTTTCATGCTGGCGCTGCTGGCTGGCTGGAGCCTGATCGGCACCCGCATCGACGATTACGCCTACGATCTGCTGCTCAGCTTCAACCCGCCCCCGGCGCATTCGTCGGCGTGCGCGATCGTGGCCATCGATGAGACGACGCTGAACGACGAAGGCGGCCCGCGGGCTTACCGCGCCATCCTGGCGAAGGGTCTTGAGGCGATAGCGGCCGGCAAGCCGGCTGTGGTGGCGATCGACATGGTGCTCGCCGATGCCGGTGACCCCCGTGAAGACGAGCGTCTGGGGGAAGCTCTCAGGGTGACGCACAATCTGGTGCTTCCGGCCGCGTTTGTGGACGACGGGCATGTCAGGGGCTGGGAAAATCCGCTGCCGCAGTTTGCGCGCTTCGCCGCGGCCATTGGCAATGTCCGGGCAGACGAGGAATCGCACGATGGCGTAACGCGATCCATCGCACTCGAAAAGACGTTCGCGCACCAGCGGCACTGGGCTCTCGCGCTGGACGCGTTTCGCCTGGCGAAGGGTGTGCGATACATCGTCGAATCGCCGCGTGAGATTCAGGTGGGAGCGGAGACAATTCCGCTTGCGCGGGTAGGCGATCATCGGTCGTTGCGGATTCGCTACACGGCGGCGCAGATCCCGAAGCTGTCTCTGGAATCGATCCTGAGAGACCCAGGATTGGTCAATCAATTCCGAAACAAGGCCGTGTTCCTCGGCGTCACCGCCACGAATGATCGTGTGGTCACCCCCTACGGCCAGCGGATCTCCGGCGTCGAAGCACACGCGCAGTTGTTCGAGACGCTGGAGAGCGGACAGTTTCTGCGAGATGCATCCGATCTCGAAATACTCGGCTGGTGTGTTCTTATCGCAGCGTTGGCGGTGGCCATCTTCGCCTACACATCCGGCTGGCGCGCGTATGTGCTGGGCGCTCTTCTGCTCTTATTCGCCCACGCGTCGCCAGTGATCGCGTTCCAGCATAACGTCGTGTTTCCCTACTCGGCGCCATTCGCCGTCGCCTGGCTGTGCGTTTCCGCCGCGGCCAGCTATCAACACTTCTTTGTCCGCCGCCAGCTTGTCAAATCCGAAGGCGACCGCCAACGCTATCAGCAGGCCATCCGCTTCGTGACGCACGAAATGAAAACGCCCCTCACCGCGATTCAGGGATCCAGCGAGCTCATCGGCCGCTACAACCTTACCGAGGACAAGCGGAAACAGATGGCTTCCATGATTAATGCGGAGTCGAAGCGCCTGGCCCGCATGATCCAGACATTTCTCGACGTGGAAAAACTGTCCGAAGGCGAGATCGAGCTGAAGCGCGAGGTCTTCCCCATTTCCGGCATCGTCGACAACTGCCTGCTGCGAATCGGGCCGGGCGCCGAAGCGAAGAACATCGCCATCCATGTTGGGGAAATCGCCGCCGTGTCTCTCACGGGCGACCGTGAGCTGATGGAATACGCGGTCTACAACCTGCTGACGAACGCAGTAAAATACTCGCCGCCCGGGACCGAAGTCCTGGTTGCCGCGGTTACGCACGGAGACCGTTTGCATGTTTCCGTCCGCGACCAGGGTATGGGCATGGACGAAAAAGAACTGCACAGCATTTTCCGCAAATTCTACCGGACCAGGCGCGCGGAGTCATCGGGCGAATCAGGCACGGGCATCGGCCTGTCAATTGTCGAGCAGATCGTCGCCCATCACCATGGCCGCGTGGAAGTGACCAGCGAAGTGGGCAAAGGGTCGTGTTTCACCATCGTTGCTCCATTCGCAGTTACGCCGGTTGGCCCACAGTCAAGCCCCCCGACCGCTAAGATAGAAAAGTAATCGTGCAACGCCTGCTAATTGTCGAGGACGATCCTTCCGTCCGTAATACCATCGTCACGTTTCTTGAGCTGGAAGGTTACGACGTGGATGCCGTGTCTTCCACTCGGGAAGCTTTGGAACGCCTCAGTGCCGCTCCTTATCCGATCGTTATTTCGGATATTTATCTGGACGAACGCACCGGAATTGACGTACTGCATGCGGCCAGGAGCACAAACCCGAACTGCGCGGTGATCCTGATGACGGCTCGGGGCACCATCGAAACGGTGATGGCTTCCACTCGCGGCGGCGCATTCGATTACATTGCCAAGCCTTTCGAACTCGATCACATGCTGGACACGGTGAAGAGGGCCGAAGCTTCCGTCCTCACCAACGAAGACGACGGCGATACCGACGTCGACGACCTTCCGGTGAGCGAGATGATTGGCTCCTCCGCTGAGATGATCGAGATCTACAAGACCATCTCACGCGTCGCGCCAACGGATGCGACGGTGCTGGTGGAGGGTGAAACCGGAACGGGCAAGGAGATGATTGCGCGCATGGTGCACAATAACAGCGCCCGCTCCGGCCAGCCGTTCGTCCCCGTGGATTGCGCATCCATCGCCCCCGGCCTGCTCGAAAGCGAATTGTTCGGCGCGCTTCGCGGAGCGTACACCGGCGCGGATCGCGACCGCATGGGTCTGTTTGAGACGGCCAACAATGGCACGGTCTTTCTGGACGAGATCGGCGACATCGAGCTGAACTTCCAGCTCAAGCTGCTGCGCTTCCTGCAGGAGAAGGAGATTCGACCACTGGGTTCGGCGCGCGGCCGCAAGGTGGATGTGCGGGTGGTGGCCGCCACCAATCGCGACCTGCAGCACATGGTGGATGAAGGCCAGTTCCGCGAAGACCTGTGGTTTCGCTTGAACGTGGTCAGGGTCTTGGCGCCGCCGCTGCGCGAGCGAGCCGGCGATGTCGCGTTGCTGGCGCACTACTTCCTTCGGCTTTACAACGACCGTTACGGACAGAACGCTCGGCTGACTCAATCTGGCCTGAAGGTGATGGAGGATTATTCCTGGCCCGGCAACGTCCGCCAGCTCCAGCACATGATGGAACGGCTGACCATCCTTGCGCCTCAGGGGCGAATCGACGACGAGGCCGTTCGTGAGGCCATTGAACTCACCGACTCCAGGGATATTACCAGCGAAACCCTGGCCGACACCGAAGCCGATCAAATCCGCAAGGTGCTGGCCGTCACCGGCGGCAACAAGAGCCGGGCGGCACGAATCCTGGGAATCGAGCGCAAGACGTTGTATCGTAAGCTCGAACGCATGACTTTGTAGGCCTTCTTCGCCCAAAAAAATGGCGCGGCAAAAGAGTGAGTCGCCGCGCCAACCAGAGGAGGAGAAGGTTAAAATCTGAGGTTCCGAATCCCGTACAAAAAGACGTGCCGGATTCGAACGCGGTTCCCGCCTGCACACAACAGACCAAACCTGTCAAACTGCGCGAAGTTCCATTAAGCGCAGTATCTCTATTAATTTCTGCTGTTTACGGGAACAAATTGCAGGGGGTTGCTTCACAATGCCTCGGCTCGCATGCGATACTGATGGGCAAGAAAGATCTTCGAAAACCATGACGCAGTTGGGCGAGGCGGTAGCCCGGTACCACAAGATTCTGGAGAGTAAGCCCTGGAATGACCTTTCCTGGGCGCGCGCACTGCAGGAGCGGATGCGCGAGCGAAATCTTTTTGTGGGCATCCGGCCCATCTCTCCCGTCCTGCGGCCACATTTCATCTCCCGCCGCCAGTACGCAACCATGTCGAAGGCGGCAGAATGCCTGGTTGGCGCAATCGATCGCATGGAGCAAGTGGCCCTGAACAATCCGGCGCTGCTCTCGCGAATCGAACTTCTTCCGGGCGAGCGGATGTTGGCCGCGGTCGATCCCGGCTATCCGTATCTTTCGGTTACGGCGCTTCTCGACACGCACCTGAACAATGGGACGATGCGCTTCGTCAAGTACAACTCCGAGGCTCCTACCGGCGTCGTATACAGCGAAGCGTTATCTGAGATCTTCTACGATGCCCCTCCCGTGAAGGAATTCAGAAAGAAGTATAGCCTTACCAAGCTGGTGGGGACCAAGCCGTTCGTTTCCGCGATTCTCAAAGCGTGGAAGGAGTGGGGCGGCAAGAGCCGGAAGCCAAACATCGCGATTCTGGAGTTCCGGCAGCCATATGTGACCGCCGAATCGAACGAGAGCCAGCTCATTGCCGAATGTTTTCGCAAAGATGGCTATGCCACCGAGGTGGTGACGCCGGATCAGCTGGATTTCCGCAACGGCGTGCTGCAGCGCGGTGACTTTCGGATCGATTTGATCTACCGTCGCATTAAGGTGCAGGAATTCCTGGTGCGGTTCGATCTCTCGCATCCTCTGTTGCGCGCGTATCGCGACCGCAAGGTCTGCGTGGTGAACAACTTCCGCTCGGAGATGGCGCAGAAGAAAGCGCTCTTCGGGCTGCTGACCGATGAAGCCGTGACGGCCGGTTTTCCGGCCGACGAGAAGCGGGCCGTGCGCGAGTTCATTCCCTGGACACGTGTAGTAGCGGCGACGAAGACCACCTGGCAGGAGAAAAGCGTAGATCTTCCCGATTTCATCCTGAAGAACCGTCAGAAGCTGGTGCTTCATCCGAACGACTCGTCCTCTGACCGCAACCCCGTGCACGGTGCTCAGGTGGATGACGCCGCGTGGGAGAAAGCGATGAAGCTGGCTATGCGCAGCCCGTGGGTGGTGCAGGAAGTGACCGAGCCGGTCCGTTCAATATTCCCCGTGCTCCATTACGGCGAGATGCACATGCGTGAGATGAGCGTGGACGTGCACCCACATTCGTTCCTTGGCAAGGTGCAGGGCTGCTCGAGTTGGCTCACCGAAGCATCGGGCGGTTTCTCTACTCTGGCAGGCCTAGCGCCCACCTATATTCTGGAAAGCAGGTAGAGGCGGTTCCGGGAGTCGCTATGCGGCTTCGGCCACTCTGTCGATCGCCACGCGCGCGCGCAAATTGGCGATGCCGGCGGTTTGCCGCTCGTCGGTGACCGTCACGGCCACGGCGTCGTCCAGCCAGTCATGCGCGGTGCCATCGGGGTCGTGGGAGGCGGCGGTGATCGTATACTCCTGCGGGCAAAGGTCGGCGGCGAATGAAAAGGTGACGGATACGGTCTCCCCGGCATGACACGCCCCGATGTGAGCTTGCGCGGCCTCGGTGTTGGCGCCGTAGACTTCCAGACCGATGCGCGTGCGGATCATGATGCCGATTACGGGATTGTCGATCGCCGCGCGATAGCGCACGGTTACCCGAACATTGACGTCTTCGCCGCTTCGCCACACCGTGGTGGGCGTTCCCTTACTGCCGAGAGTGGCGATGTTCAGCACGTCCGCCCGGCCGTCGCCGCGGCGAATCGAGGTGTTCATGTTTCCGCTCAGCGTTTCGCCCCACTCGCGGAATTTCTCGGTGACGCTGCGGTTGTAAGCATCCAGCACCTCACGCGGATGCCCGCTCGATGCAAGCCGCCCCTCCTGTACCCACCAGACGACATCGCAGAGCGTCAGCAGGAGCGGCTCTTCGTGGGACGCAAGAAGGATGGTGGCGCCGCTGCGGCGCAGACGTTCCAGCGCGACCATGCCGCGCGCCCGGACAATGGCGTCATGCAGCGCGAAGGAGTGCTCGATGGCGATGAGGTCGGAGGGCGACAGCACCAACCGGTCCATGGGGCCGATGTAACGGCGTGTACCCGGAGCGATGACGTCGCCAACTTCGCAGGTTTGCAGTCCCGCGGCTAGTTTGAGCAACGCGCCTTTGCCGGATCCTCGCTCACCGATAATGCCGATGACGCAGCCGTCCGGCGCGGAGGCCGAGAAGCCATCCAGCGGCGGACAATGCACATTTCGAAATTCGACCGCCATAGCCGATAGAATACCCTCTGTAGATCCCGTCCGTGGTTCTCGTTGTCAGGCCATGCTTCCACTAACTGCGCTTACGGTGCTTCTATTGATCTCCGCCTCTCCGGAGCAGCACTTGCGAACGATTCTGGCCGTGCAAACCGGCGCGGTACAACTGCCTGCCGGAACCATCGAGCTGAGCTCCGGAATTGCGCTGCCAGACGGAGCCCATGACCTGACCATCGCCGGCAACGCGACCACTCTTCGCGCAGGCCGCATTTTTCGCGGAAAGGCCATTCTGAGCTGCCACGGATGCCGGCGTATCACGGTTCTTCATATTTCTATCGACGGAAACCGCGCCCAACTTGAGAAGCCAGTGGCGCTCCCGGCCTCAGGACAAGCCTTCGCGGCTTATTTTTCGACTAATGGCTTGCTGTTCACCGATGCCGAGGGAATCACCTTAGAGGACGTGACGCTCAGGAATATCCCGGGGTTTGCCGTCCTGGTGGGCAACGGCCACCACATAAGGATCAATCACGTTGCAGTTTCGGACAGCGGGTCGCGCAATGAAAAGGCCCGCAACAATAGCACCGGGGGAATTCTTCTCGAAGAGGGCAGCAGCGACTTCGAAGTAACCGGATGTACGTTGCGGGCGATTCGCGGTAACGGCATCTGGACGCACTCGCGCTACGTGCGAAACGCCGATGGCATCATCGCCGATAACACTTTCTCCGATATTGGCCGCGACGCCATCCAGGTGGGCCACGCCACTAACGTAAAGGTGACTGGCAACCGCGGATTAAGAATCGGTTTCCCCGCCTCCGAGATCGATGTGGAGGCGCTGGCAACGCCTGTGGGCATCGACACGGCCGGTAATGTGGACCACAGTACATACGAGGGCAACCGCTTTGAAGAGATCAACGGCAAGTGCATCGACCTCGACGGGTTTCACGATGGCGCGGTGCGCAACAATACCTGCGTGAACCGCGGTCGCCCGGAGGATTACTCGTGGGGCAATATCAGCATTGTGATGAACAACGCGAACCTGGACATGGAGTCGCGCAACATCACGATCGAAGGGAACGAGATTTCCGGCACTAAATTCGGCGCGATCTTTGTGATCGGCACCGGCCACACCATCCGTGATAACCGGCTCAGCCGGCTGAATCTGGCGCACTGTCCGGAGGACAGCCGCCATCTCGGCTGCGCCTATCCTGCCGAGCGCGGGGTTCTCCAATCCGGAATCTATCTGGCTAGCCACGCCCAGCGCCCCGCACCCGCCCGCGGCAACATCATAGAGCACAACAAGATTCAGGGTTGGGGCATGAAGGCCCATTGCATAGGTTTCGCGCCGACGGTGAGCGCGGCGGCGAACACCATCCATGGCAACGAGTGCGCCGATGAGTGACACCTCCGTTCACGGACGCATGCGTGACGACTGGAATCGCCGGGCGGTTGAAGACGCCCATTATTACACCGCGTTCGGACGGCGCGGCCAAAGCGAGGCTGAGTTTCTTGCGAGCGCGTCGTATGTACTGGAGAAACTGGAGCCCGAATTAGCGCGGCTACCGGCGACCAGGAATCGTAGAGCCCGGCGAGCCCTGGAGATTGGTTGCGGACCCGGTCGGCTGATGCCGCCACTGAGCCGCAACTTCGGAGAGATCCACGGCGTGGATGTGTCCAGCGAGATGGTTGCGCTGGCACGGGAGCGGCTCGCACAAATACCGCACGCGCACGTTCATCTTACCGAGGGCGCTGGGCTTCCCCAATTCGCCGACGAATCGTTCGATTTCATCTACTCATACGCCGTTTTTCAGCACATCCCGGACCGGGAAGTGATTCTCGATTACCTGCGCGAGATTCGCCGGGTCCTTAAGCCTGGGGGCATCTTTCGCGGTCAGTTCAACGATCTGCCTTTCAGCGGCGATGGACCGCCGAATACATGGACGGGATGCAGTTTTTCTTCCGCCGATCTTCGGGTTTTCACTAGTGAGAACGAACTCGATCTGCTCGATCTCTCCGGCATGGACACGCAATATCTGTGGACCACATGGCGAAAGCGCGGGACAGGCCAGGCCTGGGAATCCCTCACCCCCCTCAAAGTCCGGCGCGTGACCAACGCGGTGAGTACCGAGCCAGTTGTGACAA
>JBEKFB010000197.1:0-8355 GCA_050013535.1 Bryobacteraceae bacterium | reverse complement strand
ATTGCCGACCGCGGCACAGTGTCCAGATCCACGCCACGCGGATAGACCACCATGCGCGCGTCGAGCGCCACCAGACGGTCCGGCATGGCCGCGAGAGGATTGATATCGATCTCGCGAATGGCTGGCTGCTCCACCACAAGTTGGCTGAAGCGCACCAGCAGGCGCTCGAGCGCGCCCATATCCACGGGCTTTTGTCCGTGCCTGCCCTGCAATGCGGTGTAGATGCGGGTTTGCTCCATCAGGCGTCGCGCCAGCGTGGTATTCAGCGGAGGGAGCGACAAGGCATGGTCGTTGAAGATCTCCACCATCAGGCCGCCCGCGCCAAACAACAGCACCGGTCCGAATTGTTCGTCCACGCTGGAACCGAGGATCAGCTCGTAACCGGCGCGCGGAATCATGGGCTGCACGGTGACGCCCTGGAAGTGACCCGGCCCGACTTTTTCCTCTACCGTCCGCAGGATCGTCTCGAAGGCGCTGCGCACGGCCTGCTCGTGCCGAAGATCCAGTTGCACGCCGCCGGCTTCGCTCTTGTGCGTGATCGATTCCGAGTGAAGCTTCAGCACCACGGGATAACCGATTTGCCGGGCCACGCGCACTGCTTCGTCGGCCGTCTGCGCCAGCACCGGCTCGGCCACCGGAATCGAGTAGGCTTTCAGGATTTCCTTCGACTCGAGCTCGGTTAGCACGGTGCGGCCTACAGACCGCGCGTGTTCGACGATGGCCGAAACCATGGCACGGTCGATCTTCACGCCAGGCTCGTCGGTGAGGACCGGCGTCTCATACAGGCCACGAAGATTGTAGCTGTACTTCGACATGTACTGGAACGCGCGCACCGCCGTATCGGGGAAAGGAAACGTTGGGATGCCGGCACTGTTCAGCGCCATTTCCCCAGGACTGGCTTCGACACCGCCCATCCAACTGGCCAGAATGGGACGCTGGTTCAACTTCGCGAACGGCCGCAGCGCCTCGGCGACATCCACCGGGCTGGCCACTCCCTGCGGCGACATGATCACCAGCACGCCGTCGCCGTCGGGGTTCTTCGCCAGGGCCTCCATGGTTTTCACGTAACGGTCCGCGTCGGCGTCGCCGATGATGTCCACCGGATTGTTATGGCTCCAGTGTTTCGGCAGGAATTCGTTCAGCGTGGCCACGGTGGTTTCGGAGAGACTGGCCAGTTCGCCGCCGGCCATTAACAATGCATCGGTGGCCATCACTCCCGGACCACCCGCGTTGGTCACGATGAGCAGGCGAGGGCCTTTGGGGCGCGGCTGGCTGGACAGCACCTCGGTCATGTAGAAGATGTCGGAGACGCTGTTCACGCGCAGCACGCCGCAACGGCGAAACGCCGCATCCAGGACTTCATCGCTGCCCGACAGCGCTCCGGTGTGCGACGCCGCGGCGCGCGCGGCCTGCTTCGTGCGGCCTGCTTTGATCACGATGATCGGCTTCTGAAGCGCTACTTCGCGGGCGGCGGAAAGGAAGCTGCGCGCATCGCCTACGGATTCCATGTAGATGACGATGCTGCGCGTCTTCGGGTCATTGCCAAAATGATCGATCAGGCTGCCCCAACCCACGTCCACCATCGAACCAATGGACATGAACGCGCTGAAGCCCACCTGCTCGCGGCGGCTCCAGTCGAGCACGGCGGTGCAGAGGGCTCCGCTCTGGCTGAGAAAAGCGACATTGCCGGGGCTGGCCATGGCCGGCGCGAAGGTGGCGTTGAATCCGGTCACCGGCCGCATCACTCCCAGGCAGTTCGGGCCGATCAGCCGAATACCGGCCGCTCTCGCCTCGGCCAGGACCTCTTCTTCCAGTAGCGCGCCTTCTGGCCCGGCCTCGCGAAAACCCGCCGAAATAATGATGGCTCCCTTCGCCCCGGCTGCGCCGCACTCGCGAATGATGCCCGGAACGGTGGCGGCAGGGGTGGCGATAACGGCGAGTTCAACCGGTTCGGGGATGTCCGCGGCGCGCGCATAGGCCTTGATGCCCAGCACGCTGTGACGCTTCGGATTGACGGGATAAACGGTGCCGCCGAAGGGACTGCTGATCAGATTCCACAGAAGGGTGCGTCCCACGCTGTCCGGTTTTTCGGAGGCTCCGATCACCGCGACGGTTTTGGGGGAAAAGAAGAAGTCGAGAATGCCGCTTTCGGCGGTGGGCCGGCGAACGACGGTCTCGGTCTTGGTCAACATGGCGGGCCAGGGCCGGTGAGGGGAGCGGCCCCGGCCACAAAGCAGGCTCTATCGGATAGTTTGACCCGCCATCCAGATGTTGTAAAGGTGAACGCTCAGCAGGCCCAGACCGAACAGAACGGTAACCACGGTGGCGATCTTGCCCCATTGGTCGATCTTGTCGAGCCGTCCGGCGATCGCCGCCTGCTTGTCCATGAAAGCCTTGTCGTCGACGTGAAGCGTCTCGTTCTCGTCTCTCGCCGCCATCTTGCGCATCACGGCCAGCACAGCTACCGAGATCGCCATTACTAACCACAACCCCATGAGTGGAATCATACCTGACCTCCTTCAGACCTCATCCGGCACACTGGCCGGAAAACAGTGATGACATGCCCGGCACCGGCCGGTTCCGCCTTCATTCAAAATCGGAAGACCGCTATCCCGGCGAAACTGCACAAACCTGCGCGATCGATCGCCCGCGGTTCCACGCGTGCACGCGGAAGCGGTACCTGCGGTGGGCAGCGTCTGCCGCAGCTCCGCGGCGCTGACGGCCAACTGCACCGTATTCGCTGAATCGTCCTCGAAGACCACGTGACGAATCCCCGCGTTCCAGATCCACGCCAGCTTGTCCGGGTCTTTGCGAGTGACCAGAACGAAACGTCCAGGTTCTTCGGCCATGCCGATATGTTCCAGATGCTCGCAGTCGAGGACGATTACTCCGTCGAGAGCGAGGTCCGGTTGATCCACCACTAAGACGGTGTGCCTGCCCTCGCGACGAAGGACATTGCAGATGGTCTGCGCGCAAGCTGCATCGCGAATCGCCAATTGCACGGTTTTCATTTTCGTTCCGTAGCGCCACCCCGGCGATCCAGGGCTGGCTACGGACTAGAAGATTGCAATCGGGCAGCCAGTTCTTCTCCCGCCTCGCAAAGTGACAGATCGGCAGCCACTTACCGCAATGCGGGGATTCGCAACAGGTGGCATGTCACACAAACTGGCTGCTCTTTGGGGCAAATCACCCATTCCGCAGCCTGAGAATGCTTTATGCGCGTATAATGAAGGTTAAAGCGCAAGAAAGGCTGGAGCGCACCAGCGGAGCACTCATTGGCCATTCTGGACCCTCACTGGCAGCGCGCCGATGTTCTGGAGGCTGTTTTCGACCAGATCTCGGATGCGTTGTTCTTATACGACAAGGACTCGCGAATCACCGGCGTGAATCAGGCCGCCCAGCGCCTGTTCGGCATGACTGCGGATCAGCTGGTGGGAAAGCACTGCCGCGAAGTGTTCCAGTGCGGTCCATGTGAGGGAGATTGCGCCATCGCCCAGGGTCTGGGTACCGCGCAGTGCGTCCCGAATGGCACGGTCCGGCTTCACACCGAACAGGGGCGGGAGCGCCTGGTGGTGGTTCGCACCGTTCAGGTCACTAACAGCGAAGGCAAGCTGGAGGGCGTTGCCGCCACCATCAAGGACATTGGCGAGGAGGCGGAGCCATCCAGACGGCAGGTGATCGCCGAATCGCAGGCGATGCGCGAAATGCTGGCATTTGTGCGGCGCGTGGCCATCAGCGAGGCAACGTCGATTCTGATTGAGGGCGAGAACGGCACCGGCAAGGACCTCATCGCCGCCACTATTCATCACCAAAGCCTGCGGCAATCGGATCCATTTCTGGCCATCAATTGCGCGGCGATTCCGGAAACCCTGCTGGAGAGCGAGTTATTCGGCTATGAGCGGGGCGCATTCACGGACGCGCGGTCGCAGAAGCGTGGGCTTTTCGAACTGGCCGACAAAGGCACGCTGTTCCTCGATGAAATCGGCGAGATTCCATTGTCGCTGCAGGCGAAGCTGCTGCGCGTGCTCGAGGAGCAGACTTTCCGGCGGCTGGGAGGTCTGGTGGATATCCATGTGGATCTCCGCATTGTCGCCGCGACGAACAAGAACCTGCGCGAAGCGGTGAAAGAGGGCGCGTTCCGGCAGGACCTGTATTACCGGCTGAACGTGATCCAGCTCGTGGTGCCTTCGCTTCGCGAGCGCCCTGAGGACATCCTTCCGCTTACCCGCTTTTTCGTCGAACATTACAATCGCAAATTCCGCCGGGCCATCGAAGGGCTTTCGCAGGAAGCCGAGGATCTGCTGCTGGCGCATAACTGGCCTGGTAATGTGCGCGAGCTGCGCAACGCCGTGGAGCGGGCCATGATCCTCGAGGAATCGAACGTGATCGCCGCCGCCAGCCTGCCCATCGCCGTGCGTAGTTCAACGGCCGCGGCCACGATTTCCGCGACAGCCGCCAGCCCCGCCGAAGCGGTGGATGGGATGTCCCTCATCGAGCAGGAGAAGCGGCTGCTGATTCACGCGCTGCAGAAAGCGTCGGGGAACCAGACCCAGGCCGCGCGCCTGCTCAGCATTACACGCGATACGCTGCGCTACAAGATGAAGAAGTTCAATCTGCGGTAGGCGCTCGCAAATCCTCCGATCTATCGAAACGCGAGTTTGTATGCTGTTTGACATTCCGCCGGATTGCGCCGTACTATGGCCTTATCACTGAAAAAGGAGGTGGTCCAGTCGAAAAATGAGTACTGGTAGCGATTGTAGTTTCCAATCCACGCGTGAGGTGGCCGACTGTTAAAGTCGCTGCTCTAACGTTCAGGGCTCGCCAGTGACGAGTCCGCAGTTCCTGTGGACCGGTCACATCACGCGAGATGTTCATTCGAAGGCCCGGCCTTCGGCTACCCTGGCCCCCGCGGACGCCGTGAGTTAGCCGGCTTCGCGGGGGTTCGTATTTTGAGGGGGGGCGTGCCTGTGTATGGTGCCGGAGGTGGGGGTCGAACGTTGCGGCCAGGTTGAAAACATGTAAGTTATTGGTTTGCCGATTCGCTCGATTCGCTCAGCACGCAGGATTGGGCGGATAATTGGTACGTATTGGGTACGCGGGGCAGTGCGTTTCTCCAATCGGTAGAATAGCGTCTGGAGGCGTTCTGGCCGATATGCCCCATGTGGAATCGGTCTTCAAGCCTTTGGATGGACACGCTGACGCCCAGCGAGAGATCCGAGCGCATGGCTCGGGTTCGATGCAAGGACACGAAGCCGGAAATCGTGGTTCGGCGGTTGGTGTATTCACTCGGATTCCGTTACCGGCTGCACGAGACGAAGCTCCCAGGAAAACCGGACCTCGTGTTCATTGGTCGCCGCAAGGTAATCTTCGTCCATGGTTGTTTCTGGCATCGGCACGGCCGGTCGTGTCCGCTCACCAGGCTTCCGAAATCGCGGCTCGATTTTTGGCGACCGAAGCTGGAGGCGAATCGCGCCCGCGACAAGAAGAACTACCGTTCGCTCTGGGGGGCGGGCTGGGATATTCTTGTGCTTTGGGAATGCGAACTTGGAGACGTCGAATGCGTGACCGGAAAAATCACGGCCTTCCTCTCGGAGGGCGGAAGTGCTGAGATCCGTTGAGCTCTTCGCGGGCGCCGGCGGCCTTGCGCTGGGAGTTTCGCAAGCCGGATTTCGGCACGAAGCGGTCGTGGAATGGGACCACGACGCGTGCGAGACGATACGCGCGAACCAGGGAATAAGGCTGAAGCACGTCCGCGACTGGAAGTTGGAAGAGGAGAACGTGCGGACGTTCAACTTCAAGGCCATTCCGGAGGACATCGATTTGCTTGCGGCCGGGGTTCCGTGCCAGCCGTGGAGCATCGGCGGAAAGCACCGCGGCTTCGAGGACGACCGGAACCTTTTTCCGGATACCATCAAGGCCGTTCTCGCGCTGAAGCCAAAAGCTATCCTTATCGAGAACGTGAAGGGCCTCACCCGGCAATCGTTCCACAACTATTTCACCTACATCCAGTACATGCTCGAATTCCCCGAAATAGCTCGCCGGGAGAACGAGGATTGGATCGATCACCGCAGGCGCCTCGAAACATACGTCACGTCGCGCGGCAAGGGGTACAGCGGTCTCCGCTACAACATCGTCCAGGATGTCGTGAACGCGGCGAAGTATGGCGTACCGCAGAAGCGCGAGCGCGTGTTTATCGTTTGCTTCCGATCGGACATCAAGGCAGACTGGTCCTTCCCTGAAGAGACGCACAGCGAAGAGGCCATGCTGGCTACGCAATGGGTGACCGGAGAGTATTGGGACCGCCACGAAGTGGCCACGAAACAGCGTCCCCCGAAGCCGGAAGGTGTCGAACGACGTGTGATGAACAAGGAGCTTTTCGGCAGGAAGCCATGGAAGACGGTGCGGGACGCGATCGAGTGGCTTCCTGATCCGGAATCGGATGAAGCAAGGAAGTTCCCGAATCATGTCTTTCAACCCGGAGCGAGGGCCTATGTCGGCCATACGGGATCACCGCTCGATGAACCGGCGAAGACCCTGAAAGCAGGTGACCATGGAGTGCCAGGCGGCGAAAACATGGTCGCGTTCCCGAGCGGCGACGTCCGTTATTTTACGGTTCGCGAAGCCGCCGCGATCCAGACGTTCCCCAAGCGGTTCGTCTTCAACAGTTCGTGGTCCGAGAACATGAGGCAGATCGGAAACGCGGTCCCTGTGCAACTGGCAAAGAAGCTGGCCGACTCCATCGCTACAACGCTGCTTCTGCACGGGGCGCGGAACTAGGGAAGCCTTCAGCGCTTAGGGAACAGGTCGTCCCACCTGCTCACGCGATCCGTCCCAGGCCGCCCTTTTCCGGGCACCTTGCTGCCGAACCCGCTTGCGTTCCATTCTGGTTGGTAGTGGGCGATGAGCGCGAATTCCGCAGCGAAGACCCACCATTCGCTTTCGAGCGTCAGGTAGCGACATCGCATATCGTCGAGGGAGATGTTTTTCCTGCCGCCGATCTTGGCTGCATGTTCGCTTAGGCGCGCGCGCAACGTCCGCTTGCTCTTGGTGGTTCCCCTCGAGGCTTTGCCGACATAGACCAAGTGTCCAATGTAATACAGCGCATAGATTCCGCTCGATGGTGGGCCAGTGCCCCTCGTCAGTTGGAGGAGCGGGCCGCTTTCGAGCTTCTTGACGACTTGCAGACTGATGCCGGCGTCGAGATCGAACACAAAACGGTGATCATCGCTTTCGGGCATCGAATGCGCGATGATATCACAGCTCCAAAGAGCCGAGTAAGATCACAGCGCGATGCACTCGCACATGGGTGCGGGAGCGGGTGGGTCAATTCTGGGCAGAGCGGAGTGGTCCCCGAAGTGCGCTCGTGCCATGAGTATCCACGAGCACCACATCCATCTCGTCTCCGTTTTCAAGCGTCAATACGAGGTCTTTCCGTTGGACTAGACGCACGAGCGTCATCAGATCGAGATCGATGCGTCCCTTCAAATCCTTGAGTGTATCCACTCCCATGACCTATTCCTGGTACATTTTGAATTCGAAGGGAACATCGTGGAATCGATCGGCTCCGCTGGTTACCGTGCACTCGCCGGTGATAGTGTTCAGTAGCCTAACGTCGCTCATTTCACCTCTCCTGACCCGTTGATCCGCTCGGCCGGGGGGATCTGGCATTTGCCACAGCCGAGCGGCTGTTTATTTGTCATCCGCGTAATATTACTTCCCTTTCTTCGGACGATGTTCAGTTTCGGTGGTACGCGGGTTCTGCTTGACGTATGCCGGAGTAACGAACCGGCCGTCCACGGCGTTGCGATGCACGATAACCGTCGTCTTTGCCATAAGACCTCCTTTCGCCGTTTATTCTATCACAAAAATCGCGCGCGGCTTCGCGCGGCATACAAGCGATTGCGGTGACTCGCCGAGGCGTATACTATCAGAGGCACTTTCCAGCTTGCGAAGCGGACGGATGTGACGGGTGCGGACGCGCATAGCTTAGTTGCTCAACGGCCCGGAGTTCTCCGCTGATGCTCGGCGACTGCCTGAACTGCGAGTTTTGGCAAGTTCGTGTTGAGTTCGTTGCGGAGGGCCTGCATTTTGGCGTTCACGATCCGGTCGATGAGGCCGAGGAACGCTTCCCCGGCGCCGATTTCACCCTGATGAAGCATGTTGATGTCGGACTTTGATTGCATCGGCGCGGACTGTCATGCTGACACTCAAATGATTTCAAAGGAGAATAGGTGGTGCCGGAGGTGGGGGTCGAACCCACATGACCAGTGAAGGTCGCGGGATTTTGAGTCCCGTGCGTCTGCCAGTTCCGCCACTCCGGCGCGGTGCGGCGTTGCTGAACCGATCCTAGCAAAC
>JBEKFB010000196.1:0-13358 GCA_050013535.1 Bryobacteraceae bacterium | reverse complement strand
ACGTAATACGAGCTTTCGAAGTAAAGAGGATCGACATCTTCATTGCCGACAAACTGCAGCACATCCATCGTGCTCGCGGAAGCGGGCGCAACCTGCTTTAGCTCCTCGTCTTCCACCACTACGTACTCACCCTCGCCCGCTTCGTAGCCCTTCACGATCTCCGATCGCTCGATGGGCTTGTTCTCCTGGGCGCAATACCATGCCTCCTTCACGCGCGAAAGGTCTTTTCGGTGGAGCATGTGAAAGTGCACGCCCTCGGGCCGCGCCGCTGAATACAGCCGCACGGGAAACGTGACCAGACCGAAATTGATGTAGCCCTTCCAGACTGTTGCCGGCATAAATCCCCCGCGATTGGACTCGCGAGCCGGTGCCGCTGTTACAGACGGCTTAGACCTTTCCGAAACCTGAGCCGGCGCGCGCGTGTCTCATGATAGACGAAACTCGCGATCAATTCCGGCGTTGTCTCCGTTGGCTCGCGAAAACTGCGGCTGACGAATCTCGACAAGCTGTTCTGGCCCGAGCGCGGGATCACTAAAGGCGATCTGCTCCGCTATTACGCCGACGTCTCACCTTACCTGCTGCCTCATCTCAAAGAGCGCGCAATGGTGATGAAGCGCTATCCAAACGGCGCTTCAGGCGAGTTCTTCTTCATGAAGCGAGCACCATCCCAGCGGCCCGATTGGATCCGAACCTGCGCCATCGAGCATGCGTCAGCCAGTGTGATCGACTTCCCGATCGTCAACGACCTTGCTTCTCTTCTATGGGTGGTCAACCTGGGTTGTATCGATCTCAACCCGTGGTACGCTCGCTGCGACGAGGTCACGCGTCCGGATTACCTGCACTTCGATCTCGATCCCACCCCCGGCGCCACGTTCGAACAGGTGTTGCAAACCGCGCTGGTTGTTCGCGACGCGCTAAGTGCGATGAAGATCCCGTGTTATTCCAAGACCACCGGATCGCGGGGGATTCACGTCTACGTACCCATCCGCCGCGGACCACTTCAGAAAGAAGTATGGGCTTTCGCGAAGGCGCTCGCACTACGGCTGGCGTCGGAACACCCCACGCTCATAACCAGCGAGTATCGCCTGAAAAACCGGCCCGAGAAGCGCGTACTTGTCGATTACAACCAGAATGCATGGGGACGCACATTGGCGTCGGTGTACTCGGTTCGCCCCCAACCGAACGCCACAGTGTCGGCGCCGGTAACGTGGAATGAAGTTGCGAGCGGATTTCAGATGGAGGATTTTCGGATCGACAACATGAGAACCCGTCTTCGGGAAATGGGCGACCTATGGCGTCCCATGGCGTTACAGCGCGGCAGAATCGAGCTGGAGCGGGTCCTGTGAAGATTGCGCCAATGGAAGCTCTGGCCGCCACGGGGTTGCCGGAAGGTGAGGAATGGCAGTACGAGCCGAAGTGGGATGGCTTTCGGGCAATTGCATCGCGCGACGGCGGCGACATTGAAATCCAGTCGAAGTCGGGGCAGCCGCTTGCGCGTTACTTCCCCGATATGGTGGAGGCTCTGCGCGGGATACTGGCGAAACGTTTCGTGCTGGATGGAGAACTGGTGATCCCCGTAGATGGCGACCTCTCGTTCAATGAACTACAGTTGCGCCTGCATCCGGCGGCAAGCCGCGTGAACATGCTCGCGGCGAAGCATCCGGCGCTGTACCTGGTGTTCGATTTTCTCTTCGACGAAAAGGGGCACAGCCTGATGGAGCGCTCTCTCGAGGAACGCCGCCGACGGCTGGAAGCGTTCGCGTTGAGATACTTCACGTGCGAGGGCGTTCGCCTGTCACCGGCAACGCAACATCTGAAAGACGCGCGCAAATGGCTGCGCACGATGGGCGGCGGCCTGGACGGCATCATCGCGAAGAATCGTCATGCGGCCTACGAAGCAGGTGAGCGCAGCGGCGCGATGCGGAAGATCAAAGATCTGCGTACGGCGGATTGTGTCGTCGGCGGATTCCGCTACGCATCGGCGAGAAAACTAGTCGGATCGCTGCTTCTTGGCTTGTATGGCGACGATGGCTTGCTGCATCACGTGGGTTTCACCTCGGCGATTCCCGCCGGCCAGCGCGTCGCGTTGACGAAACAACTGGAAGACTTACGCCAGCCGCCTGGATTTACCGGCCGGGCGCCGGGCGCGCCAAGCCGCTGGAGCACGGAACGGTCCGGCGAATTTGAACCGCTCGCACCGAAGCTGGTGGTAGAGGTACAGTTCGACCATTTCACCGGCGGCCGTTTTCGTCACGGCACGAAGTTTCTGCGCTGGCGGCCGGACAAATCGCCGCGTCAATGCACGATGTCGCAGGTGGAACACGAGAGCCACTCGCCGCTCGGCTTGCTGAAGGGTTAGCGCAAGGCCTGCTCGGCCGCGCGTTCTCCCGATGCGATAGCGCCGTGTACCGTTCCCCTGTGGCCTTCAGCGTCCGTCGCTTTACCGGCGATGAAGATTGTGCTCTCGATGGTCCGAGTACGTTGTTCCATGGCCGGCATTGCGCTCGCCGCAACCACGTGTATGCGCCACGGGCGAACTGGTCGGCATGCCAGTCATGAAAATAGCATGCGGGGCTTTGGCCGCGGGCGTTTTCTGTCGGGAGACTTCAGCGAACAGCAAGTGTGCCCATAGCGGTTTGTCTCGCGACGCAGAGCAGACGCAAATGCTGGCTCCACCGCTCCCTGGCGTCTCTTGCGATTTCGGGTAACGATAACAAGCGTATTTGGTTTGAAGGTAGTGTGATGTGCCTGAGCGAAGATCCTTAAAGAACAGCATCAACTGGGCAAGACGCGTCCGGAGTGTGGCCGATAAGTCATGTCCGAAAATTGCTAGCCAGGAACGCCCGCCTGACCTAGAATCGACGTGTGGGCGCCATCGCGGAGCCAGAGTACGGGTGCGGGCGTGACCTGGAGCCGGAGGTGTGCTGGCAGGCCGCGTACAGCCGCGACGTGCGATTTGACGGACGATTCTTTGCGGGTGCGGTAAAAACACGAGTTTATTGCCGCTCCATCTGCCCGGTGCCGTTCGCCAGACCGAGCAACATTATCTGGTTTGCCTCGGCGGCAGCCGCCGAAGCAGCGGGATTTCGTCCCTGCCGGCGATGCCGGCCTGCCGTATCGCCGGGTACGCCCGCCTGGGCCGGTACATCGGCGGTGGTATCGCGGGCGATGCGATTGATTGCCGAAGGCGCTCTCGACGGTGGCAACGTCGAGGACCTTGCCGGCCGCGTGGGCCTGGGATCGCGGCAACTGCGCCGGCTGTTTGTGGAGCACCTGGGGGCTTCACCCGGCCGAATCGCGACCACACGCCGCGTGCACTTCGCGCGCAAGCTCATCGAAGAGACTGAACTGCCTATTACCCGGTTGGCGGCTTATGCGGGATTCCGGAGCATCCGTCAGTTCAATCACGCGGTGCTTACCACGGCTGGCGAGTCACCCACCAAACTTCGCCGCCTTCGCAGCGTCGCTCAGTCTCCCACTCCGCGGCCCGGCCTGCTCATTCGATTGGCGTACCGTCCCCCTTTTCACTGGTCCGGGCTGCTGGCCTTCCTGGCTGCGCGCGCCGTCGCTGGAGTCGAATCGGTCCAATCCAACGCTTATCGCCGAACCATCGAAATCGACGATGTGACCGGCACGATTGAAGTCCGTCATGACGCCGCGGAGCGCCAACTACTGGTGAACATCAAATTGCCCGGTTACGAGTCCCTGATGAAAGTAGTGGAACGGGTTCGGCGCATCTTTGACCTGGCCGCCGATCCGTTTCAGATCGCGAGCCAGCTCTCACGCGACTGGATGTTGAAGCCGCTCCTGGCCGCCGCCCCGGGACTCCGGGTTCCCGGGATTTGGGACGGTTTTGAAGCTGCCGTTAGAGCCGTCCTCGGTGAGCGCCTGCCGGGCGAGGCTCCAGGAGCGGCGCTGGCAAGGCTCGCGCGGACATTTGGCAGGCCGATCCAGACGTGCACGCCGGGGCTCACACACTTGTTTCCTCGCCCCCGGGATCTGGCGGAATCGGACATAGGAGCCGCGAACATCGGCGATAAGCCTGCTTCCACCATCCGCGCACTGGCCCGCGCGGTCATACAGGGAGACTTGACCTTTGCGGCATCCATGAACCTGCAGGATGCAATCGCGCGTGTGCGGTTGGTGCCGGGGATCAGCCAGGCCATGGCGGACTACATCGCGATGCGCGCGTTTGGCGAACCCGATGCATTCCCGGTTTCAACACGGCGGTTTCCCCGCTCCACCGAGTGCTGGCGTCCCTGGCGCGCATATGCAGCGATGTATTTGTTCGGCGCGGGCCTGCCTGGTTGTCGAGGCACTGATGCTGCCAGCGGCGTTTTGAGCAGGCGCTTACCAGCTTCGCGTGTAGCCGATGCTGGCCGTCGTGTACCACGGAATTGACGCGATTTTGTTGTAAGTCTCCTGAATCCAGATGGAATGGCGATCGTTGAAGTGGACGATCAGACCCAACGACTCGCCGTCATAGAAACGGTTCTGGACGAACGCATTTCCGGTCATGCTGGTAATCCCGCCCTGAATCCACGTGTAGCCAGTAACGCGTTTGGTTTTGGGGATTGCGAAGTTCTTCATGAGCCCCAGCGCTTCGGTGTGCGATCCGAAGTCGGTGTGAAGAAACCCATGGGAACCGGCGTTCTCGTACGTGTATCCGAACGTGATCTCATCGCCGAACAGGTCCTTCTTCAGAAACGCGAACGTGTGACCCAGACCGATGTTGTAATTTGCCTTCGGCTCGAGGCCGGGCCGCACGAGGTCCGAACCGAACATGACAAACAGATCGTTGGATGTGCCGGCATCCCCGGATTCCGAGGAAGCCTGCTCGCTCTGGCCGAAGGCGACAGCAGCCGCGAGAAACGCGAGAAAGGCGAAGCGCATGGGTGTTTTCACGTTATCCAGGATAGACCCGTCCGCCACGTTTGGCTGGCAAAAATCGGACATCACGGCCGCGCCTCGCCGATTGGCGGAACTGACTCGGAACAAGAAACCCTGATAACCCTTATCACGAGAACCGATAGCGTGCTGCCCTGGACTTTACGCCGTATTCACGGGTCTGACGCCATACTCGGTTACGAGGAAGGTATCCGACGCATGACACGTGAATTGGCGGCAGTGTTCTTTGCGGCGTGCTCGCTGGGATTGGCGCCCTTGCTGTCTGGCGATGAAGCAGCCAGCCAGCCGGGAGAAGTGAGCCACACGGAGACGGTGAGTTTTGCGCCGGGTGGAACGATTCGCTTCGACAAATCCTTTGGCGATCTCTACGTGGAAGGCTGGGATCGTCCCGAGGTTGAGATGAAGCTCATCAAAGTGCTTTCAAAGGTCGAGGAGGATCTCATCAGGGCGCCCGAAGACAGCTACAAGCCTCCGGAGGATACCACCAAACGCCTGGAGGGCGTCCGCTTCACCACCGCACATCCATCCGCGAAAGAACTGACTATCGCGACTGTCAATCCTTCGGACGGCTTCTTCCGTCATCCTTTGGGCGGCAAAGGCCCGGTGACGGTCCGTTACGAACTTCGGGTGCCACGCGATTCAAGTCTGATCATCCATCACGGAGGCGGCAATATCCTGGTGGGTAACGTAACCGGAGGCGTGGAGGCAAGAAACCGCAACGGCGACATCGTGTTGATGCTGCCAGGCCCCGGACCTTACTTGATCGACGCCAGGAGCAAAATGGGTTCGGTGTCCTGCGATTTCGCTGGTAAGGCGCATGTCCGGCATTTTGTCGGCGAGAGCTTCGCGAGCGCTGGTGGCAATTCGCCGCGCCGGATCTTCCTGCGCGTCGGATTCGGTGGCATAACAATCAAGGACGTCCCGCACGAAGCATTCCAGTGACTCGGCTCCCTGGTCGCGCTTGGCGCAACGTCGGCGGCTGCGCCTGTTGTGCCTGCAAAAAAAGAAACCGGTAGTCACCGGCCGGTTTTTGCTCGTTGGACATCGGTAGCTTTCTCAACTTTATGCCGTATTCATGTCCGCGCCTGCATAATGGCGTATGATGCGTGTACCTTAACTTCGCAATGAGCTCACTAACCAGTGGCAAGCTGCTGATTGTGGATGACGAGCCTACCATTCGCTGGGCGTTACACCAGACCTTACAGGCGATGGGGTTTGATGTCGGGGAAGCCACATCAGGGGAGGAGGCGATCGCGCTGGCGCGAACCATCCGCTACGATGCCGTGTTGTTGGACAACCATATGCCTGGCATGAACGGCGTGCAGACGTGCCGGGAAATTCGCAAGTTGATTCCGATGCTGGGCATCCTGATGGTCACCGTCAAGGACGCCGAACAAGATAAGATCGAAGCGCTTGACGCGGGCGCCGATGACTACGTTACGAAACCGTTTAATGTCGGGGAGCTTGCGGCAAGAATCCGCGCCACCATCCGGCGCTCCCAGTCTCACCAGACAGTGGCCGCCGCGATAATCAGCATCGGCGAGATTGAGCTTGATCCCCCGCGCCGTATCGTCCGCAAAGCGGGCCAGCCGGTTCATCTCACCCGCACGGAGTACAACCTTCTCTATTATCTGATGGCGCATGCCGGATCGTCGCTGACCCACGCCCGCCTTCTCTCCGCGGTGTGGGGACCGGAATACCGAGATGAGGTCGAGTATCTGCGAACCTTTATGGGGCAGTTGCGAAAAAAGCTCGGTGATGACGCCGCGCATCCCAAGTATCTGGTTACCGATTCGCACGTCGGCTACCGCTTCAACGGAAACGATCAACTGCCTGCTTCAAGCGAAGCGCATTCCTCCTGAGTCCGCGCCCGTCACGATGCCGCCGGCGTGCTCCTCACTTCGATCACGATTCGTTATCGACGCGAATCAAAAAACCTTTCGGTTCTTCGAGCGTTCCTTATGCGTTCTTTAGTTTCGGGCCGGTAGACTTGACCATAGTTTTCCACCTTTGTACTGAGACTAGTTAGTAAGTCGCTGGACATTGTCTGTCACACGGCAAGCCGACAGGACGAGGTGGCCCAATTCAGGGAGGGAACCATTACATGAAGTCCCGCGCTATGCGTGTATTCGTTGGATCTTTGCTGTCTTTTTCGAGCGTTTTTGTTCTCGGCCAGCGAGATCTTCGTGCTCAGTCCGGCTACGGCAGCGTCGCCGGAACCGTCCGCGACGCTTCAGGCGCAGCGATCGCAGAGGTCTCGCTGCGGATCATCAATCTTCAGGACAACACCGTGCAGTCAACTGTGTCGGGTGCCGCGGGGGAGTATCAGGTACCTAACCTGAAACCAGGTTCATACGAAATCGTGGCCACCAAGGCCGGTCTTAGTTTTTCGCAGGTTTTCACGCATACACTCGGCGCCGGTGAGCAGTTTCGTGCCGACTTTGTGCCCGCCGATCCGGGACTAATTCCCGCCATGGCGCAGGAGCTCGAAGCCATGAAGAAACGGATCGAGCTGCTCGAGGCGGAACTACAGAACACCCAAAACCAGACCGCTAACGCCGCCGTAAGACAGTCGCACGGGCCACTTCTCGCCATGAACTCGGAGAGCCCGAACCTTCCGGTTTTTCCAGGAACGGTAGTGGTCGCTACCGACGCGACAGCGGGACCGCAAGCCCCGGCCACTCCGGCGGGCCCGCCCCCGGACGTTCTCCCGAAAGCTCTCGCTGCTCCGGATGCCGGCCCCGCGGTTGACAACTTCACCCCGTTCGCTTTCGCCGACTTTACGTGGCTCAACGGCAACTCGCGCGACAAAGACACGGTGCTCGACACCAAGTTCTTCACTCCTGAGGTTCGCTTCGATACGCATTACATGGAAGATATGAACCAGCCACTCGACCACACTATTGTCGGCGCCACCGAATCGTTCCGTTCCGGCGAAGTCCAGATTGAGCAGGCCAGCGTCGGCGGTGACTTCCACTGGGACAATGTCCGCGGCCGAATTCTGTTTATGCAGGGATTGTTCGCCACTACCACGCCGCGCAACGATGCAAGCTCGGCGACGGGCAGCGAGCCGGGGAATACCGGCGGAGTTGGCCAGTGGGACCTTCAGGGTGCGTATAAGTATATCTCGGAAGCGTGGGGCGGGTACCATTTCAACGTGAAACACGGCCTGAACGTAGACGCGGGCATTTTTGTGTCGTACATTGGCCTGTTCAGTTACTACAATTACGACAACTGGACTTATCAGCCATCGTTCCTACGCCAAATACAACGGCCACCCCGGACTCGGCGGACAGCTTCTTTGGATCCCGAGGGAATGGTTCAAGCTTGTCGCGAACCAGTATGGGTTCGGAGAGGATAATCTGGGCCTTCCCCAGACCGAACGTATTCACACCGACGACAGCATTCTGATCAGGTTCTACAACAATCCGAACAGCCTGGGCCTCTCCAAGATAGCCATGTCGCTCACGGCCGACGCCGGGTGCCAGTTTGGCGGTGGAATCACTTGCCTGGGCGCGCCAAGCCATAACAAGGACACGTTCATCGGGTGGATGGCCTATAACCGGTATTGGTTCCACAAGGACCTGTGGGCAATAACGCTTGGCGGCGGAGAGATGAGCAACTGGGGCCGCTATTTGACGCTGCTGCCGCCTATCGATGGAGCCTGGGCCGCAGTGGGCTCGGTTTACTTCCCGGAGCTTCCCGGCCAAAGGGCCCATATGTGGGATAGCACGGTCACCTTGCAGTACATGCCAAAGGAGTATCTCACCTGGTGGACAGAGGCTGGATATCGTCACTCGGACATCCCATACTTCGCGGGCCGCGGCGGCGTCACTCCTCCGGGAGGTGATAACGGCTTACCTCAGTACTATACGTGTGGTAACGGCGCCACATCTGACACGTCTAATCTGGCGGCCGCCCAGGTTACCTGCGGCGGTGCGGGCATTTGGTACCCGGACCTTCGCCGCAGCGAGTTTAAGCTGTCCGCTGGTGTAATGGTCCGGTTCTGACCGTTGTGTCGGCGCGAACGAGTGGCATAGAAGGGTCTGTTTCGGCACGGGCGATAACCTCGCTCGTGCCGCCTTATCGGCCGTTTGCAATACCGCGCGCCGCTTCGCGTCTGTTCAATAAACTCGTCGCCGGGGCTGCGGGCGCCTTACCGGGTGGTCTCGCTCTTGCCGGAGTCGCTGTCACCACCTGGGTGTCGTTCCGCTTTGACCAGAGTTTTGCATTTACCGGTTTCGTTCAACTTGTCCTCGTGGTTCTGGCCGCGCTCTATGGCGGCTTTTGGCAGGCGACATTTATATCCGTTACCGCCGCTGCCTGTCTGAACTACTTTTTCGTGCCGCCCGTTTTCAGCTTCGCCAACAGTCCAGCGAACTGGGTCGCGCTGGGCGCATTTGAATTTACCGCTCTGGTCATCAGCCGTTTGTCACTACAGGCTCGCCAGCGAGCTCGGGAAGCGATCGCCGAGCGGCGCGATATGGAACGGCTATACGAAACTTCGCGCAGAATCCTCCTTCAGGACGGCGCCAGCGAGCCGGGCAATCCAATCGCATCGCTGATCCGGCAGACGTTCGAACTGCATGGCGTTCGGTTGTTCGATGCTCATTCCGGCGCGACGTATCAGAGCGGCGAAGACACGCCCGGCGCGGAACAAATGACCCGCGATGCGTATCTGCTGGACCACGACCTCTTCGATCCCGCCACCAGGAGCTGGTATTGCGTTCTGCGTCTGGGAGCCAGTCCCGTCGGCGGTCTGGCTTTGCACGGCACCGTGATGACCAGGCTCGCCGCAACAGCACTCGCCTCACTCTGCGCCATTGGGGTGGAGCGTGTTCGCGGGTTGCAGAGAGAGTGCCGCGCCCAGGCACTCCGGCAGACCGAACAGTTGCGCACCGCGGTGCTCGACGCGCTGGCGCACCAGTTCAAGACGCCCATAGCGATCGCGCGGACCGCTAGTTCCGGTCTTCTCGCGGTCGGCGGTTTGTCCGAGCTGCAAGCGGAACTGGTAACTACTGTCGACCAGCAAGCCAGAAAGCTGGATGAAGTGGCCTCGCGTCTGCTGAGCGCGGCAATGCTGGACGACACCGAATTCAAACCCCAACGCGAGCCGGTACTCTTCTCCCGCATCGTCCGTGCCGCTATCCAGAGGCTCACCGAGGCAACAGATCGAGAACGTTTTCGCATGCCGGCGGTGACTGGGGAGATTCCCGTCCTCGCGGATCGCGAACTGGTCCTCACCGCCGTAAACCAGCTTGTCGACAACGCCCTCAAGTACTCCGAAGACGGCTCGCCCGTCGACATCGCATTCGCGGTGAAAGAACCGCGCGTGGTTCTGTCGGTTCGCAGCAAGGGCGTTGTGGTCAGGCCGGAGGATCGGGAACGGGTATTCGAGCGATTCTATCGGGCGCCTGAGATCAGGCACTCATCCGCGGGCACCGGGCTGGGGCTTTCCATTGTCAGGCAGATTGTTGCCGCGCATCACGGGAGCGTTTGGGCCGAAGGCGAGGAAGGCTACGGAACGTCGTTCTTCCTTTCTCTTCCCGCGTCGCGTGGGCATTAAGTGAGTCATTATGGTTCCTCTTAATGGACGTGTTCTGGTTACTGACGACGACCCCGATCTTCGCCGGGTGCTCCGGCGAACGTTGGGCGCGCTGAATTTCGACGTTGCCGAGTCCTCTGACGGGGAGCAGGCGCTCCGGCAGATTGGCGCTTACCCCTTCGACGTTGTCCTTCTGGATGTGAACATGCCCGGCATGGGCGGAATCGCCGCCTGCCGGGAAATTCGAAAAAAATCGCCACGGCTCGGGATCCTGATGCTAACGGTGTTGGACAAGGAGATGGACAAGGTGGAGGCGCTCGACGCCGGGGCCGACGACTACATTACCAAGCCCTTCTCCATCCCGGAATTGCTGGCTCGGTTGCGCTCCGCGGTCCGGCGCATCGTTCCGGTTCCTTTCGCGGTGGAACTACCGATTGCCGTCGGCGAACTCGAACTCGATCCCGCCAACCGCACCGTGCGCAAAGCCGGAACGGATGTGCGTTTGACTCCGAAGGAGTTCGATGTACTGCATCATTTGATGGCCCGCGCCGGGCTTCCCATCACCCACGCCAAATTGCTCGCGGCGGTTTGGGGCCCCGAGTACTCGCAGCAGGTCGAATACCTGCGTGTATGCGTGGGACAGCTTCGCAAGAAAATCGAGGACGATCCATCTTCTCCGCAGTACTTACTGACTGAGCTTCACTTTGGCTATCGCTTTTGCGATCCATAACTTGCATCCGCGGAGCGATGCCCGATAAAGGGTCTCGATGCAGCTCATAGTAGTTTTTGATCCCGTCACTTTACGCGGTTCTTATGACCCGCGCCCCATCATGGTTCAGTCGCACTGAGCCAGATACTAAGTGGGGTCTCTCGTGAACAGTAAAGCTCTGACAATTTGTTTTCTCCTGGTTCTCACTTCGTCGCTGCTGCTTCTTGATGCCTGCAGCAACGCACAGGCCGATCCGGCCGCGGGCGCGCCGCCTCCTGCAAAGATCGTCCCTTTCTTCGATGTCTCGCTCTTCCAGGTTCAGCATCCGGAACAGTTTCCTCTGGTCACGGCGGGTGAGTATACCGCGGCGCCCGAGTTGAGCGTCACCGGAGCGGTGAATCCGGACGTCTCGTTGCAGGTGCCCGTGCCGTCTCTCGCCACGGGGCGAATCGTGGAAATCGACGCTCGGCTCGGCGATGTGGTGAAGAAAGGCAAGCTTCTGTTCAAAGTGAGAAGCGCGGATATCGCCGGCGCGTTTTCCAGTTATCTCCAGGCCGTCAAGAATGAGGAACTGACGAAGATTCAACTGGACCGCGCCAACGACCTGTTCCAGAATGGAGCGATTCCAAAAGCTTCTCAGGAAATAGCTCAGAATGCCGAGGATGACAATGTTCTTGTCCTCAATCAGGCGAAGGAACAACTCGGGCTGCTTGGTTCCGACCCCGACCATCCGACGGGTATCGTTTCGGTGTATGCTCCCGTATCGGGAACCATCACCGACCAGGAAATCACCAACCAATCGGCCGTGCAGTCTTATTCGTCGCCGGCTCCGTTCACGATTTCCGATATGTCAAAAGTCTGGATCGTCTGCGATGTATACGAGAATGACATGGCCAGCGTCAAGGTCGGCGACCAGGCCTCCGTCGTTCTGAACGCCTTCCCCGACAAGGTGCTTCATGGCACTGTTAACAACATCGGGGTGGTTCTCGACCCCAATCTCCGCACCGCGAAGGTGCGCATCGAAGTGGCTAATCCTGGCGACATGATGCGTCTGGGAATGTTCGCCACGGCTACCTTCAGGGGGCGTAAGACGGAAACCTATACAGAGGTTCCGGCATCGGCGGTCCTTCATCTGCACGACCGCGACTGGGTGTATGTGCCCGCGCCGGACAGAAAGTTCCGCCGCGTGGAAGTGGTTGATGGGGATCCCCTGCCGGACAACATGCAGGCGATCAAGTCGGGGTTAGCGCCAGGCCAGCAGGTGGTGGCGAACGCCGTGGTGATGGAACACACCATCGCGACCAATCAATAGAGATCCCATGCCGCTCATCACACGGAGAAGCAGATGATTCGTGCTCTTGTAGATTTTGCGCTCAACAACCGCTTTGTGGTTATCGCCATAGTGATTTTGTTGACGGCCTGGGGCGCTATCTCCTTTCACAATCTGCCGGTGGAAGCCTATCCCGACATCGCGGATAACTACGTGACGGTCATCACTCAGTGGCCTGGCCGGTCAGCGGAGGAAGTGGAACAACAGGTCACCGTCCCCATCGAAATCCAGATGGGCGGGATGCCCCATATGACGTTTCTGCGCTCCGAATCCATTTTCGGTCTGTCGTTCATCATCATGATCTTCGACGACAGCTCCGTGAACGACTGGAACCGGCAGAAGACGCTGGAGCGGCTCACCCAGGTGAACCTGCCCCAGGGCCTTGTTCCCCAGATCGGCACGGACTGGAGCACCACGGGACAGATCTATTGGTACACCATCCGCAGCACCAATCCCATGTACGACCTCATGGAGCAAAGGTCCATCGAGGACTGGACTCTGTTTAAGCAGTTCAAATCCGTTCCGGATCTGGTTGATGTTTCCGACTTCGGAGGCACCGTCAAGGAATACCAAGTAAAGATCGACCCGAACAAACTGGTGTCGTACGGACTGAGTATCGGTCAGGTTGAGCAGCAACTGGCTAATAATAACGTCAACGCCGGTGGCAGCTTTGTCGAGACCGGGCTCCAGCAAATGAACGTTCGGGCGCTCGGTCTCTTCCACCATGTGAGCGACATCGAACAGACGGTACTGACCACCAAGAACGGGACCGCCCTTCGGATCAAGGACATCGCACAGGTCGTCCAGGGTCCCAAGATTCGTCTGGGACACATGGCCCGGGCCACGCATATGCCCGACGGAACCAT
>JBEKFB010000195.1:0-8454 GCA_050013535.1 Bryobacteraceae bacterium | reverse complement strand
CTGGCTGGCCACATCCGCGAAACCATCGTGGCCCCTGTTGAGAAACAGATGAGGGGGCTGCTCGTAGCGCGCATCGCGGCTGATGCGGCGATAGGTGTCGTCTATGTGCCCGTTGACTACCAGCAGGTCGAGCTTGCCATCGAGATCGGCGTCGAAGAAGAAGCAGCCGAAGCCCAGGCTGCGACGCGAAAGACGCCCGATATCCGAGCCCGGCGCCAGATCGATGTAGCTTCCCGATTTGTCCTTGCGGTAGAGCCCCAGCATCTCGTTATCGAAATTCGTCACCACCAGGCTGGGAACTCCGGAGTTGTCGTAGTCGCCAGCATCCACGCCCATGCCGGCGCGCGCCTTGCCATCCTCACTAAAGGCCACGCCCGCGCGCAGCGCAACATCCTCGAAGCGGCCATCGCGCCCGTTGCGATACAGCTTGTTCGGCTGAGTATCGTTGGCCACGAACAGATCCGGCCAGCCATCCATGTCGTAATCGAGCATAGCCACGCCGAGCGATTTCGACGATGTGTCAAAGATGCCGCTCTTCGCCGTTACGTCCTCAAACGTCCCGTTGCCGCGGTTGCGGAAAAGCCAGCAGGTGGCGCCATGATAAGCCTCGGGCGTGCAATACGTTTTGGTGGTTCCATCGAGGGTACAGGGGATGTCGGTCTCGGCGGACCACTTCACGTAGTTGCAGACGAACAGATCCAGCAGACCGTCACGGTCGTAATCGAACCACAAGGCCGATGTACTCAGCCCCTGATGATTGCCAATGCCGGCCTTTACTGTAACGTCGACGAACGTACCGTGGCCGGTGTTCCGGAACAGGCGGCTCTGGCCCACGCAGGTGATGAAGATGTCAGAGAAGCCGTCATTGTTGTAATCGCCAACGGCCACGCCCATGCCGTACATCTCGATATCCAGGCCCGCCGCGTGCGTCACATCGCTGAACGTGCCGTTGCGATTGTTGCGGTAAAGGCGCATGGTGCTGCGCTGGCGCTTGTGGCCAGGCCAGTCCATGCCGTTGACGATGAGAATGTCCTGCCAGCCGTCGTTATCGTAATCGAGGAACGCGCAGCCGGGACCCAGCGTTTCCGGCAGATACTTGCCGCCGAATGCGCCGCTGTTGTGGATGTAGTGGATGCCCGCCTGCGAAGTGACGTCCACGAAACGAAAGCCCGGCGCGGGATTCGACGCGGCCCGCAGAAACGGCACAGCCGCCGCGCCCAGCAGAAACTGCCTGCGATTCACGGGAGTTGCACAAGCCCCTTCCGCACCGCGTATAAAACCAACTCGGCGGTACGATGGATGCCCAGAGCCTCCATAATGTTCGCGCGGTGCACGGAGACCGTGTTGACGCTCAGCTCCAGCAATCCGGCAATCTCCTTATTCGACTTGCCCTCCGCGATCAGCTGCAGCACCTGCTTTTCGCGCGCGGTAAGTTTATCCTCGCTCTCGTCGTAATCGCCCGGAGTGGCGCTGATCAGGCCGGGACCGATTACCTGATGCCCGGCGGCCACCTTCTTCACCGCGCTGGCCAGATCGATGTCGGCCGCGTTCTTCAGGATGTAGCCGCGCGCGCCCGCTTTCAGCGCGTTGCGTACGTAATTCTCTTCCGAGTACATGCTCAGAATCAGAATGGCGGTTTTCGGCAGCACCTTGAGGATTTCGATGGAGGCCTGCATTCCGTTCAGGCCGGGCATGGACATGTCCATCACGATTACATGGGGCTTGAGTTCCTGGGCCAGGCGGATCGCGCCGCTGCCGTCCTCGGCTTCGCCTACCACGCGGATGCCCTCTTCATCTTCCAGCATGCGGCGGAAACCCTTGCGCACAAGGCTATGATCGTCCGCCAGCAGCACTGTGATTTCACTGCTCACTTGCCAGGGCCTCCTTCACTGCCGGCTCCGCCGGTTCCGGGGACGTTTCGCCCAAAGGCACGCGCAACCGCACCAGCGTTCCGCCTTCCGAAGGGTGCACAAATTCAATTCTGCCCTTCAGCAGTTCCGCTCGTTCGCGCATGGCCACCATACCGATGCCGCGGCGTCCGGTCCGTTGTTCCGCCGATGCCATCCCCACGCCCTGATCGCGCACTTCCAACTCCATTTCCCGGACGCCAAAGTGCAGAGATACCGACACTTTTTCGCAGCGCGCGTGCTTAGCCACATTGTTCAATGCTTCCTGCAGCACGCGATAAACGTGAATAGCCATGGTATCGGGGATCGGTTCGCTCGCGCCCGTCTTATTGTAGGTGACGGCGATGCCGGTCTGTTGCTGGAAGACGGGAAGATACCAGTCGATGGCCTGTTCCAGACCGCCTTCGTCGAGTATCGATGGATGAAGCACCAGGGAAAGGCCGCGCACTCGCTCCAGAGTGTGCTGCGCCACGTCGCGGACCTCGCGGATATCTTCCTTGAACGAATCGGGCGCATTCTGGCGGGACGCGCGGGTGAGCATCGCTCCTATCGCCGTCAGGATTTGCCCGAACTCGTCGTGCAGTTCGCGGGAAATGGAACGCAGCACCTCTTCCTGCATGGTGATCAGTTTGCGGGCAAGGTCGCGGCGCTCGCCGGAAAGGCTGGCCAGTTGCTCGAACAGGCGGCGATTCGAATAGATGAGGTACAAACTGATCAGCGAAAGGCTCACCAGCATGGCCGCGACGAAGATGTAGACGTTTCGTTCAACCCGCACATAGATCTGCTGGATGCGCGCCATGGCCTGGTCTTCGGCATCGTAGTTCTGCACCAGCAGGCGCGAAATGCTGGTGGTGACGCTTTGTTCGGATTGCGCGGTGGTGCGGACAATTTCTCGCGCCTCATTGTCATGGCCAGTGGCGGCGAGCGTGAAGGCGCGGTCGAGATCGCTCCAAAGGCGTGTCAGCGAATCGCTCAGGAAATGCTGGCGGTCCGGGCTGCGTTCGGAAGGCGCGAGCTTTTGTTCGGTTCGCATGGCGTCATCGAGGTCCATGCGCAGGCCCGCCACCTGATCCCGATAGGCCTCCAGCCCATAGGGCTCGTCACCGCTGATCATGTCGCGCATCGCGATCGCCAGCGAGTTGAGGCTGTTCTGGATGCGCAGAAGCTGTAGGGAATCGCGGCGGTTACGGTCCACGACGTGGGTTTGCAGGTCGCGCAGACCGGCGATCTGCCCGAGCGAATACCACGCGAACACACCGACGGCGGCCAGCGTGACCACCAGGCCGGCCATCAGACGCGCGGTCGGCGAAGACGGTGTCCTTTCCATGGAAGGGGCTGCCTATCAGGATAGCGTGGGGCGTGATCCGGTATCCCAGGCAGGAAGCGTCGAAGAACGTCAGGCCGTGACGGTCTTTAGCGCCAGGCGCAACTCGTCGCTCGGATCGAACGCGACAAACCAGTCATGCGGATAAAGGTAATCCTCGCCCGACTCATCGATTACTCGCAGCATGCCATGCCTTTCCGATTCTGCGTCGGGAATGATCGCATAGATCTTTCGAAGCTCCAGCGACGCAGGGACCTCGTCGTTCCGGACGCACACCACGTACGCGGAATCAGCGGACGTCAATGGGGGCATGCCACTCAATCCAGAAAGCGTTTGATCTTGAATTCCTTCTTGCCGATGCCGTGCGCCTCATACCAATGCACCTCGGCTAGTTTCACCGTACCATCTTCGAGTCGAACTCGCGCGTTGCCCTTGAGCTTGCGCCACCGGCCGGAGCCATAATTCTTTCGGAGCCTTCGCAATTCGTGAATCGAGGAGCCAGCGGCGATGCGTTCGATGTCCTGAATCGGCCCGAGGATCTCGAACATGCGCTGATCACTGCCCCACCAGGCCGGCCATCAGACGCGCGGTCGGCGAAGACGGTGTCCTTTCCATGGAAGGGGCTGCCTATCAGGATAGCGTGGAGGCCGATGTACCATTCGAAGATGTCATTCAGCAGGGCGGCCGAGGTGCTGCGGACCGAGGGACCGGTTAGCCTTTGGTTCCGTATCCTGGGCGAAACCGTCTACCGGCGAGCGATTCTGATCGAGCGGCTCCTTCAGGAGCCCATCATGGAGCAGCAGGCGGGCGTGAACGTGGAAGTGAGCCTCCTGACCGCGGGCGATCTGGATGAGTATCTGGCCCAT
The DNA here is from genome assembly GCA_050013535.1 of Bryobacteraceae bacterium. GTDB lineage: Bacteria > Acidobacteriota > Terriglobia > Bryobacterales > Bryobacteraceae > CAWACP01. Next base: position 4,357 of record JBEKFB010000195.1, on the reverse strand, counting down.
CGGCCCGGATCGAGCGCGGCCGACATATGCGAACGGTTCCGGCAAGGCCAGAAATGCTTCGTGGCACGCCACCAGAACACCATCGCCAGCACGTGCTGGGCAGCAACGGGAATAGCGCGGATCGATTACTTAAGCTGCGAAATCCGGCCCGCCGAGGATGAGATTTACACGTACGGCAGTTACACGGCTCCGCAATTCCGCAACCTGAACATTGCGGCCGTGCGCGGGAACGAGATGGTTCTATATTTCCGCGAGTTGGGCTACCGGCGATTTGTGGCCATCCTGATGCCGGAGAACATGGCGGCGTTCCGTCCCGCCGAGAAGATCGCTTACCGGCGTATTGGAATCATGGGATACGTGAAGCTGGGCCCGTGGCGTCATTTCTTCTGCCGTGTGCGTTCGCCTGCGCGAGGGGTGGTGATTTGCGGGGAAACACGTTAACGGGCCGCCGACAGATATACCATGGGATGGCGATCCTTCGGAAGGTCGACCCGCACCGTTCCCGCACGGTCCGCATCGGCTTCCTGCATCTCTTCGTCCTCGATCTCCACTTTGTAATTCACACCAGGCCGGCCACCGACGACAAAGATAGTTTCCGCCCCGGCGTCGACGCGCAGCGGAACGCGCCACTGCAGCACCTCGGCGGGTCCGATCTCCAGCGGCTTCGGTGATGCCGCCTCGGGGCCCATCTCCAGAACGTGCACCCGTCCATCGTCGAACAATTGAAACTCGCGGCCCACAATGCCGAACCAGCGGGCGTCCTCATCCCACGAGGAACGGACGAACAGCGCGCCACGCTGCGCATCGTAGAACACCAGCGGCAGCAGCGAATACGCCAGCCCCGGCTGATAGGGATTCGCCCAAAGGAATTCGTACGGCGCGCCAAACGTGTCGCGCATGATGAAACGGTCCTGCATTAGAAAACCCTGCGCGTACTGCGTCTCATTGGAGTTAGGGTCGGACGCGACCATGGCCATACCGGCAGACCGCGCCAAAGCCGCCCCGCGCAAGTCCGGTTCTCCGGCTCCGGCCCACGAGGGTACCCGGAACTCGTTGGCCGCAGCCTCGTAGGGAGCTGGATAGAAACTGGCAAGGTACCAAAGCGGAAGGGAAGCGAAATACCGTGGCGCGTCATCGCGCAGATCGATACTGAGACTGTCGCGAAGCGTGTGAATGATTTCGAGGAGAGGATACAGGTCCGCCTGGCTGAAGCCGATATCGCCGGATCGCAACCCAGGAGCCGTTCGCTCGCGCCACCAGTTCTCGATCACCGCTTGGAGCGTACGCTCAGTGGTGGGCTGATCGTAATCGGCTATCGCGATCGCGGCCAGTACTCTGTCGCGGACTGAAGCGACATCGCCCGCCCCATTCGTCGCGAGTCCAGCTGCCAATCGTCCGGCGATTACTTTGCGCTCGTCTTCCGAAAGCACATCGCGACACCAGTCCAGAACCAGGGCAAGTTGCCGCATGTCCTTGCCGTCGCGGACAGCCCAATCGGCCGCCTTCCGAGCAGCAGCCTTATCGCCGCTTACGGCAAAAAACAGCGCTGCCGAAAACCCCGGCTCGCTCATCGGCGCACCACCGCTGACAAGCGAGTCTAACTGCATCCAGCGGATGGATTGCCGTTCACGCTCCCGGCGCAGGAGCCGCAGCCGTTGCGGCCGCAGAAAGAGCCGCGGCGCTTCCGTGTAGACTCCGTACTGTTCGGATGAAGTTTGCGCGCCCGCCGCTAAGGGAAAACTCAACGTTGCCAGCGCGCCGGCGCAGAAGCCGTTAAACGTGCGCGTCCAGCATCTTCTGGACATCGGATTTACCGACGGCTCCCACGCGCTGGTCCACCACCCGGCCACCCTTGAAGAGCAGCAGGCTGGGAATACTCTGGATGCTATAGCGCATGGTCGTGGCTCGGTTCTCGTCCACGTCGACCTTGCCAACCTTCACCTTGCCCGCGTAATCCCCGGCTATGGCGTCAACGGTAGGGCCCAACTTCTTACAGGGCGGGCACCACTCAGCCCAGAAGTCCACCAGAACCGGGACTTCGGAACTTAGAACATCCGCATCAAAGCTCGCATCGGTGAAGATGAAGGTGTTGTCGCCCGCCATGGTTTCTTCAATTCCAGAGTAGATGAGTTTTGCGCTCGCGCGGCACGAGGGAAAATCAAAAGCGCCGGATACGCGGTGCGGAAACCGTTAGACGTGCGCGTCCAGCATCTTCTGGACATCGGACTTGCCGACGGCCCCCACGCGTTGGTCCACTACCCGGCCACCTTTGAACAGCAGCAGGCTGGGGATGCCGCGGATGTTGTAGCGCATTGCCGTGCCGCCGTTCTCGTCCACGTCCAGCTTCCCAACCTTCACCTTGCCCGCGTAATCGCCGGCGATGGCGTCCACGGTAGGGGCCATCGTTCTGCAGGGCCCGCACCACTTGGCCCAGAAGTCCACTAAAACCGGGACTTCGGAATTCAGTACATCAGTGTCAAAGCTCGCATCGGTAAAGGTGACTGTTTTGTCGCCAGTGCCAACGCTCGCACCGGTAGAGGTGGTTGTTTTGTCGCCTGCCATTTTTCTTTCAGCTCCAAAGTATAGGATGCTGGCCGGCCTGAATTGATTCAGGCGGCCCCTGAACCATTCTAATCTAAAGCAAAGAAATCGGCTTTGTTTCGGTACCGGTGAGCAGCGTGGGTGAGGTGGATTCGCTGGGCGGCATGTACATGAGCCGGGGCTTGATCACCAGCAGGGTATTCGTCCGGTCGTCGCTTTTGGTATTGGTGCTGAGCAGCTTCCCCAAAATGGGGATTCCGGCCACTCCCGCGATCCCCGCAAGGCTGGTTGCATCGGTGCGGCTCAGCAAGCCAGTAACCACCGCCCACTCACCGTTGCGAAGGCGTACCGTGGATTTGAATTTGCGGTTATCGATTTCCGGGATGCCGTTGTAATCCACCTGTCCAAGGAGCTCGTAATTGGCCTCCACGTCCAGAGTCACCTCGTCGGTACCGTGTATGTACGGCGTGATCTTCAGCTCGAATCCAAGATCCTCGAACTGAATGGTGGGAGGGGGCAATGTGGCGGCAGTTCCGGGTCCCGAGGTGGCGAATGAACTGGTGACCAGCGGATACTTGTCGCCAACGTGCAAGGTCGCCGGGAGACCCTGCGAAGCCACCAGACTCGTCTTGTACACAGTGGTGGTAAGGGAGTTAGAGACGTTGGCGAACAAGTTGGCCTCGGTGATGCCGATCCCGATAAACGTCGCGCCGCCGCCAAACGCCATGAAGTGGGAGAAACCCTGCGGAATCGAGGAGGCGACGTATTTGGCAATGGAACCGAAGTCCACAATCGGAAATGAATTGGGCAACGCCAGACCCCATTGCAGTGAATCCGCACCATCCAGACTCACCAGGTCCACCTCAAGCTCCACTTGCGGATGGGGTCTCATCAGGCTTTCCAGCAGGGCTTGGGCGGGGCGGACCCTGGAGACCCGGTCACGCAGCAGCACGATGCGATTCGCGGTGTCCACGGTCACCTTCTGGATGTCCATGGTGGAGCGCACGGCTGTCACCACTTCATTGAGCTCCGGCGTGCTGACCGTTTCCGGAATGGGAATCGCCATCGCCACGTTCTTCTCCAACGTCTGCCGTTTGGCCGGGGTGTCCGCCGCCACAAAGATCAGCTTGTCGGTCACCGGGATAATGAACGAGCCTGTAGCGTCCTCCAGAGCTCGAAGGGCGGTACGATAATCCACCTGTTGCATCTGGAAACGCATGGTGGCGGGTGGTGTGAACTCCGAATCGAACACCACCAGCAGCCCAAACGCTTTCGCAACCTGCTCATACAGGGATCGGGCGTCGGCTCGAAGATCGAAATCTTCAACAAGCGCCGTAGTTGTCAACTCAGTGGGCGGCAGGGGCTGGCGGGCGTCGGCGGCGTCCTGAGGGGTGAGCTCGCCAAAGATGGTTTTGTCGATCGCGTCATCGCCGCCGGAGTCTTCCGCTGCGATCTCCGGCTTGCCCTTAGGGTTGGGATCGAGCTTGGCGAGAGATTCCAGAGAATGCATGCGGACGCCGTAGTCCGGATTACCAGGATCCAGCGAATATGCATGTGAATAAAGGAGATATGCCTTGGTCAGATCGCCTTTACGGACCGCTTTGGCGGCATCGTGAGCAAGCTGGGAGGCCGCATCGCTGGCATCGCTGGCCCTGGAGAGATTTGCGAAGCAGGACAGAAACACGGCCAGAACGGCCCAAAGGCGAAACCCCACAAAAGACATGACGTTACCCGCGGGTCCGGCGTGTATAAACAATCCGCCCGAACGAGCCGATCTAAGTTGCAGGCATGCCTGTCACACTTGCGCCGTCCCGCC
>JBEKFB010000194.1:0-9103 GCA_050013535.1 Bryobacteraceae bacterium | reverse complement strand
ACGCCGAATCACCACCATACGTTGCAGACCATTTGGGCGCTGCAGGCCGGCAAACACGTCTACGTGGAGAAGCCCTGTTCGCACGACATGTTCGAGGCGAAGCAGATTGTTGCCGCGGCGCGCAAATACGACCATCTTCTGGTGCAACATGGCACCCAGAACCGCACGCTGACCTCGGTCAAAGAGGCGATGCAGAAGATGCGCGACGGCGTTATTGGCGATCTCTACATGGCCCGCGGTCTTTGCTTCAAGTGGCGGGACACCATTGGCCATACGCCGGAAGAGGCCGTGCCGGAAGGCGTTCATTACGATCTCTGGATTGGCCCTGCGCCCGAGCGGCCCTTCACGAAAAACCGGTTCCATTACAACTGGCATTGGATGTGGGATTACGGCAATGGCGACATCGGGAACCAGGGGATCCATCAGGTGGATGTGTGCCGTTGGGGACTGGGCGTCAAATACCCGTACAAAGTGAGCGCGCAGGGCGGCCATTTCATGTTCGACGACGATCAGCAAACGCCCAACGTCCTTACCGCCAATTACGACTTTCTCGATTCCAAGGGGCGCCAAAAGCACATGGTGTTTGAGGTGCGCCACTGGATGACCAATCACGAGGCGGGGATGGACGGTGGCCCGAATCGCGATTCGAACACCATGGGCGCGATCTTCTATGGGTCGAAAGGATATCTCGCGATCGAGGCCGACGGGCGCTATCAATCCTGGCTCGGGCGTGATCAACAACACGGTCCGGCGAATTTTGCCGAGGCCAACCCGTGGCAGAACTTTGTCGACGCGCTGCGCAGCGGCAAGGCTTCGGATCTGAACTCGCCCATCGAGGAAGGCGCCATCTCCACCACGCTGGTGCATCTGGCGAACATTTCTTACCGCGTGGGACGTACGCTGATTTTCGATGCGGAAAACTACCGCTGTGAAGGCGACGAGGAGGCGACGGCGATGTTCCGGCGGCGGTACCGTGCGCCGTTTGTTGTGCCGGACGCGGTCTAAGTCCAGAAGACAATCGAGTGGCCGGTCACTTCGTACTAGTGTACGGCAGGCTCTCGGCCTGCGGCGGATCTCGGCCACCCGGTTCCATACGGCTCTCCTTCGCAGATTTCTCTTCCACTAGATCGTCGACCTGAGTATAATCGTCTCATGGGACGAACCGGGAAGGCCCCGCTCGAAAGTGAAATGGTCCAGGGCACTCTGGACCTGCTTATCCTGAAGACCCTCGCTGCAGCGCCCGCTCACGGTCACACGATCGCCCATGCCATCGAAAGACGTTCAGAAGACGTTCTACAGGTGGAACACGGCTCCCTGTATCCCGCGCTCCACCGTCTTGAGGGCCGCGGCTGGATCGCCTCGTTCTGGGGAACCTCGGAGAACAACCGCAAGGCCCGATATTACCGGCTCACCGCCGACGGCCGAAAGCAGCTTCTGCAGCAAACCAGCCGTTGGGAGCAACTGGTGGAGGCCATCGGCCGCGTGCTTCATCCGGCCGTGGAGGAAGAGCAGTGAACCCGCTTCGATTCTTCCGGCGTAGGCGCTGGGACGCCGAGCGCGCCGCGGAACTCGAATCCTACGTCGAGATGGAAACCGCGCGCCAGATTGAAACTGGCTTGTCTCCCGCGGACGCCCGCGCCGCCGCCCGACGCAAACTCGGAAACGCAACCCTTATCCGTGAGGCCATTTACGAAATGAACACCGTCGCTTTCCTGGATTCGCTCTGGCGAGATTTGCGTCTCGCCGTCCGCAACCTGCGCCGCAATCCATCGTTCACCATCGTGGTGGTCATCACTCTGGCTCTCGGCATCGGCGCGAACACGGCGATCTTCAGCGTCGTGGACGGCGCGATGTTCCGGCCGCTCACCGTGCCCGACGCGCACCACCTTGTCGCTGTCGATACGGCGGCCTCCCGCGAGACGCGTTACGGGAACTCCTCGTACCTCGACTGGCTCGATTTTCGTGCGCGCTCGCACTCCTTCCAGGACCTGGCCATCTTCAGCGACCTGTCCGCCAGTCTCAACCCCGCCGGCGCCGTTCCCGGCGTGTCGCCGCAGCTGGCGCGCGGCCTGATGGTCTCCGACAATTTCTTCTCCACCCTGGGCGTTCCCGCCGGGCTGGGCCGCACGTTCCTGCCCGAAGAGGGAAAGGCGCCTGGCCGAGACCCGGTGGTCGTCCTCGGTTACGGGTTCTGGAGGAACGCGCTTGCGGCGGACCCCTCCATAGTCGGAAAGCAGGTGCGCCTGAACGCTCACAGCTTCACCGTCATCGGCGTGGCGCCCGAATGGTTCACCGGCGTCGAGCTGTTCCAGCGTCCGGATTTTTACGTGCCCGTCATGATGACCACCGTGCTCTCGCCCGACGGCGACGGACTGCTGGTGAACCGCTCCTGGAGAAGCTTCGCCATGGACGCGCGTCTTCGCCCCGGCGTAACGCTCGAACAGGCCCAGGCCGAGCTCACCGTACTCATGCGCGAGCTCGAGCGCCAGTACCCGGAGAGCAACCGGAACACGGTCGGAATTGTCCGCTATGAGATGGAGCGCCGCACGGACGGCAACGGCAGCATGGCCCCGAAGATCGTGCTTGCGCTCGTCGGTCTGGTGCTGTTCATTGCCGCGGCCAACGTTGCCAGCCTCATGATGGCCCGTGCATTTTCGCGTATGCGCGAAACTTCGACGCAGCTCGCCATGGGTGCCTCGCGTTTTCGCCTGGTGCGCCAGTTCCTCACCGAATCGGCGATCCTTGCCGCGCTCGGCCTCAGCGCCGGGGTGCTGATGGCGGCGGCCTGTATTCGTGAACTTGCCGCCCTGCTCCCCGCCGATGGAACGCCGTTGTTTCAGATCGACCGCCGCGCCCTCGCCTGGGCCGCCGGCTCGGCGCTGGTCGCCATTCTGTTCGGCCTCGCTCCCGCGCTTCTCTCCGTGCGCGATGCGTGGGCCGCCGTGGCCAGCACGCGCACCGCGGTCTCCGGGCATTTCGCATTCAGCGGAATCGCTCGCCGCTTTCTCATCGGGGGCCAGGTTGCGCTCTCCGTGATGCTGCTTATCGCCGCTGGCCTTTTCAGCCGCGCGTTCGTGCGCGCCCAGGGAATCGACCTCGGGTTCCGGCCCGATCATGTGCTGCTGGTGGAGACCGATCCCAGCCTGCAGGGACTGCCGCCGGAGAAGTCCGCGCTCTTTCACCGCCAGCTTGTCGAACGCGCTGTCGCAGTCTCCGGTGTCCGCTCCGCGAGCTTTGCCGCGTGGGTGCCGTTCGTCAACGGCGATTCGTGGGATCTGAGCATCGACGGCTACACGACGCCCGGCGGCGACAAGTGGGTGGATACAACTAACAACCGCGTGTCCCCCGGCTACTTCGCCACCATGGGCATCCCCCTGCTTTGCGGCCGCGAGTTCCGCTGGCAGGACGACAGGAAGGCCCCACTGGTGGCCATCGTCAATGAAGCCCTCGCTCGCCGGTATCTGATCGGCCAGGCGAGCGTCGAAAAGGCGCTCGGGCACATCCTCCGCCTGAGGGAAGGCGTTCCCATTCAGGTGGTCGGAGTGGCCGCGGATTCGAACGTGGGAATCATCGGGCCGCCTCCGGACCCTGTGGTTTACCTGCCGGCCATGCAGATGGGCGGTCCGCGTATGACCCTGCACGTGCGCACCGCCGGCGATCCGGCGAGCCTTGCCCCGCTCATCCGTAGCCAGATCGCTGCGCTCAACCCGGAGGTTGTCCCCATCAGAGTGGACACGCTCCGCAACGTTGTCAACGAGCGCGGGCTCGCCGGCACGCGCCTGACCGCTGTGCTCACCGCCAGCTTCGGCGCCCTGGGCCTGCTTCTCTCCGTCGTGGGCCTCTATGGCGTGGTGTCGTTCATGGTGGGCCGCCGAACGCAGGAGATCGGCGTGCGGATGGCGCTTGGCGCAAGCCGCGGCCGCGTGCTGCGGATGATCGTGGCCAATGGACTCGCCCTGGTTTCTGTTGGCCTCGTCGTGGGCCTGGCCGCTTCCATGGCGGTGACGCGTCTCATGTCCGACCTGCTGTTCGGCGTGAGCCCCTGGGACATCGGGACCTTCGTTTCGATCGCAGCCATCCTCGTTCTCTCGGCGATCGCGGCCAGCGCGATCCCGGCAATCCGCGCCATGCGCGTCGACCCCATGACGGCGCTCAGATATGAGTAACGCCTGCCGGAGTCATACTGGTTCTGGAAACCATATGACCGCGGCGAATCCTCTTTCCTGGCTCGGCGAACAACTGGACGCGTGGCGAAAAGCCGGCACCTATCAGCGCCTGCGCCTGCTCGAATCCGCGTGCGAGCCGATATCGCGCGTGGACGGCCGAGAGGTGATCAACCTCGCCAGTAACAATTATCTGGGGCTGGCCAATCATCCAAAGCTGGTGGAAGCCGCCATCGACGCGGCGTCGAAATACGGCGCGGGCTCGGGCGCGGTGCGCACCATATCGGGGACTATGGATCTCCATATGGAACTGGAGCGCCGCATTGCCGCATTCAAGAAAGTGGAGGCGTGCGTCGTCTTCCAATCCGGTTTCACCGCGAACGCAGGCACGGTTTCGGCCATTCTGACGCCGGAAGATCATATCGTCTCCGACGCGCTGAACCACGCCAGCATCATCGATGGCTGCCGGCTGTCACGGGCGAAGATCCATGTTTTTCAGCATCGCGATGTGGCCATGGCCGATAGTTTGCTCCGCGATCTCGCGGACAAGCCCGGGCGCAAGCTGCTGATCACCGATGGCGTGTTCTCCATGGACGGCGATATCGCTCCGCTTCCCGCTCTGGTGGAAGTCGCCGAGCGCTACGGCGCCATCATGATGATCGACGACGCGCACTCTTCCGGCGTGCTGGGCAGCCACGGCCGGGGGACGGTGGATCATTTCAACCTGCATGGGCGTGTCGATATTCAGGTGGGAACCTTGTCCAAGGCCGTTGGCGTACTTGGCGGTTATGTGTGCGGCAGCCGTGATCTGATTGAGTACCTGTACCATCGCGCGAGGCCGTTCCTTTTTTCGACATCGCATCCGCCCGCCGTGGTGGGCGCTTGTCTCGCTGCTTTCGATCTGCTTGAGAACGAGCCCGAGCGTATCGACGAGCTCTGGGAGAACACGCGATATTTCAAGGAAGCGCTGCGTGCCGCGGGTTTCGACACCGGGACCAGCGAGACGCCGATCACGCCGATTCTGGTGGGCGAGGCCAGCATCGCGCATGAATTCTCACGCCGGCTTTTCGAGAACGGCTTGTGGGCCACGGGGATTGGCTACCCCACCGTGCCTGAAGGGCGGGCGCGCATTCGCACAATCGTTACCGCAACGCACAGCCCCGAACTGCTGGACCGCGCCGCGGAGATTCTGGTGCGTGTCGCGAAGGAAATGGGCATTTTGCGGGCCTAAGGAGTCGCTATTTGGTGTCGGGTTTTCGTTTTCCCGGAAGGCCCACCGGGTTCTCATGCACTCGTTCGCGGATTCGGTTTTCCATGCCGCGCGCCAGCTCAACGGCAGATTCGCCATAGCGATCGCGCAGTTGATCCACCGCCGAAAGAGCGTTGCTCCAGCGTTCGGAAACCTGCTGGTCGAGCAATCGCATCTGACCGGTGGCATGCTTCAGGCCGGAGGTATGGACTCCCAGCAGGCGCACCTTCAATGACCGGTCGAAGTTTTCGTGGAACAGTTCGTGAATCGCGGTCAGGATTTCGGCGTCGATCTGGGTTGCGTGGTCCAGCGATTTCGCGCGCGTGATAGTTGAGAAGTCGGAGTAGCGCAGCTTGAGCTGGATAGTTCGGGCGTACAGCAGGTGCTCGCGCAGCCGCCGGGCCACCATTTCGGAAAGGCGCACCAGAGTCGCTTCCAGCTTTTCGAGATCGGCCGTATCTTCGTTGAAGGTGTGTTCGTGGCTGATCGATTTCGGATCGCCGCCGGCCCCGACCTCAGTGTCGAACCAACCGCCCGCGTCGAGTCCTTTGGCTTTGCCCGCAAGAGCCAGCCCCCATTGGCCGAAGCGCTCGGCCAGGAATTTCTCGCTCAGCGCGGCCAGATCGCCTACACGCCGGATCCCGCAGGCGTGCAGATTCCGCTCGGTGACTTTACCGACGCCAGGAATGCGGCGAATTTCGAGCGGCGCAAGAAAGCGCGCTTCCTGGCCGGGGATCACCCACAGGACGCCGTTCGGCTTGGCCTGATCGGACGAGACCTTGGCCACCATGCGTGAAACCGAAATCCCGATGGAGCAGTTCAGCCCGGTCTCGGCTTTTACGCGCTGATGCAGCGAATGCGCGGCGGCGAGTGGAGGACCGTGCAGCCGGCCAGTGCCGGTCATGTCAAGATACGCTTCGTCGATGGAGGCCATGTCCACCAACGGCGTGAAACTGGTGAACACATCAAATGCTTTTCCGGAGTATTCGCGATACATTTCCGGATGACCATTGAGGAAGACGGCGTGAGGGCAGAGTTTACCCGCCGTGCGCAGCGGCATGGCCGAATGTACACCGAACTTGCGCGCCGCGTAGGATGCCGCCGAGACCACCCCGCGCTGATCCGGCTTGCCGCCCACCACCACGGCCTTGCCTTTGAGAGATGGGTCGAGCAGCTCCTCCACGCTCACGAAGAACGCGTCCATGTCCACGTGGAAGTAAGTTTTCTGGCCTTCCATGGCTGGAACCGGAACGGCCGCCGCCGCTACTGCACCAGAATACTCCGCGGCACAGTTGTGTGTCGGCACGTACCGTCTACGGATGGAGGCGGATGTAGACCCGCGTGTTCATTAGTTGACCACTTTGGGCCCGTCATCCAGACCATAAATCACCGGTTTGGTCTGCCGGGGGACGCTGGCGTCACGCGCGGGGAGATATCGGGCCGCCTTGACCAAAGCCGCCAAACGCTCGCCAACGGGGCCGGCCGCAATCTGGCCGAATTTCTGTTGCACTTCATCGGCCTCCATGGACATTCTGACGTGGAGGGCATTGCCCTCGAGCGTGGCATTGCCAAGCTTGTTCTGCCACATCCTGAGCGTCCTGTCGACGGGAACCCCGCTGAACTCGAAAGCCACGTCGCTGACAATGCGGTCGCGGATGGAGACCGTCAGAAGGATTCGTTTCACCCCTGCGTTCACCATTTGCGGACCGCCAATCGCGGGCGACACGACGGCCCAGAACTCGCTGCCTGCCTGCCGCTCCTCGGCCATACGGGTCAGTTCATTGGGCGGGCCTTTCATGGCCATCCGCCGCACCGCCTGATCCACCGCAGTGGCGGTTCCCACCAGCACCGCGTCGCCCGAGACGGGAACAGACTTCCAGCCAGCCTCGGGCGCGGGAAGACTCGAATCGGTCGCGTGGCCCGTAACCATCACCACCACCTGGTCGCCGCGAGCGGAGAACGCCACCTGATCCACATCGGAGAGGCCGTCGAAGATCTTCTGCACGTCCGCTTCGGTGAGCCCCTGGCGGGCCCCCAACTGGACGATCAAGCCGCGGGCCAGCGGAGAGGCCGCGAGCGAACTGAGATTGAATCCCACCAGCGCGTCCGGGAAAGGGTCCGCGAATCGCCAGTCGATACCGCCGATAACGATCATGGTGGGCGTCGCGGTCCGTGCCGTCGATGAGTGCGGGTTCGTGACAACGCTTCGGGAGGCGGGAGCCGGCGCCGTCGGCTTAACCGCGAAATCGTGCCCGGCGCAATAGGGGAGGGCGGGGTTGTTGAAACAGTCATTCTGCCAGCTGTGTTGCTGGCCGCAAAGACCGGCCGCCCACAGGAGTCCCTGTGCGAGTACGCGCATCGTCATGTCCCGATTCTGAGCGCTTCTCGAGCCCTGCGAAATCAGGCGTAAGCCTGAGCGTGTGCGGTGTGAGCGCCTCAGTTAGATCGAGCCCTCCAGCCCGCTATCCTAGGAGGGCCCATTCATGTTTCACGAATTCTTCGGCAATCGCGAGACGGCGTCAGCCCTCTTCGCCCTCACCCAACAAGAGCGCATCCCGCAGACCATTCTGCTCGACGGCCCTGAGGGAATTGGCAAGGCCACGCTGGCCCGCCGGTTCGCTGCCGCACTGCTGGGCCGCGCCGACCGCATTGAGCAGGACGATCTCAGCCTGTCGGCCAACCTGGCCACTGTTGCCGACCGCGAGAAATGGACCGCCGAGAAGCGCAATGACGACCCGCTGCTGTTCGCCACCCACTCGGACTTCATAACCTTCCCGCCTGATGGTCCGCTTCGCCAGATCACTATTCAGCAGATGCGCCAGCTCAAGGACCAGGCCCGGCTCAATCCGCTGCACGGCGACCGCCGCGTGTTTCTCATCGATCACATCGATCGGGCCAACGAACAAGCCGCCAACTCGCTGCTGAAGACCCTCGAAGAACCTCCTCCGCACCTGATCGTGTTTCTGACCGCTGAGAACCCCTACGATCTGCTGCCGACGATTCGCTCGCGCTCCGTTTCATTCCACCTGGCCCCGCTCGGTTCCGGCGAGATGGAGGAATTCGCGAGGGCGCGCGGGCTCAGCGATCCGCGGCGGCGCGTCGCACTCGCGGACGGAAGCCCCGGACTGGCCGTTTCCCTCGATCTGGAAGCGTACGACCAACGGCGTGGCAGCATGTTGAAGCTGCTCGAAGTGGCGTCCGGCCAGGCGCCATTTTCCGATTGGCTGAAAGATTGCTTATGGCCTCGCGGATGCCGGATCGAGTGCGGAACAGCGATCTCGCGGATCGAATCGCAAAAACGGCCGATGCCGTCAGCTTCGAATGGCTGAATGCCGCGCTCCGCAAACTGGATGAGTTGTCGGAGCTGGTGCGGCGAAACATTCAGAAGAGCATCGCGTTTGACGCTTTTGCGATGGACCTGCGGCGCCTTTCGTAGTCCTCCCTGAAAGACTCAAGTAACCACGGCGCGCGTCGATGAGAACCGCGTGGTAACGAAACACACGGTTCCTTTCCTGCTGGCCCTGAGCGCCGCATGTATTGCGTATGGGCAGGCTCCGCTTACTGCCTCATCCAGCCCGAACGCGGTCACCTTCACATATCAGATAGGCAACTCGACGCTGCCGGCGGCCCAGAATGTCTCCGTCCACGCGAGCGCGGGAACCCCGGCCTACACGGTGATAACCAACGACCC
>JBEKFB010000193.1:0-8550 GCA_050013535.1 Bryobacteraceae bacterium | reverse complement strand
ATAGTAGTCTTTTGGATTGCTTTCAAAGCGACGCCGGACTGCTCCCTTAGGTGGGTGGCGGACAGCAAGCGAAGGAGATTACCTTAGGATAAGGGAACGCCATGACGATAACCGTTTACATCAGACCTGAGGTTCAGGCCGAGCTCGCCCGTCAGGCCACCGCTCATGGCCGCGCAATTGAAGCGCACGCCGCGAGCTTGCTCGAAGAGGCCGTTCATCTTCCAGCCACGGATCAACCGCCGCGCGATCTCTCCCGCAAGAGCCTGCGGGAGGTGTTCGAGGCCGTAAGGGGCCTGGCGGACGAAGTTGATTTCAACCGCAATCCTTCCACCGGACGTCCCGCGGACTTGTCGTGAGTGGTTTTCTGCTCGATACCAATATCCCTTCGGAACTGATTCGCACTCATCCGGACCCTCACGTCGGAAACTGGGTTTACGCGCAGGACGAACAATCACTCTATCTGAGCGTCGTTTCCCTCGGCGAACTACGCCGTGGAATTGTCATTCTCCCGGCCGGCAAACGGCGCGGCGAGTTGGAGCAGTGGCTTGATAACGACCTGGTGCCCCGGTTTGGCGGACGCATCCTGCCGGTGACCCAAAGCGTGGGCGACCGTTGGGGAATTCTGGACGGTGAGTGCCAATTGAAGGGGACTCCTCTCGGCACGGCGGATGGCATGATCGCCGCAACCGCTCTTGAACACGGCCTGACCGTTGTAACCCGGAACGTGAAGGACTTCGCCGGTCTCGGCGTCGTTCTTCTCAACCCCTGGGATACGGTATGAATCCCGTTCAATCGGTGATCCTGCGGTTCCGGGCTGCTGCCGTATCTCCTCCGGCATCTTCGATATCCCTGTTCCGAACGCATCCGGTATGCTGATGCTGAGCGGACATGACGGACGTTCACACGCCGGAGCAGCGGAGCCGCAATATGTCGGCCATCCGCGGCGCGGACACGAAGCCGGAAAAAATTGTCCGATCGCTCGCGCACCGGATGGGCTATCGATTCCGGCTCTATCGCCGCGACCTGCCGGGTAAACCCGACCTCGTGTTTCCCGCGCGGCACAAAGTGATCATGGTACACGGATGCTTCTGGCACGTGCACGACTGTCCTCACGGACGAGTGAAGCCCGCCACCAACGCCCGATTCTGGGCCGACAAAAGGGGCGGGAACGCCGCGCGCGACCGGCGCAATCTCAAGGCACTCGAGACGGCTGGATGGAGCGTGCTGGTGGTTTGGGAATGTGAGACGCGAAGCCTGGAGCCGCTGGCTCGAAAGCTGCGGGAGTTTCTCGCAGGATCGGGCGAGCGTGCGAAGGCGGCCAGCCAGTAGGTTTGTTGGAGCCGAGAGAATTACCGCGCGGGCAGACGGAAGTCGACGTTGCGCTGCTGATTCAGCATGCGCGACATACGGCGATCTACCAAGTCGAGCGTTGCCTGGTTAATGCTGTGGTCCATGTTTACGTACTTCAGCGTATTGCCTTCAGTCCAGTAGGCGAGGGCCGGCACGATGGAGTGATCGAGGAAAGCGATCAGGTAGATGGTCGGCTGGTCCTTCTGCGAAGGCGCGGCAGCTTCGGACGGTTCTACCGGCGGCGGACCGGGAGCCTGATATGCGCCCATCTGGCCGGAAGAATCGGGAACTTCCTGTACGGTTGGATTGGCGTGATCGGGCACGAAGTTCTGGTTGATGATTACCGTGGGGGCTGCCGCTGGCGGAGCCTGATCGGGCGAAGGCCCGTAGCTGGAATAATCGGGACCATATCCGTAATCGGGACCGTAACCGTACCCGCCGTAAACCGGCACGCCATAGTATAGCGGCGCTACGACTGTGCGGCGGCCGTATCCACCGTTGCCACCATATCCGCCTCGGCCCCCTCCCGAGTGGGCGGCCACCGGAAGCATTGAACTGTAGCCTGAGGGCCCGAGTCCCGTGAAGCCGGAGGTGCTGGGCTTCCCCGTTTGCTGCGCCAAGCAGGAAGCCGCCATCAGCGGGACAACAGCGAGGAAACGGGATGACCGCATAACACCTCTCGATTCGGGACCCTTAGAGAGTACAAGCTCCTGAAGTTAGATGCAAGGCCGGTCAATGGCGTTCCAGGGAGGCGGCCTTTTCCAGATCCGCCGCCGCGCCTGCCCGGTCCCCGGTGGCCTTCTTGGCGGCCGACCGGTTACGAAGAGCGTTGGTATAAGCCGGATTCAGGCGGATGGCTTCGTCGAAATCCGCGATGGCATGGGTATAATCGCCCGCGCGAACATACGCGTAGCCGCGAGCGTTCCAGGCAGTGGCAACGTTGGGCCTGAGACGGATCGCCTCGCTCAATTCGGCAATCGCCTGCGGGAGCTTACCTGCCGCGGTGAGTTCGCGGCCGCGCTGTTGATGCGCTTCGGCGCTCAGAGCAGGACCTGAGGTGCCCAGTACTTTTGGAGCAGTAGTTGGCGGAGCTGCGACCGGGGGTTGTTCTCGAACAGCGGCAGGCGCCGCAACGGGCGGAGTGGGCGTCGGCGGTGGTGGCGCGGGTGCAGGCACGGATTGCACCGCTTTCGCCGACTCCTGGGCTTGCTTCTGCTTGGCTGCCGTTTCCACCTGTGCGAGGAGGTCGCGCGCCTGCACGAAATCCGGACGGAGGCGCAGGGCCTCGTTCAGATCGCTCTTTGCCTTGTCGTATTCGCCGAGCAGCGCATAATCGTTTGCGCGCGCGAACCATGCTTCGGCCATCTCCGGCCGCAGGCGGATAGCCTCGCTTCGCTCAGCGAGGCCCTTATCGTGCTGGCCCAGCTCGTGATACGAACCACCCAACGCGATGTGAACCTCCGGCAGATCGGGCCGCAGAAGCACTGCCTCCTGCCGGTCCGTGAGCGCATCCTGGGACCGGTTCATCTTCACCAGAACCGCGGCGCGCGCGAGATAGTTGTAGGGATCTTTAGGCGCCAGACGGATGGCGCTGGTGAAATCGTCATACGCCTGCGGCAATTGATTGCGCTTCAGATTCACCGCCCCGCGCAGTGTCCAGCCTTTCGGATTATTCGGTTGGAGGCGAATTACTGTGTCGAAATCGTCGGAAGCGCGTTCAAAATCGCCCATTTGTCCATAAGCGAAGCCGCGGTCCATGATGGCGTCGGCGTAATCGGGCCGGTAGCGGATGGCTTCGTCGTAATCGTCGACCGCGTCGCGGTACCGTCCCATGCTGGCGTAGACGTTCCCGCGCTCTTTGATTGGCACCGGGTCATCCAGACGGAGGCGGATGCCGCGGGAGTAATCCTGAAGCGCCTCCTCGTTGTGGCCGGTGGCATGATAGAGCGCCGCGCGGGCGTTGTACAGCGATGGGTCGTCCAGGTTCATGGAAATCGCGCGCGTGTAATCGGCGAGCGCCTTGCCGGAGTCGTCGAGCTTGCGGTAACAGTCGCCGCGCAGATGGTAGGATTCCGCGTCGGTGGGGTCGAGCTTCAGGGCGGTGTCCAGATCCTTCAGTGCGTCGTCGGTATGGCCGTCGGCGTACTCGAAGTGCGCGCGCTTCCGCCATGCGGGCGCATATCCTGGAGCGTCACGAATCACCTCATCGATCAGGGCGCGGGATTGTTTCGAGTCGCTGGTTTCCAGCCGGACAGCTTCCTGCCAGATTTTTTCCGTATGCTTGTCGAGGACCGAAACGGGCGCGTCCGCTCCGCTCGCCAGCGTCACGGCGAGTGACCAAAGCGCGAGGCAGAGGAGTGCGCTATTAACCGGATGCGCTGGCACTTCGTTAACTCATGGTAGCGCGCACATCCGGCCTTTCGACGCGGATATAGTGTATAGGTGCCGCCTCCAGGAGACGCCTCCGACCTCGCCAGCGATGCCCGGTTCGGCCCGTGGCGAATCATCCGCGAACTCGGCCGCGGCGGTATGGGCGTCGTTTATTTGGCCAGCCGCGCCGATGAGCAATTCAAACAGCTCGCGGCGTTGAAAGTACTGCGCGGCGATTTCCTGGACCAGGAAGTTCTTAGCCGCTTCCGTCATGAGCGGCAGATTCTCGCGCAACTCAGCCATCCCAACATCGCGACATTCCTCGATGGCGGATCGACGCCGCAGGGCGAGCCCTACATCGTGATGGAGTACATCGAGGGCGAGCCGCTGCATGCCTATTGCGACGCGCACAATCTCTCGGTTCGCGACCGCATTAGCCTCTTTCGCCAGGCGTGCGCCGCCGTGCAGTACGTTCATCAGCATCTGATCGTTCATCGCGATCTCAAGCCCGGCAACTTCCTCGTGACCGCCGACGGCACGCTGAAGCTCCTCGATTTCGGTATCGCCAAGATCCTGCAGTCGGACCCGTACGCCAATACCGCGGATGTCACGGTGGCCGGGCAGGTGATTATGACGCCCGGCTATGCCAGCCCCGAACAGGTGCGCGGACAGCCGGTGACCACCGTGAGCGATGTCTATTCACTCGGCGTTGTGCTGTATGAATTGCTCACCGGCAGCGGACCGTATCGCGTCACCAGCTCGGCGATTCATGAGCTGGCGCGGGCCATTTGCGAGACCGATCCGGAGAAGGCCAGCACGGCTATCGGCAAGCCCGGCACAGATCCGGTCGAGATCAGCCGCCATCGATCGACGGACCCGGAACGGTTGCGCCGCGTTCTGCAAGGTGACGTTGACAACATTCTGCGGAAAGCGATGCAGAAGGAGCCGGCACGCCGCTATTCCTCCGCCGAGCTGTTCTCCGAAGACCTGCGGCGATATCTGGAAGATTTGCCGGTCAGCGCGCACGACGATTCGCTCGGATATCGCGCTCAGAAATTCATTCGCCGGCACAAGATTCCCGTGGCTGCGGCCGCCGTAGCCGCAGTCTCGCTGATTGCCGGAGCTGGCGCCGCGTTGTACGAAGCGCACGTTGCCACACGCCAGCGAGCCCTGGCCGAGCGCCGGTTCCAGGATGTGCGCAGCCTTGCCACCACCTTCCTGTTCGATGTTCACGACTCCATCCAGAACCTTCCCGGCTCGACGCCCGCGCGTGCACTGATCGCCAAGACGGGAACTGAGTATCTCGACCGGCTGGCCGCCGAATCGCGCACGGATCCTTCGCTTCAACTGGACATTGCCGAGGGCTATTTGCGCGTGGGCGACGTGGAAGGCAATCCTTTCAGCGCCAATTTGGGCAACACAAAGGAAGCGCTCCGGGACTATCGAAAAGCTCTGGCGCTGGCG
Organism: Bryobacteraceae bacterium; assembly: GCA_050013535.1. GTDB lineage: Bacteria > Acidobacteriota > Terriglobia > Bryobacterales > Bryobacteraceae > CAWACP01. Next base: position 3,366 of record JBEKFB010000193.1, on the reverse strand, counting down.
ACGGCGGCCGTGTCGATGGAGCCTCAGAATGCGAAGGCGCGAGCAACTCTGGCGAAGGCGGACATCGCACTTTCCGGTTTGTTGCCGTTCGAGGGCACGCCGAAAGACGCGCTGGAGCCAGCCAATCAGGCCGTGAAGATCGCCAGTGAGTTGGCCGCGGCTTCGCCTCACGACCGTGACGCACAGATGCTGCTTTCTCACGCCTACGAATCGCGGGCGGACATTCTCGGTGGCCTCCAGAACCTGAATCTCGGGCGATTGGACGATGCCATCCTCGATTACGAGAGCGCCCTGGAAGCGGTGCCGGACGATCTGTCCGGCGGCCCGCAGGCTGCGAAGATTCGCCGCAGTCGCGCCGTACTCACCGTCAAACTCGGCGACATGCAGTACCGCAAGCGGAATATTTCGGATGCGTTGTTTCGTTACCAAAACGCGCTGCGCATGGCCGAGGACGCGGCTGCCGCCAATCCGAACGACTGGCGCTCGCAGGATACGGTGGGGGTCGTTCTTAGCAAGATCGCCTCCACCGATATCGTTCTCGGCGACGACAATGGCGCGCTCGACGCTTTCCACCGGGCTGAAGATATCGATGCAGCCGGTCTCCGCGCCGATCCGAACAACACGCGCGCCCGCAGCGCCAGCATCGTCATTCAGAAAAACCTCGGCGATCTTTATTACTACAATCTGCGTAACATGCCCGAGGCGCTTAACTGCTATCGCCGCGCGGCCGATCTTCTGGAGGCCCAAAGCCAGTCCGATCCCGGCAACGTAGCTTCTCGGCAACGCTTGTCGGAGATTCTGACTTACGTCGCCAGCACCATGATCGCCACCGGACAGAAAGACGAAGCGCGGCACGAGGCCCAGCGCGGTCTGGCGATTGCCAAAGAACTGGCCGATCGGCCCATTGCCACCGCCGATCAGGTCTACAATTACGCGTGGCTCGGCATGACCGTGGAACCAACAGACCTGCGCGATCCGCGCGCGGTGCTCCCGTATGCGCTGAAAGCGGTGCAGATGAGCGACGACTCCGATGAATTCAGCCTGCACGTTCTCGCCGAGACATACGCGGCGATGGGCGATTACGCAAGAGCTGTCGAAGCCGGCGAGAAAGCTGTGGCGTTGTTCCCGCCGTTGCAGCCCGGCCAGCCCAAACCATCTCAGCAGGAGACGATGGAGAAGAGCCTCACTGAATATCGAGATGTACTGGCAAAGCAGAACAAATAGGAATGCGGAAAAAAATCGAGCAGTACGAATAAGGGCTCTGATCCCGGCCGTCCTGCTCGCGTTCGCCGGGTGCGCCCAGGCGCAGACACATTGGGTGGGATCATGGGCGGCTTCTCAGCAACGTCCCGAGCCATCGAATACGCTCGCCGAGGCGGATCTGCGCGACGCCGCACTTCGTCAGGTGGTGCATCTGTCGATTGGCGGGCCGCAACTGCGGGTGCATCTCTCGAACCGCTTTGGCACGGCTCCGTTGCACTTCACTTCGGTTCATATCGCTCAGCCGGCAGATCCTGCGTCCGGGAAAATCAGCGCAGCTACCGATAAGGCGCTCACGTTTTCGGGTCGGGACGATGTCACGATTCCCGCGGGCGCAGATTACATTTCGGACCCGGCCGCGTTCCCGGTGGCGCCGTTGTCCGATTTGGCAATCACGCTTCACATTGATAATCCGCCGATCGCGCAGACCGGACATCCGGGGTCGCGCGCGACGTCGTGGATCGCCCATGGCGATTTCGTTTCCGCCGCCGAATTGTCGGGTGCGAAGAAGGTGGAGCATTGGTACTTCATCTCGGCCGTGGATGTTGTCGCGCCTGCGAAAACTGAGGCCATCGCCGCTCTCGGTGATTCCATCACCGACGGCCATGGCGCCACCACGGATGGGAACAATCGCTGGCCCGATGTCTTGGCGCGGCGTTTACAGAGTGCGCAGGCCACACAAGCGCTGTCTGTTCTCAACCTTGGCACCGGCGGGAATCGGTTGCTTCTGGATGGTCTGGGGCCGAATGCGCTCGCGCGGCTTGACTCGGACGCGCTCGCGCAGGCCGGCGTTCGTTATCTGATCGTTCTGGAGGGCGTGAACGATATAGGCTCGCTCGCTCGCACCGGCGAAGTTCCGCCTGCTGCGCATGGCACGTTGGTTCGCGGCGTTATTGGCGCCTATGAACAGATTGTGACGCGCGCCCACACGCACGGCATTCAGGTGATCGGCGCGACGATTCTGCCGTTTGTTGGTTCCGAGTATTATCATCGCGGCCCGGCGGGCGAAGCGGATAGGCAGGCCGTAAATCAGTGGATCCGCACACCTGGTCACTTCGATGCCTTCATCGATTTCGATAAGGTCACAGGAGACCCGGAACATCCCGACCGCCTGCTCCAGGCATTCGATTCCGGCGATCATCTTCATCCCTCGCCGGCCGGATACGCGGCAATGGCCGAGGCGATTCCACTTTCGTTATTCACGCCGGAGATCCAGTCTGCGGCCCCGGCTCCGCGCATCGCATTTACCTTTGACGATCTTCCGGCTCACAGCGCGCTGCCTGTCGGGGAGACTCGCTTCGATATCGCGACGAAAATCATCGCCGCGCTGCGCGATGCGCACATGCCGCCGATTTATGGTTTCGTGAACGGACTCGGTGTCGAGAAACAGCCCGCCGATGTAGCCGTGCTTCGGGAGTGGCGGGCCGCTGGTTATCCGTTGGGGAACCATTCCTGGTCGCACATGAACGCGAATCAAAACTCCCTGGAGGGTTTCGAAGCCGATATCACACGCAATGAGCCCCTGCTGAGCGGCCTGATGAAGAATGAGGATTGGCACTGGTTCCGTTTCCCTTATCTCGCGGAAGGCGATACACCCGAGAAGAAGGCCGCAATCCGAGCTTTTCTACTGCAGCATGGCTATCGCGTCGCCGGCGTCACCATGAGCTTTGGCGATTATCAATGGAATGAACCATACGCACGTTGCAAGGCGAAAGGCGACAGCAACGCGATCGCTTCTCTCGAGAGCAGCTATTTGCAGGCCGCCGAAGACAGCATCGGCTATTACCGCCAGCTCTCTCAAACGCTGTACGGCCGCGACATTCCTTATGTGCTGCTGATGCATATTGGGGCGTTCGATGCGGAGATGCTGCCGAAGCTGCTGGACCTGTATCGATCGAGAGGCTTTCAATTCGTGACCCTGGACGAGGCCGAGCGCGACGAATTCTACCGCGAAAATACCGACCTCCGGATGTCGCCCGGTCCCGACATGCTCGAAGGAGTTGCCGCCGAACGGCATGCGCCTATTCCACACCACTATCCCGCTCCGGCGCTGGATAGCGTGTGCCGCTGAAGCGGTTTCTCAGGTAACGGCCGGCCAGTCGGCGG
>JBEKFB010000192.1:0-8563 GCA_050013535.1 Bryobacteraceae bacterium | reverse complement strand
CATGAGGCGCAGGTGACGCCTGAATCGCTCGATCTGGCGCGGCGATGCTATGAGCAGGCTTGCGAGCTTGATTCGGCTTTTGGGATGGCTCGCGTCGGACTGGGAGTTTACTGGCTCAACGTAGCGTATTTCGGCCGGCGGCCCGCCCGTCAGTGCATGGCCGAGGCACAGACGGAGGTCCGCCGCGCCTTGCAGATTGATCCGTCTCTTCCGGACGCGCATGCGCTCCTCGGGTATCTGGCGGCAATGGACATGGACTGGGCCACTGCCGGGCGGCACTTTGATTCTCCAATGGCCAGACAAGCCAGTATTGGGGTGATCCGCAGTGTCTATAGCGGGTTTCTTTACCTGCGGGGCAATGCGGAAGAGGCGATCAGACTGGCGCAGGGCGCGATTGAAGAGGACCCGCTCGACGTGTGGGCCCACATGAATCTGCATGCCTATTTACAGGCAGCAGGCCGGGATGCTGAAGCGCTCGAGCAATTGAAGAGAGTTCTGGAACTGGACCAGAACCAGGTGGTTGCCATGGTATCGATGGCGATGATATACGCCGACCGGGGTCATCTTGCGGAGGCGCTGAAGATCGCGCGGCGGGGCTACGCGACTGGCCCGTGGTTCCCCGACACCATCGGCGTGCTCGCCGCACTTCTGCGGCGCAATGGCAACGAAGAGGAAGCAAAATCCATCGCCAATGAGCTTGGTTCGGGCGAGGCGGCCGGCGATGCCCGCGGCCATGCGCTCTTTCATCTGCTTAGCGGCGAACTCGACGAGGGAGCCGACTGGGTGGAAAAGGCGATCGAAGAGCGCGACCCTTCAATGATGTTCTATCTCCGCTTTGTGGTTTGCAGGGGGCTGAAAGCCAGCCACCGTTGGCCGGCAATCGCGAAGCTGACCAACCTCCCTGCCTGAAGCGCAGGTCCCAACCCTGGAGTCGCGCGACGATGGCTTAGTCATGATCGTCCGCTCACAGACGCATCTTCGCCACCAGCGTCTGGAATAGCGGTTGGGAGCGCAGTGGGTCGAGCAGCAGCCATTCCTGCACTTCGGAGGATCAAGAGTTGACAACTTGTGATACGCTTGCCGGAAGCCGGGAGCGCCAATGGAGATCCGGCTAATCAGGCTGGGGTTGCGGGCCAAAGGTTTCGGGACCTCATCGTATACTCCGGGCACTGCGAAGTTCTCTACAAAGGGTAAGGCTGGGCCTGTCCCAGTCGGGCCAGCGCGGTTAAATGTGCAAGGCTGGTCCTTCCAGGTGCAATAGAGCACCGAAAACTCGGCTGAAGCAGCCAGGAACCGTCTTCGCAAAGGAGGATACTTATGACGACCCGTTTTAACACCACGTTTTTTGTCTGCCTGATCTCAGTCTTAGGAGGGGCCTCGCTATCAGGGGCTCAGGTGACCACGCACCCGCTTTTGAGCACATCAAACTTCCCGGCGACGAGCTTCTTTGATGTATTCACTCAGGTAGTCGACGGCCCGAGCGCCGGTAGCGATTTTGACACCGACTTCTCCATAGAGAGCACTTCGACCGGCGACGACACGGTCCAGCTAAGTCTGTATGCCAACGATGGAGGGCCGCTTTCCTTGGCTACTGCGCAAATGGGAACAGGCAGCACCTTTGTCTTCACTCTGCCTCCAGGCGCGAAAACGCACATTACGACATTGGGCCAGGGTTACCAGCCAGGAACCAGTCTGGGGACGCCGGGCAGCCTGGCCGAGGGCTACGCCGTTCTCCAGTTCCTTTCGGGGACCGGCACGGGCAGCGCCACCTACACGCTGAGCGACCCAACGGAAGGCGCGGTCACTTCCGTAGCCGTGCTGCCCGCCACTCCCGCCTTCGCGTTCACCACGCCGGTTAATTACTTTAGCGGGTTTGCGTTGGTCGGCATGGGACCGGCCGGCGTGACCGTAAACCTTAAGGTTTCGGACTTGGGGGGCACTGTCGTGGACGCTGCGTCGCTGCTGGTTGGTCCCGACGAGCACACTTCGTTCAACGTTTTCGACGAGTTCACCGATTTGCCAACGGACTTCGACGGGACGGTAACAATCACTGGCAGCGAGCCCTTTGCCGCCTTGTCCATCGGCGTAACGGCCAACACCACCCCCACGAAATACGAACTGTATAGCTTGCCTAGCATCTCCTATAACCCGCTGGCTACGGGCTATACCGGGACTTTCAGCATCGTGGCCGGACCCAATACAGGGACCGGAACGTTGGCAATCAGCGGCATTGCTCCTTTTGGCACGCAAACGTACTCTGCAATGGCCAGCATTACTTACATGGGAACGACGAACAGCGAACAGATCGTATTATCTTCCCCGTCGTATGCCGGCGTCACCAATGAGACCGGCACGTGGTCGCTTTACGCGTCCGATTGCTCGGCCACCACCCCCCTCGCTCCGTGGTTGGGGGGGTGGTGCCTCAACTTCAACGTGCAGCCCGGCGGAGGCATTTCAGGAGTAATCTCCGGATGCGCAACGAACGGCGACGTCGCGACTCTTGAAGAGTCCGGGCAGAAGACGGATACTGACTCCCGGGCGGGCACTCTCCTGAAGTGGCGTCGTTGAACGCGATACCCCACTACTCAAGGGGCGGTGGCAGGCCCGGCTGGCAAACTTTCCAGCCCGTCCTGCGGGAATGGGAAAAGCGCGGCCGTTCGCTCACAGACGCATCTTTGCGACCAGCGCCTCGAATCGCGGTTGGAGGGCAGTGGATCGAGAAGCGGTTCCACTTTCATCTCGATCAGGGCCGAGCTGTGCTCGGCGTAATCTTTTTCGAGCTCGTCCACGGCGCGGTCGAGTTCGCTCGTCGGCGGTAACCGGGGGGGCCGTCCAGAGCCCTGCGGCGAATTTCACGGTGTTACCTTAGCGGGCCGTCGGAGCGACTAGGCAAAAGCTAAGTTCACGTTCTCGATAGCTTCGTCGATCTCGGCGGTGTTCTTGTAGCCCACCGTGACGCAGTCGACCCCGGCATCGCGGAACGCATAGCGCATGGCGGCCTTACGGTCCTCGCGCTTGGTGAAGCGGCCCTCGCCCACCAGCTTCATGCTGATGACGCCCATGCCTGCGGCGCGGGACTCCTTCACGTGCGCGGTCACTTCCGGGACGTTACCGGGGCCGGAGGTGTCGAAAGCTTCGGCATCCATGGCGGCTCCGGTGTGGTTCATGCGGATCATGGCCACTTCGAGGAACTTGTTGTCGGGCACGCGGCGCAGCGCGGGCAGGCCATGCACGGATGCACCATGGGAGACGATGACGTGCCGGGTCTCAGCTTCGAGGATGGCGTCCTGCCAGCGCGCCGTATCCTGCGGCCACGTGGCGGTGTGCTGCCAGTGCAGAAGCATGATGTCGAAGTAATCGGTTTGAGCCAGCTTGCGGAACTCATCGAACTTCTGCATGGGATCCACGCCCTCGTGGAACGTCGTGACTTTGGACATCAGCCGGTAGCTGTCGCGTGGAATGCCCTTGAGCGCGATGCCCAGCATGCGGTGCATGTCGCCATAAGATTCGGCGGTTTCAAAGAAACGGATGCCGTTGTCGTAGGCGTGGCGAACCAGTTTGTTGAAGTCTTCCTGACCCAGCCCGCGCTGCACCTCGCCGCTGATGCTGCCCGTGCCAAACGCGAGGCGCGTGACCTTCACATTGGATTTTCCCAGCGTGACCCAGTCGGTCGCGGATCCGGTTGAGGCTTTGAGTGACAGGTTTCCGAAACCCGCGAGCGCGCCCGCTGCAAGTCCGGTTTTCAGGAAGTCGCGTCTGGAGTGAGCCATGGTCCTCCCCAATGGGGCGATCTTACCATGGCCGCCCGGGCCCACTAACAACTGCTATCCCCGCGTGAGATAATCGTGGGCCATGATCTGGCTATGTGCGGTACTGTTGATGAGCTTTGGAGCGGATGGCATGTTGCTGGTGGCGAACAAGGGCGAAGGAACGCTGGGAATCGTCGATCCGGTCGCCGGGAAGCAGATCGCGGCGGTCGCGGAGAATGGCGTCACCGGTCACGAGGTGATCGCATCGCCCGACGGGAAGACTGCGTTCGTTCCCATTTACGGAAACTCCGGCGTGGGCAAGCCGGGCAGCAACGGCAGCAACATGGTGGCGATCGACATTGCATCGCAAAGCATAATCGGCAATGTGGACTTCGGCCACGGCGTGCGGCCGCATTGCGCGCAATTCAATCCGAAGGACGGATTGCTGTACGTGTCGACCGAACTCGACAATTCCGTCTCGATCGTCGACCCGAAAACCATGAAGGTGATTGGATCCGTGCCCACGGGACAGCCGGAATCGCACATGTTCGTCATCAGCCACGATGGGAGCCATGCGTACACCGCGAACGTGGCGCCGGGCACCGTGTCCGTTCTGGATCTGGTGGCCCGGAAGACGGTGAAGGTGATCCCCGTCTCTTCGAACGTTCAGCGGATTTCGATCTCCACCGATGGCAGGCGAGTGTTCACGTCGGACCAGGCGAAGCCACGGCTGGCCGTGATTTCCACGGCGAGCAACGTTGTGGAACGTTGGGTGGATTTACCGGGGCTGGGTTATGGCGCCGCTTCGACACCCGATGGGAAATGGCTCGTGATCGCGGTGCCGGACGCAAATAAAGTAGCGGTGATTGATCTGGCCGCGCTGAAGGTGGTGTACACGATTGATGTCCCGGCGAGTCCGCAGGAGGTTCTGGTCCGTCCCGACGGAAAGATCGCCTACGTGAGCTGCGACAGGAGCGCAAAGGTGGCGGCCATTCGCACATCGGATTGGCAAGTGGATTCGCTTATCGACGCGGGCAAGGGAGCCGACGGACTGGCTTGGGCGGCCGCGCACTAAGGGGCGAGAAAAGAAGTCCATGCGCGGAGCGGAATGCCCCGCGCATGAGATGAACTAACTTACTTTGCCTGGGCCTTCAACGCCAGCGCATTCTGCACGCGCTTCTGAGTAGCGGCGGCGCGAGCGGCCTTATGGGCTGCTCTGTTAATGGCACTGGCGTTGACATCGCTGGGCGGGCTGTCGTAAGCCACCTGAAGAGAAGTTGCCGAGGCCCCGCTGAATTGCAGCACTTCGACGGCGCAATCCTCGCTGCCCGGGCCGCCATCGAAAAGAACCTTGAAAACCCCCGACGGAATCCTTGCCGCTGGAATCACGGCTGACAACGCGGCTGCATAGGTCCCGGCTTCTCCGTTGCCGTCATCCTGGAAAGGAGGAATTGAGGGTGTCGTCCCTGATGCAACCAGGTTGCCGGACTTGTCATAGACGGAAACGGTGAAGGCCGTCGCCGTCAGGCCCTCGTTGTATACGACAAAGGAAATGATGTGCGATTTTTCGTCGTCCACGCCTTCCGCCGAAAACGTCGTCCATACTTCGTCGTCCCATGCGATCGGCACGCTCAGCGACCACGGAGCCTGGGGTGTCGCCGACGTATACACCAATTGCGGAAGCACGTTGCCGCAGGTGACTGGGTCGGGACAGAAGAATTGAGCCCATACCGTCCCGTCCTGGAGAGTGTTGTATGCAGGCGCGTTCGATGTGGCGCCCAGAATGTCGAATTCCACGGGCTGGTTCGTATTCAGGACGATGCTGGGGGTTGAGCCCGACGATTTTGTCCCGCCCACTCCGAGCGTGTAATCCAGGCTGATCGGGTTCCCGCTGATGTCGTAGAAGTAGTAATTTGCCTGGATCGGGGCTGTCGAAGGGGCGCCTACGCGGATATAGCTGGTCCACTGGCCACCTCCCGCCGCATACCATACGAATGTGCCGCTGACATAGCAGGCGTATTCCCCACTACTGACCTCAACCGGGCCCTGTACCCCAGTGCAGTCCAGGTTCTGATCGGTCGACCAGTACTGTTGGCCGTGCAGCGCGGCCGCAGCGAGGGCAATCATGCCCAAATAACGAAGTGATTTCATACTCACGAAGCTCCTCTATATTGACCCGCAGACGGGCAATCTCTTCACACTGTAAGCCTAGCAGGGATTGGCCGAGAGCGCAGTAAACTCGCGTGTCCCGATGGCCTATGAGCCGGCTGGCAACCGTCTCGAAACTCCTGACGCGCGCCGGAAGGGAAAGATTTCCGGGAAATGAGTAGGAAAAGCCCTGCCTCGATTTATTTGGCGGTCTTGGCCGCCTGCACCTTCATGAACAGCTCGCAGTAAGGCCTGCGCAGATTTGTCTTTGACACCCCGCCGGTGCTGGTGAATGCCATGTAGTCCTGCGATTTCCCCGTGAACTCCAGCCATGCCGGAAGGCCCTCGCCGTTGGGGCTGCCGGTGCGGGTGAAGTTCGCCCAGTAATTCTGCATCTGGTCGGAGATCTTCTGGTCGGCCGCTGTGGGTGGCACGTCGCTGGCCCACGTCTCAAACAGAAAAACCAGTTCGCCGGCATGGACGCTGGCAGGCTTTCCCGGCGCCGGTTGTTCAAACTCGTAGAGGTATGTAGGATTGCTCGCGGAAGCGTTCCACACCGCTTCGGCCTCCGACGGGCAGCGGAATACTCTGTCCGTAGCCCATTGCGTTCCGGGCGGCCCGTGGAGCCGGTCTGTTTCTGCTTTTCGCGCACCCGTCAATCCGTACAATGTAAGCGCTTGATCGGCGAACTCGCCGTATGCCTCGCGAATCTGTTTTTGCAGCTCGACGGCCGCTTCGGAATGACCAATTTCCTGCGCGTTCGTGCCGGTGATTAACGGGATGTGAGCGGCGCGGCCTTCGGCAAAGACAATGGCCGGATTCTCGGGCAACACCCAGCCATCCACAGACACACCCAGGCCTGTCCGGTCGAAGCCGGCGACCTTTTTCGCCACCTTGAGAATGTCCAGGGCAGGTATCGTGCGAAGGAACGCGATAGTGCCGGTGTCGGGCGCTCTCAGTTCCGCCGCCAGTCTCCTGCCGAGATCTTCGGCACGCTGGGGTGTCAGGCAACCATTGAATCCCGCGACTGCGCCGCTTTCCTGAATAGCCCGGTGGAACAAACCCTTCGCCAGAGGCGATGCCATCAACAGGCTGGTATCCCAAGCGCCTGCCGACTCGCCCCCCACCGTGACATTCCCGGGATCGCCCCCGAAGTTCGCGATGTTCTCATGCACCCAATGCAACGCGGCAATCTGGTCCATCAGCCCGTAATTGCCCGACGCATGATGAGGCGATTCGCTCACCAGTTCGGGATGCGCCAGAAAGCCCAGCGCGCCAAGACGGTAGTTGACAGTGACCCAGACGATGCCGCGCCGCACCAGTGCGCGCTGCTCGAACGCAGGAGCTTCACCGGAGCCGGACAGGTTCGAACCACCGTGAATCCACACCATCACCGGGCGTGGGGTCTTTGGCGGCCACTCCGGTGTGGCGACGTTGAGGTAGAGGCAATCCTCGGTGCTGGTGGGGACGTCGGCATCGTTCCAGGTTTCGGAGAGCTGGGTACAGGCGGGTCGGAATGTGGAGGCGTCGCGGATGTCTGTCCACGGTTTCACGGGTTGTGGTTCGCGCCAGCGCAGCTCACCCACGGGCGGACTAGCAAACGGAATACCCTTGAAAGCTGCTCCGCCATCCGAAGCGACGCGCCCTCGGATGCGTCCTCCGGTCACCGGCACGACGAGATCGTCAGCAGTCTGGGCTGCGAGAGCGGCGGTCAGGCAAATGTATGCGCAAACGAGGGCGGAGGTTCTCATCGGCATGATCGTATCAGCCTTACGCTGGTGCTATACTCGTTCGCACTCTCCGAAGCAGAAAAAAAGTCCTGGTTTACTCACCGGGCGGGGATCCCCGAACCAGCGGGGAGCGGTACAAACTGGTCTACGCAGTAACCAGAGGAGAAGACAATATGCGAGCGATGCGTTATCTGAGCCGTGCGGTGGCAGCGGCGTTTCTGTTGACACTACTGTCGGCTTCATTGCCGGCACAAGAGGGGAAGAACATTCGGACCATTTTGATCGTCAAAGTGAAGCCGGACCGGCGCGGCGACTGGCAGGCGGCGGCAAAAGACTTTATCGCGCTGAAGAAGAAGGCCGGGTCGGACGAGTATTTCACCACCTGGGCGTCGGAAACGGGGCCGAGCGAGTATGCCATCGTATGGCACAACGCAAAATGGAAGGAATTGGACGAGGAGCAGGACCCCAAGACCAAAGACGTGGCTGGTGAACTGAGCAGCCTCTTCGCCCGGTTCGATGGCGCGACCGACAGCATGGAGGTCTGGGTGGATGAAATACAACCGGATCTCGGCTTCCACAGCGGCACGGAGATACCCAAGTTCGTTCGCACCGGGAGAACTCGTGTCGTTCCCGATAAGTTGGAAGAGGCGCTGGCCATCCTGAAAAACGACGCTCTTCCGGCGATGAAGAAAGCCGGAGTCACCGAATTTGGCGTGGCTCTTGCCCGTTATGGAACGCCTATCAACGAGATCCATACCTTCGCGGCGCTTGGCGCCTGGGGGGACCTCGATTCCCCATGGGGAATGCAGAAGGGGATGAGCGCCGATGCATACAAGGCCTATCTGGCAAAGATCCGGCCGGACGTCACGTTTACCGAATACGACGTGTGGCGTTACAAGCCGGAACTGAGTTTCGTTCCGGAGGCGAAGTAGAAGC
>JBEKFB010000191.1:0-8565 GCA_050013535.1 Bryobacteraceae bacterium | reverse complement strand
GCATTTCCCGGTTGCAAAACCGCACGCTGGACAGAGTCGTGCGCCGCGTTCATTCGGCAGGAGCGGCTGCTGCTGGCCGATGCTCTCGACGACCCGGTAATCTACAAAGCGAACGATCTTGATTTTCTGCGAATGGTCTGGAAGTTTCTCGACCTCGTCATCGCCGGAAGGAGCGCCGCCAGTGGAGAGGCCGTCTTCGCGCAGACTCCCGAGGCGGTTCTGCGTGGCCTGCGGCACATCGGTGCGCCGGAAGCTCCATTTCTTGAGAACTTCGCCGCGGCGTATCGGCGCGAGTTGGGTGGCGCGGCTGCGGGTATCGGGCGTGATGTTCCTCGCGCCATCGAGTATCTGAGAATGGTTCATGATGCCTTCGGAACATAAACTCACTGTGTCGGTTGTGGTGGTGACAAAGGATCGCCCGGGAATCATCGGACACTTGCTCCAGGCTCTCGCCGCGCAATCGCTAACGCCGGACGAGGTAATCGTGGTGGACAACAACTCCGGCGTGAGCTACGCCGCGGTGTTCGATGCGTATCGCGACCGGCTGCCTCTGCGCACGTTTGTGGAGACCACGCCGGGGATTCCCGCCGCCCGGAACCGCTGCATCCGCGAAGCGCGCTGCGAGATTCTTGCCTTCACCGACGATGATTGCGTGCCTGAACCGCGCTGGCTGGAGACGATCGTCGAGCCGTTTTACCGCGATCCGCGTATTGGGGCCGTGGGTGGGCACACCACGTTCCACAAAGGCCAGGGGACTTTCATTGAACAATATTATTGGGCGGACCGGGAGGCCGTGGCGCAATGATCATAGACATTACTCGGTGCCGTTACGCTCCCGGTTACATGCCCAAAGCGGCAGAGGGGTTCTTCAATCCGTTCTTCGCAAATGCCAACGTTGCGTTTCGCCGGGAGGCGTTGGAAGCGGTGGGAGGCTACGACGACAGATGCCAGACCGGCGAAGACGTCGACGTTTCTATTCGCCTCTCGCGCGCGGGGTGGGAGCTGTGGTACGAACCCGCCGCGATTATCCAACACCAGGAGCGGTATACGTTCCCCCACCTGCTGCGGCAATGGTTCGGCTACGGCTGGGGCCAGCCCTGGTTATACAAGAAGCATTTGGGGAAGCCGCGGTTGCAGTTTTATGTTGCCGGCGACCCTGTAAAAAACCCGCGACCTTATGGCGCTAAATGCGTCCTCGACCTTCCGTTCTTCTGCTACGGGCTGGTCTTCCTGAGCGCGTATTATCTGTTCCACGCGGCGTTGCTGGGGCTGATCATCGGCGTGATCGCGCATTCGCCGATCACCTGCAAAATCGCTGGCGCGGCGGCGCTGGCTTCAGGCCTCTACTATGCGACGATCCGCTTCAACTGGCGGCGTCCGCTGCGCTCGATCGGTATGCTCGGTCTGCGCTATGCCGCCGACACCGCTTTCGTGGCCGGAGCGCTGGTTGCCGGAGTGCGGCACGGGGTTGTGCTGCTTGGCGCGACGCGCACGCGCTGACGAGGTCAAGAGAGGCGGTGGCGGTACTCTTCGGTGAACCAAACAAGAACGTGAGAGAATGTTCTAGGAGTAGCGGCCCCAAGCCGGGTTAAACTATTGGAGACCTCCCCCGATGAGATTGTTAGGAGCCGAGGCGTTACAGAGGTGCCATCCGAGTCAGCAGCCGGTAGCCGACCGTCGAAGTCAAGCGTTCCCAGGCGAGTAACCGTCGTCCCGAGCCTCTTTGCCAGCGACGGCCGCGTGCATCGCTTCGATGCCAAAGACCAAGGCTCCATTTCACGCTATTTCGTTGAGAACTCCGGCACGTCCGCATTGATCTGCGGCGACACGGAAAACGTCCTCTCCCGGCTCCCGGACGGTGTTTTTCAAAGCTGCGTAACGTCTCCGCCGTACTGGTCGTTGCGCGACTATAGAATTTCCGGGCAGATTGGACTCGAGGATTCCGTCCATGCCTACATCGAGCACCTTGCCGGAGTCTTCTCTAAGGTGCGGCGGGTTTTGAAGGACGACGGCACGCTCTGGTTGAACATCGGAGACTCGTACACTTCTGGCGGCAGGACATGGCGCGCCAGCGACAAAAAGAACCCAGTGCGCGCGATGAACATCCGCCCTCCCACTCCGGAGGGGCTGAAGCCCAAGGATCTGATCGGTGTGCCATGGCTGCTTGCCTTCGCTCTTCAGAAAGAGGGCTGGTATCTTCGTGCGGACATTATTTGGAACAAGCCGAATTGCCAGCCGGAAAGCGTGAAGGATCGACCTACGCGCTGCCACGAATACATTTTCCTGTTCAGCAAGAGCGAGCACTACCGTTACGATCCCGCAGGCGTGCGCGGTCCGAACGGCCGTAACATCCGCACTGTCTGGGATATCAATACGCGGCCGTATCCGCAGGCCCACTTCGCCACTTTTCCTCCCGCGCTGGTCGAGCCCTGTATCAAACTCGGGTCCGGCCCGAGAGAACTGATCCTCGATCCGTTTGTCGGATCTGGAACCACCGGCCTCGTAGCACTAAAGCTTGACCGACGGTTCGTCGGCATCGAACTGAACCCATCCTATTTGCAGATTGCTGAGGGCCGTCTGAACGGAGACTTGATCCGGTGATCGCCGGGCCATTGACTCCATCTCGCCAGGTAATCTTCCATCAGATGCTCGTCGCGGCGCGCAAGAGCGTGCTCATGGATGCTCTGAGCGAAGCGCTGGGCGAACTCGATCCAACCGCCACAAAGAATCAGATTCTCGACTACGTTCCCGCTGATGCGCAGAAGATTCTCGCAGCGGCTGGAATTCGCGATGAACATGTTTTTCCCGTCCCGGTCGTCCTGGAGAAGAAGCCCGCCTTAGTCGGCTACTATCGCCTCTTGCTTGGCGTATCTCAGAAGCGCTTCTACCGAAAGGGCACTGGTATGGGGCCGCTCAAGGGCATGGAGACGCGAGGGCTGCTCAATTTGAAGAAGCGTCCCGACCTCGAACGCTTCTGCGCTGTCATGGCTGAGAACCTTGCCGAGCTGGTGCGCCAGGTATCGCCGAGGATCACGGCTCGAGATGTTTCCGAGCTGCCGCTACTAACCCTTGGCGCTCAACTCTATGGGAGCAACAACAACGCGATTGGCAAGCAGGCGACGCTCGATGTCTATCGCTCGATCGTCGAGATCGTCAAGAAGCATATCGTCAATCAGGACGGCGCACGCATCACCGTTCGCAACGCATCCAAGCGGAAGGTGGTCATTACGTTGAGCAGTGATCCCGACATCCGGATACAGGAGGACTTCGAAGGGAAGCTTAGGAATATCCTCGCTATAGAGATCAAGGGCGGCACTGATGTCAGCAACGCACACAACCGGGCTGGCGAGGCGGAGAAGTCACACAGAAAGGCCAAGAACCAAGGTTTCCGAGATTACTGGACGATTATCTCTCTGGCAGGTGTCGATCCCTCGATGCTCAAGCAGGAGTCGCCAACTACTAACGAATGGTTCGACGTTGCGCAGGTGCTGACCCGAGACGGCACGGACTGGAAAGAGTTCCGTAGCCGATTTGCCGGAGCCGTCGGGATTCCACTGGGCTAGTCCGGCGTGCACCTCGCTCACCCTCAGCTCGCCAGCACCTCCAGCGCCTCGGGGCCGCAGATGCGCTCCACTTCCGCCTTGAACTCTTTATCCGGGCGCACCCGCGTGGTGACATCCATAATCACCGAAAAATCCCGGGCTTTTTCGAGACGTAGCCGCACTTCGGTCTCACCGTGCTTACGTGCAAAGAGTTCGCTGAGGGCCGCGGCGCGATCGTTGCCGTTGTTGCCGATCGGAATGCGAATGGAGATCAGGCGATCGAAATCCACTCGTGCGATCTCCAGCGGAGTGATGCTTTGAATCGATAACTTGGGAGGTCCGTTGTCCTCCGGCAATACCGCCGCGCGCACGAATACGGGCTTATCCTCGATCAGGTTCGAAAGAAGATTCTCATACTGAGTGGTGAAGACCATGGCTTCGATGCTGCCCGCGCGGTCCTCCAACAGCATCGCGGCCCACAGCTTCTGCTCCCTATTGCGCTTGCGCTGAATGTTGGTGAGAACACCACATAGTTTGACCTCCGTCCCTTTGACCAGACCTTCCAGATCATCGGTACTGTGGTCGCTCAGTTCGGCGATTTTTCCCGCGAATGCATCGAGGGGATGACCGCTCACGTAGATGCCGAGCACTTCCTTCTCGCCGGCGAGTTTGGCCTCCGCGGTCCAATCCGGCAATTGCGGCAGCGGCTCGGCTCGCTGGGACGGCTCATCCAGGACCATTCCAAACAGCCCAGCCTGACCGCTCTCGCGATCGCGCATGGCGCGCTGGCCGGTTTCCATTGCCGAGTCGATCGTCACCCACAACTGCGCGCGGTTGCCTTCCAGTGAATCGCACGCGCCCGCTTTGATCAGGCTTTCGATGATGCGCCGGTTGACGGAGGTGAGATCCACGCGCTCGCCGAAATCGAAGATGGTGCGGAATGGGCCGCCTTCGGTGCGCGCCTTGATGATGGATTCCACCGCCGTGCCGCCGACGTTCTTGATCGCCGACAGGCCGAAGCGAATCGCCTTCTTATCGCCTTCGCTGGTTACCGGCGTGAAATTGCTGTCGCTCGAATTGATATCCGGCGGCAAGACCGCGATGCCCATTTCGCGGCACTCGTTGATGTACTTCACCACCTTCGCCGTGTTCCCCGTTTCCGAGGTCAGCAGCGCGGACATGAACTCCACCGGGTAGTGCGCTTTCAGGTAAGCCGTGGCGAAGGCGACCAATGCATAGGCGGCCGAGTGCGACTTGTTGAAGCCATAGCCGGCGAACTGCTCCATGAGATCGAAGATGTGGCCGGCCTTCTTCTCGTGAAAGCCGCGCTCCTTCGCGCCACGCACAAAACGGTCGCGGTGCAGCGCCATCTCCGAGGCCTTCTTCTTGCCCATGGCGCGCCGCAGCATGTCCGCTTCGCCCAGCGAATAACCCGCAAGCCGGTTGGCGATCTGCATCACCTGTTCCTGGTAGACGATGACGCCGTAGGTTTCTTCGAGGATCTCCTTTAACTGCGGGAAATCGTAAGTTACCTGGCGGCGGCCGTGCTTGCGCTCAATGAAGTCGTCCACCATGCCGCCCTGAATGGGGCCCGGCCGGTAGAGCGCGTTCAGCGCGCACAGGTCTTCCAGACGCGATGGCTGATATTTGCGCAGAATGTCGCGCATGCCACGCGATTCGAACTGGAACACGCCGCTGGTCAGGCCTTTTCCAAAGATCGCGTAGGTGGAGGAATCGTCCAGCGGCAGGTCCTCGATGGAAATGGTCACGCCGCGATGTTTTTGAATGAGCGCGAGAGCGTCCTGAACGATATCCAGCGTCGTGAGGCCGAGAAAATCCATCTTGAGAAGGCCGAGCTTCTCGAGACCCACCATGTCGTACTGGGTGACAACTTCGTCCTTGTTCGTCTTGTAAAGAGGAACGAGTTCCTTCAGCGGTTGCGGCGAGATCACCACGCCCGCAGCGTGCACGGAACAGTTGCGGGCCATCCCTTCCAGCGTCTGCGCAACATCCAGTACTTCTTCGACGCGGGCATCCTTTTTCGCTGCTTCCGCGAAGCCGGGTTCCTGCCTGATGGCGTCCTTCAGTTTGATATTGAGCTGCAGAGGCACCAGCTTGGTGATGCGGTCCACCTCACCGAAGCTCATGTCCAGCACGCGCCCCACATCCTTGATGGCCTGGCGCGCGCCCAGCGTGCCGAAGGTGATGATCTGGGCCACCTGTTCGCGCCCGTATTTCTCGGTGACGTACTGGATCACCTCGCCGCGCCGGCGTGTGTGGAAGTCAATGTCGATATCCGGCATGCTGATGCGCTCCGGGTTGAGGAAGCGCTCGAACAGCAGGCCATATTGCAGAGGATCGATATCGGTGATTTCCATCGAATAGCTCACCAGGCTGCCAGCCGCCGAACCACGGCCCGGCCCCACCGGAATGCCGCTCGATTTGGCGAAGCGGATGAAGTCCCAGACGATGAGGAAATAGCCGGAAAACTTCATCTGCTGGATCATGCGGATTTCGCGATCGAGCCGCTCCGCATATTCGGCCAGATCGCACTTCAGCGCGCCCGCCGCGCGCATTGATTCCAGCCGCCCTCGGCGTTTCTCGAACCCCTGCCGCGCGACGTACTCGAACCAGGTGTCGGTGGAATGGCCCTCGGGAACATCGAACTTGGGGAAGGGCTCCTTGACCTCTTCCAGCTTCACCTGGCAGCGCTGCGCGATGTCCCAGGTGCGGTCCAGCGCGTCATCCATGTCGCCGAAGAGCGTCTCCATCTCGGCGCGGCTCTTCAGATAGAACTCAGGGACGTCGAACCGCATGCGCTGCGGGTCCTTCATGGTCTTGCCGGTCTGGACGCAGAGCAAGATTTCGTGCGGGCGGGCGTCTTTGCGGCGCATGTAGTGCGCGTCGTTGGTAGCGATGAGCGGAATTCCCGTGTCGGCCGATAGGCGGCGCAGTCCAGGAATTACGACTTTGTCCTTATCGAGCCCGTGATCCTGGATCTCCAGAAAGAAGTTGCCGCGGCCGAACAGATCCTGGTATTCATGCGCGAGACGGCGAGCGTCCTCGTAGCGGTCGGCAGCAAGGGTTTCGTTGACATCGCCGCGCAGGCACGCGGAGAGACAGATCAACCCTTTGGCATGCTGCGAAAGCAGGTCCTTATCGATGCGCGGTTTGTAATAGAAGCCTTCCAGAAATCCGGTAGAGACCAGGTTGATCAGGTTACGGTAACCTTCCTGGTTCTCGCAGAGCAGGATCAGGTGATTGTAGCGGTCCGATTCACTACGGCTATGCCGGCCCTGTTGCGAAACGTAAACCTCGCAGCCGATCACCGGGTGAACACCCTTCTCGCGCGCCTTATTGTAGAACTCGACAGCGCCGAAAAGATTCCCGTGATCGGTCATGGCCACCGCGGGCGTTTTCTGCTCGGCGACCAGATCCATGAGCTGGGTGATTTCGCAGGCGCCGTCCAGCAGGGAATAGTCGGTGTGGCAATGCAGATGGACGAATGGCTTGTCAGACATGATTCCGTACGGGGGAGGGCTGTATGTATTCTAGCGCCGCGCCGGACGCGAGGATTCGGTCGACGCCTTCCCGAAGTGGTCATACCAGAATCGCGGCGAATGGCTATTGCTGGCCAGCCTCATCCTGCGTACCATTTATGCGTGATTGTCCCGGTAATCCTCTTCGGCGCAACTGCTGGTATTCTCTTGCAAAGCCCTCCCGATGCCGCAAGACTGGCTCCCGACGGGTTCAGGCCAGCCGATCAGGTTGCTATGGCCACGCTGCCATCGCGGCGGCAACTCCCCCCTGAGGAGCTTGCCGACATCTTCATGGCGCGGAAGAAATACAGGGAAGCGCTCGAGCAATACCAGCGATGCGATCAGGCCTCGGTCGTCGTCGTGAACAAGACCGGCATCGCGTATCACGAGCTTCTCGACTTACCGAGGGCTATGGCCGAGTATCGCCGCGCCACAAAGCTGGACCCGCACTACTCCGAAGCGTTCAATAACCTCGGCACGGTCTATTACAGCCAGAAGAGCTATCGTCGTGCGATACATCTGTACAAGACGGCGCTGCGGCTTGCCCCAACGTCCGCGACCGTGTACAGCAATCTGGGAAGCGCCTACTTCTCGACGCACCGTTTCAAGGACGCGATGGCGGCGTATCAGAAGGCGCTGGATCTCGATTCAAACGTGTTCCTCTCCAACTCGTCCAACGGCATTCTGCTGCAGGAGCAGAACGTGGAGGACAAAGCCACGTTCCATTACTACATGGCGAGAGTCTACGCGAAAAAAGGCATGACCGAGCTGGCGCTGCAGAACATTCGGAAATCGCTCGAAGAAGGCTTCAAAGATTCCCGGAAGTTCCGGCAGGAAGCCGAATTTGCGGTCCTGAACGGCAATCCGGAGTTCGAGGCATTGATGAAGCGCGAGCCGCGCGCGTTGTAGGGGAGCCCGTCCCCGCTATTGCACGGCGATGCTCGATTGCACCGCGACGGTCACGCCGTTTGGAGACGAAGTGCCGCCAATAGTGACCACCACGGAAACATTGCCGGTGGCGGCGAGGTCGGCGGGAACAACAGCGCTCACCAACATCAGCCCCGGATAACCCGGCGCCAGACCCGCCGATTGCACAGTGGCCGCTTCGCCGCCGATAGTGACGCCGACTGTCCCCGGTCCGAAGCCGGTCCCGTAAAGAATGATGACATCGCCCCGCGCACAGGGCTGCAAGGAAGAGTTGATGCTGTTGTCCTGATTGAGCGCGGACGCCTGGCCGACGCCACCGGCTACGGTAAACAGCGCGGGCGCGGCACTCGCCGTGTTGACGGTAATGCTCTGATCGCCGGCGTTGCTCTGAACATCGATGGCGACCGGAGCGCCGACGCTCATCGTGTGCGGCACCAGGACATTGAGCTGTGCCGGTCCCGCGTAGAAGAGCGTCGCCGGCAGCCCGTCAATCTGCACCGCTGCCGATGACGGATCGAATGTGCCGAACAGGCTGATAATCTCGTCGGGCGAAATGG
>JBEKFB010000190.1:0-10373 GCA_050013535.1 Bryobacteraceae bacterium | reverse complement strand
TTCTGCATTTCCTCGTCGCTGTATCCGGAGTAAATGCCGTTACGCGGACTGCCCGCACCGTTGGTAACCACCACGCCCGTGAACCAACAGTCAGACCGACCGAAGCATTCGGAGATACCGTGATAGGCCATGATCTCGATGTCGTCCTGGTGAGCGGCCACGCTCAGGTGCGTGGTGCGCTGAAGCGCGACATCCAAGGCCGCGCCATCGGGGACGAAGATGTCTGAATTCCGATTGTGGAGTTCCATTACTTTTGCTCCAATGCGGGCAGCGTGGCAGCCGCGGCGGCCTGACCATGACGTTTCTCCTGCTCGCCCGGAAGATGCAGGCGGATGTGCGTGCGCTCTGGAAATTCAGTTTCCAGAACGCGACGGGCTTCGGCGAGAATCACATCTCCGCCAGCTCCCGAGGTTACCCGTCCCATCACGGACACGTGCCGCAACTGACAGAAATCCGCATAATGTGCGACGCCATACCCGAAGTACGCGCCGAGGGTTTCGAAAACTCGCCGCGCGCGCTCGTCACCGGCTGCCATCAGTTCCTGGACGCGCAGGAGGCGTTCAGCGAAAGGCATATCGTTGGGCGATTCTATTCCAGCCACGGGCATTAACCGCGCCACTGCCTGCTGAGACAGATACTGCGCACCAACGCCGGCGTCGCCAGACCATTCGTCCCGAGCGGGGTCTTCGCGATAATCAATTGGCGCGAAGGCGAACTCGTTCAGCCAATCGGTGATGAAGCCGTCGGGTGTCACGTAGCCGGCGGCCTGGCTCGTCCCCATGGAGATGCCGAGCACAGCATTATCCTGGAGCGCCATCGAAGCTCCCAGCGCGGCCACTTCGCCGTCGTTCACCACCAGGAACGGCACATTGTTCCAGCGCTCCCGCAAGCGATGAAACATCGGCCGTGCTTCAGATTCGAACTGCGCATCCGAGAGACCGCGAAAGATGGAGGCAACGCGCGGCTCATTATCGATATATACGCCGGCAGCGCTCCCTCCGATAGCATCCACACGAGGCAGATGAGCGGCGGCACGGCGAAGCGAATCGTCAATGCCGTTGAAATGATATTGAGGGTCGCTCTGATAGTAAGGATCCCAGACCACTTCTTCGCTGAATACCACCTTGCCGTCGATCATGGCCGCGCATTTGCGGTCGCTTCCGCCGAGATCGAAACCGATACGGCAACCGTCGAGATGCCGGCCAAGCACGGCGGTTTTCTCCGACGGCGCGGGTGCATCCGGAATCGCGCAGGATTCTATGATGAACGGCTCCTTGTACACACGCTCACCCATGAACTGAACGTCAAACGCGCGTGCGCCACCGGTCGAATACACACTGCGAAGGTATTCGGCAATACACGGGTTCCCGGCAACAGTGATCCTGTGCCCCCCCTTTTGCCACAGCAGAAACTTGAGCGCACGCTCCACGTAGTGATGATTGAGGGCGATGCACTCGCCCGTATGAGGCAGGATTTCCGTCTCGAACACGGAAGTTCCACTCCCGCGCTCGAGAGCGATGGTCAGGGGATGGCCACCGCTCTCACGCACGCGCAACGCTGCTCCATCCGCGCCGCGACAAATCGAAATAGATGAACGAACCTCCGGCAAGGCCGAGGGCCAGTAAGGCCGTGCCCGATGCGTAATCCATCAGCACCAGCTTGCCCACGCCAAACAGGAATCCATATATAAGGACAAGGCCCGCCACCCAGTCCGCCAGATTGCGCCAGCCATCCTGAGAGGGCCGTACGTCAGGCGCCAGTTTTGCGATGGGCCGCCATCCCGCCAGCGACGGCCGAGTGCGGCGATAAAACGCGATCAGAGTTTCCTTTGGCTCCGGTCCGGTGAGCAGAGTCACGACCACCCAGACCACCGTGGTGACGCTGACCGTAATAATCATGAGCCAGGCGAATTCGCGTGGCTGGCCGTTATCGAGATGCCAGATGGTTTGCAGAGAAATGGAGACCACGAGGGCCGCGATCATCGACGAGATTTCGCTCCACGCGTTGATGCGCCACCAGTACCAGCGCAGCAACAGAACGAGTCCCGTTCCCGCTCCCGTGGCGAGAAGCAGCTTCCACATACCCGCGATGGAATCCAGATAGAAAGTGACGCCGGCCGAGACGATGGTCAGCAGGATGGTGGCAACCTGCGAGATGTTCACGTAATGCCGGTCCGAGGCGTGCGGGCGGAGGAAGCGCTTATAGAAATCGTTCACCAGATAACTGGCGCCCCAGTTCAACT
This sequence comes from Bryobacteraceae bacterium, assembly GCA_050013535.1. Taxonomy (GTDB): domain Bacteria; phylum Acidobacteriota; class Terriglobia; order Bryobacterales; family Bryobacteraceae; genus CAWACP01. The sequence continues at coordinate 8,131 of JBEKFB010000190.1, read as the reverse complement.
GTGTCGCGATAGTGGACATGAACGCCGCCATGAACGCCGCCACCATGAGGCCGCGCAGCGATGCCGGCAGGCACCGAATCATGACCAGCACATAACCGCTTTCGGCGTCCTTCAGGCCGGGAAACATCACCAGCGAAACCAGTCCCACCAAAATCCACGGCCACGGGCGCAATCCGTAATGGGCGATGTTGAACCACAGCGTGGAGAGCAGGGAGTTCCGTTCGTCTTTCGCGGCGAACATGCGCTGCGCGACATACCCGCCACCGCCCGGTTCCGCGCCCGGATACCACGTGGCCCACCAGCTCATGCCGATGTAAACGAGAAACGTGATGAGCGGCATCCACGTGGAATCGGTATCGGGGATGAAGGAAAGTACCGAGCCATGTCCGCCAGCCAGCGCTCGCGCGTGATCCACCGCTGCAAGCTTCACCTTTAGCGCGCCCATTCCACCGACGGCCCCCACCGCGAAGACCGCCAGCACGATGATCATGCCCATCTTCACGACGAACTGGAACAGGTCAGTGACGAGGACACCCCACAGGCCGGAGAGCGTAGAGATGAATGACGTGAGCACGATGATCCCGATCACCAGCAGCAGCGCCTGTGGCTTACCGATCCCCAATACCAGCATCAGGATTTTCACCATGGCGAGATTCACCCAGCCGAGGATGATGCAGTTAATGGGAATGCCGAGGTACAACGCGCGAAACCCGCGCAGGAACGCCGCCGCTTTGCCGCTGTAGCGGATCTCGGCGAATTCGATATCGGTCATAACGCCGGAGCGCCGCCACAAGCGGGCGTAGAAGAACACGGTCATCATGCCGGAGGCCACCATGTTCCACCACAGCCAGTTACCGGCGATGCCGCCTAACGCCACAAGTCCGGTGACCGCCAGCGGCGTGTCCGCGCCAAACGTGGTGGCCACCATCGATGTGCCTGCCAGCCACCAGGGCACGTTTCTGCCGGAGAGAAAAAACTCGGAAATGTTTTTGCCCGCGCGAGCGCGGTAGTAAAGCCCGATCGCGATGTTGAACAGGAAATACAGCGCGACGACGGCCCAGTCCGTGAATGTCAGTTGCATTGGTTTCGCCTGCGAGCGATGGTACCAATGGCAGGAGCACGCAGTGCCAGCCGCGACGGCGCCAACGCGGCTGGCGCCGGGTGTCCGGGGTGTCGAGCATCGGTCACAGCGTCTGCGTCACCTTCGACAGCATACGCGGATGATCCGGATTGAGACCCTTGATATCGGCCAGGTGCGCGGCCAGCAACTGCGCGGGCAGAGCATAAGGAATCGGCGTGAATACGTCGGCGGGAAGGCGGCTGCCGCCGAACATCGGATCGGGCAGAAGAATCACGTTATCGCCCTGGCCCGCGGCGTCGCGATTCCGTTCGTCGGTAATCAGCAGCGGTCGAGCCTGCGCCCCGCGAAGCTTCTCCACCACCGCCTGCAGGCCCGGCCACGTCGGGCCCGGCGGGGCGAACGCAAATGCCGGAATCCCGCGCTGAGTAATCGCCACCGGTCCATGCAGAAAATCGGCCGACGAGAAACTGCCGGTGACGATATAGCAGGCCTCCATCAGCTTAAGCGCGAACTCGAGCGCGTTGCAGTAATTGAACCCGCGGCCGACGACGATGGCCTTTTCGGCGAATGTGTAAGCTCGCGCGCGTTCGGCGATGTCCTGTTCACAATCGAGCGCCGCTTGTGCCCAGTTGGGAATGCGCGCGATATCGTCGAGCGAAATGGGTGCGCCCAGGCTCCACGCCAGCAAATACATCATGAGCAGTTGCGATGTCCATGTCTTGGTGGCGGCGACGCTGCTCTCATCGCCGGCATGCAAAAGAATCACGTGATCGGCCATTTGCGAGAGCGGGCTGCCAATCACGTTGGTGATGCCCATGGTGGTGGCGCCGCAACGCCGGGCCTCTTCCACCGCAAGATTAACGTCTGTCGATTCGCCCGACTGCGAAATCCCCACAAAGAGCACTTCGCGAAAATCGAGCTGTCCGCCGTACAACGTGAATACCGACGGCGCCGCCAGGGAGACCGGAATCGCCGTGGTGATCTCGATCAGATAACGGCCGAACTGCGCCGCGTTATCGGAGGTACCTCGCGCCGCCAGCACGATGAATCGCGGCCGGTGGTGCTCGAAGTGCGCCTGCAGATCGCGAAAGCGCTGCACTTCGGTGTTGAGCGCGTGTTCCAGCGCGGCCGGCTGCTGCCGGATTTCCTCCAACATGAGCGACATAGCTGTGATGCCCTCGCAGGGATTCGCCGCTTCCACAAATGCGCGGCCCGATACGACTAAGATACCGAGCCGCGCCCGAGGAGTAATTAGAACACGTACTTCAAAGCGACTTGGAGGTTGCGAGCGCCCTGCGACGTGTTGACGACCCCAGCTCCGGAGCCGCCGTAAACGTCGATGGAATACCCGACCACATCCAAGACCGGTGTGTTGAAGGCGTTAATGGCTTCAGCCCGGAACTGCACGTACTGGTTTTCCCTAATCGTGAAGTTCTTATCGACTCCTATATCGACCTGCGCCAATCCGGGGCCTCGTTCCGTGCTTACGCCGCAATTGCCGAAGTAACCAGCCGGCGGATTGGACATATTGGCAGTACCGAACCAAACGTAGCCGCCACCAAGAGATGCCGGGTTCTCCTGGTACGGAGTCGCTATCGACGGCCCGTTGCAGTTTGGTCGGGGTTGGAAGGACCCAGTGCCCGGGTCGCCGGCCCAGTCGAGCATGGAAATCGGGAAGCCGCCGTGCACCGTGAAGACGGTGTTCACGTTCCAACCGCCAAGCACCGCATCCAGAACCGGGCTGACATTGCTGCCATATTGGCGGCCCTTGCCGAAAGGCAACTGGTAAGCGAGGTAACCGTTGAATACGTTGGTCACGTCGTGGTCGCAGTAGCCATAGTCGGCGAGGATATCATAGGCGTTCTGCTGGAAGGCGACGTCAGCGCTGGCCTGACTATTGGCGGCGTCTCCATACCGTCCGTAGTAACCGAAATTATCCGTCAGGCACTTGGACCAGGTGTAGTTCGCCTGGAAGGACAGTCCGCGGCTGAGCCGTTGCTGAAACGCAATCTGGAGGGCATTGTAATTCTGAATGCCCACGGTGGCGTTGAGTCTCACCTGACCCAGACCGTCCGCAACCAGGGCCGGATTCCCGGCGAGATACGGACTTGGCAGCACTACGCCAGGCGACGCGAGATAACCCTGCCCGGCGTCGATGATGGTCGCCAGGTGGTCGGAATGTTGGCCGACGTAGGCGGCCTGCACTGTTGTTGCGCTACCGAACTGCCGCTGAATAGAAAAATTCCACTGATTGGAAACGGCGGGCCTGTAATCCGGATCTGTCATGTGAATCCGGGTGCCCGCGAAACAGGCCGCCGGGGCGGAGGTCACGTTCTCCACCGTGCAGCCCGCGCCGTTGGAGCCGAGCGCTGCGAAACCCTGGTCAAGTGTGACCTGGTTCGAGGGGATGCCGTTTGCGCCGGACCATTGGCCGGAGAGATCCTCGTTCCACGGAGCGTTGGTGGCCAGCCGGTTATACTCGCCGGTCCCTTCCTGGAAGCTGGAACGGCTGAAGGCGGCGCGAAGCACCGTGTCTTTGATGGGGTTCCAGGCCAGACCCACGCGCGGCAGGAAGTTGGCGATGCCATTGTACTGGTTGTACATGGCGCTGCTGACGCCGCCCACGCCCGCGAGTTCGATCTTCCCCGTATATTCCTCAACGTTCGTCTCGCGATTGCCAACTTCGTAAATCGGCGTGAAGAGTTGCCAGCGCAAGCCGAGGTTCAGAGTCAACTTCGGACTCAGTTTCCAGTCGTCCTGGAAATAGGCTCCGATAGCGCTGTTGCGCTGTCCCACTGTGCTGCCGTAACCGGTGCCATAACCCATGTAGGAGGGCAAGCCGAGGATAAAGTCGGTTTCGGCATTCCCGGTGTATGTCCCGTTGAAACCGATTTGTCCCGCGGCGCCGTCGGCAACAACCGACGGAATGTAATCGTTCCGGTAGCGGATGAACTGGAACCCGAATTTCATGTTGTGCGCGCCGCGGGTGAGGATCGCCGTATCTTCAGCCTGTATTGCGGTCTGGTGAAAGATCTCCGGCGCGTCCACCGTTCCGAAAGCGAACGGACCGTTCTGCCCGCCGCCGAGCGGCGCACCCGAGAAGAAGAAGCCCGGAAGGTAGTTCGTGGGCTCGCCAGGCACAAGGGCGCCAAGGTTCGACGACGTCGCGGGCTGCAGATTCCCTTCGGCGGGGAAGTAGTTCACGCCAACGCGGAATTCATTAAGGAGAGTGGGGCTCAGCGTCTTGGTGTAGTTGATGACACCACTCCAAAGCGGCAGATTTTCGTTGCCGTCGGTGCTGTATAAGACCTGCTGGCTGTTCACGAACTGCTGCACGACGTTCTGCTGCGAGTAGCGCACGGACAGGTGATCGTTGTCGGTAGGGACCCAGTCGAGCTTGGCGTCGCCCTGATCGCCATTGGTGAAATCGCTCTCGGAGTTGACAGCGTTGTTAACCACTCCGCTGCCGGTGGACGTCGGGAGCGCCGCAAGAACCTTAAGAGCTGTCGGGCTTATTGTAATGCAGGGGTTCACGCCCATCGTCTCGTTGGCGCCGCATTTCGCCGCGTCGTTGAGATTGGTGGGCATATTGACGTTGGTTCCCGGGTAGTGCGGCACAGTGCCCAAAGCTGTGAACATGTCCGTGAAATCCAGATTCTTTTCGGCGCCGGTGAAAGTATTCATCGCGACTACTGTGGGCGGATGATCGAAACGCGATCCCTGGTAGTCGACGAAAAAGAAGAGCTTATTTTTCTTGATAGGGCCGCCGAAGGTTCCGCCAAACTCGTTCCAACGTAGTGGTTGCGGGCTGCTGAGGCCTTCGAGGTTGCGTTGCCACTCGTTGGCGTTCATGGCGTCGTTGCGCAGGAATTCGAAAGCATCCCCATGGTAGGAGTTGGTTCCGGATTTCGTAATCACGCTGATGACGCCTCCCAGGAACTGCCCATAGTCCGCCGATGGATTGTTAGTGACGACGTTGAATTCCTCAATCGCATCCACGTTCGGCGCATAAGCGACGTTGTTGTCGACGAACTCCACGTTCTCCATGCCGTCGAGCAGGTAGTAATTCGCCTGTTCACGGTTGCCGTTTATGTACGGCCGGCCGGAGTTAAACGTTGACTGGGGGCCGTTGAACGCGCCCGGGCTGGTGGTGACTGCGCCGGGTATCAGCAGGGTCAGTTGGTTGTAGTTGCGGGTTTCCAAGGGCAGACTGGTGATCGCGTCGGATTGCAAAACCGTGCCGAGCGTGGTGGTCTCCGTCTGCAGGATGGGCGCCGCGCTCGTTACCTCGACCGTCTGATTAACGTTGCCTACCTTCAACTGGAAATCGAGCTTGGCCACCTGATTGATTACGAGTTCGACGCTCGGCTGAACCGAGGCCTCGAACCCGGCGTTGGTCACTTTCACCTCATAGCGGCTCCCAGGCAGGCGCGCCAGGTTGTAGAAGCCTGCGGCGTCGGTGGCGGTGGAATACGCGGTCCCGCGATCCAGGTCTCTGGCCACTACGGTGGCGCCCACAATTGCGGCACCGCTGGCGTCGGTGACGTTGCCGGTGATGGACGCGGTGACATCCTGCGCGCCCAGCGGAATCGCCAGGACGAGGGCCGCAAGCAGAAACAGCGCAAGAATCCAGATTGTCGAATAACTCTTTCGTTGCATCAAAGATCCTCTCGTTCGATCATTTTCTGTTAGGAGCGCCCTGCTCTGCCGGCACGCCGCTTGGCCACTCGGCGCTAACCATCCGTGGCGGAATCACCTGAGCCGCCGGACCACCGGCCGTAGTCCCCTGGAGCGCTGTACAGGCAATCGTGTGCCGTCCGCGCATTCCTGTCCAGTTCCAAACCGTTGTCGCGGTGGTATGAAACATGTTCGCTACATAGCGTAAACGATTGATTCGGCGGCGAGTCAGCGGGGAAAAGGGATCATGACCGGTTCGACCGGATGTGGACACGAGGGCCTCGGCCAACTATACTTGCAGGCAGGGAAAGCGGGAGTAATTCAGTGGTAGAATGCCAGCTTCCCAAGCTGGACGTCGCCGGTTCGAATCCGGTCTCCCGCTCCAAGAAAATCAACAACTTGCATAAACCCGTTTCACCCTGTGCTCCGTTTGTGCTCCGTTTACATCACTAAAGCCGCTTCCAACTGATCGACGGCGCCTTTCCGGTGCTCCACAGAAACCCTGGTGTAGACATTCTGGCTGACATCGAGGCTGTGACCAAGCTGGTCAGCGACTAACTTGGGATCGACGCCGAGTTCTTTCATCACGCTTGCGTGCGTCCGCCTCATCACCAGAAAATTCGCCCATTCAAGTCCTACGCTTGCCAAGCGGGGTTGAATGTGCCGCCTCCAACAGTTGTCCTTTGAGAGCGGGGTCATCCGCTCCGAAGGGAACACCCACACCTCGGGCCTCGTATCGACCGCGAGCTGACGCCAAGCTTCGACCTCTGCCAGACCACCCGAAAGCGCAGTCTTACGAACCGACTGGTTCGTCTTCGGCGTGTCGATGTCTCCACGGTAGACTCGCTGCACGATCTCGGCGTATGTTCCTGAGAGTCGGCCCCACGTCAACCCGAATATCTCGCCGGGCCTCATGCCGGCGATGATCGCGAGCTTCACGATCAATCTCTCTCGCAAATCCAAAACCTCAAGACATCGTCTTAACTCCTCAAGATTCATGACTCGCCGCTCGTGCCGAGCGGCTTCCCTTGGCGTGAACAACAGCAGGGCCGAATTGCGTTGAACGTGGCCTTCGCCAACGGCCATTTCAAAAATCTGGCGAAGGTCCCATCGGAGGTGATCGACAACCGAAAAGGAAAGCCCCCGCTTAGCCCTGTCGTCCGGAAGATCCTGAAGCTCGTCGCGCCGTATACCCGAAAGCTCACGATCCTTGAAACTGGTTACGAGATGGACATGGATCCTGTTCACGGCGCTTTCGCGCGTGGACTTCTTCCACTTCCGGCTGTAGTACGGAACGTAGACTTCCTCCACGAACTCGCCGAAGAGCCAGCATCTGTTTGCCTGGCGCTTTGCCCTCTGCTCGGTCACGATTCGATTCACGGCTGCCCCGGCCTGGGTTTTCGACATCTCCTTGACCAGGCCAAGAACCCGACTCTTGCGCCCGCCATCGGCCCACCACATGCCAATCCAGCGACCGCGTTGCTTCTTGATACCTCCCGTCTGGTACCGTGCGCGCATTGACTCCTCCTATGCGCGTTTCCCGGCACCCCGTACTGGCGATGCAGGTATCGTAGCACCGTGCGACGTGCGCTCGTTCGCCTCAATCCACGAGAGAAGCGTGTCCCGACGCACCAGCTTTCGGCGCCCCAGAGAGACGGCCGGTATTGGAGGACAGCCGCGGACCTGTCTGGCAACAGCTTTGCAGACGTGGGCCTTGGAGCAGTGCAGTAGTGAAGCCACGTCGGCGAGGGTCAGCAGGCCGAGGTCGGATAACGCGCTCATGGCCGTCTCAAGGCAACAGCGAAGGCAGCCTGCCTTCCATGGGAACAGGACGGATGGCGGCCTCGTGCTGATCTCCGCGGAACCATTCAAAACCCGAGCGCGCAGGCGAATTCTCGGCCTTCACCCCGGCGTCACAGATGTCACTCTCGATCTGGTGGCGAATGCGGTCTCCCGATCGGTCTACTTCGATGGCGATCGCTCTCACGGCGCGCCGCTCGGCATCTTTCGTCGATGCCTCGAACGCGGCCAGACTCGCTCCGATGCGTGTTTCGACTCTCTCAACCAGCTCTTCGAGGACCAGTTCGTTCATCGTCACCAGAGCGAAGGCGGCATCGTCCGGCTTCAGCAGAATGTTGTGCCGGGCCGCGACCTCGACAATCAGACGTTGAACATCGATTCGGCTATTGCGTGAGTTCATAGTTCAATCCATCGCCAGCTTGTCGAGCTGCTCAAAGAGTTCACGACGAACGATCTCCAGGCGCTGTTTGGAGACCAGCGAGAACTCGTCCATCCGGATCGCCTCCTCGAATGTCAGGCGTCGTTCCAGCATCTGGCGAACATCGTCGCCGAACGTGTGCGGATTCCGTTCCC
>JBEKFB010000189.1:0-8618 GCA_050013535.1 Bryobacteraceae bacterium | reverse complement strand
GCCTGTTCCCTAACGTTGCTCCGAAAGAGACTTCTCCGCCAGATCGCCGACAATAGGCAGCTTGTAGTGCTCGTTGTGCGCTACCTTCACGATCATGAAAATCCATGCGCCGAAGATGACCAGCTTGAGCAGGTCGGGCAGGGCGTGGTGGAAATGCGACCCGGGAAAAGGTATGGAAAAGAACCAGCCCACCGCCTGATCCACAATCAGCCAGGCGACGAACAGATACAGCCCCTGAAACGCGTTGAAGCGCACGGTGGCATCCCGCCGGAAGCGCGATGACGCAAGCACCACGATCGCCGCGATCCATCCCAGCACCGGTATGTAGCAGAGCAGCGAAGCCGTCCGCGGGCTGATTCCGGACAGCGGATCGGAGGGTGGCGTTCGAGGCTGTCTTCCGCCACACTTGGCGCAATACACGTCCGTGGGCTGGACGGTGTTGCCGCAACTGGTGCAGAATGGCATCGCTCTAGATTACCCAACCATATGTACGGGAACGGGATTGGCGCTGTTCCGGCATTATCGCACCATTGTGATACATTCGAGGCGATGCGGCGCGCTCTTCTCCTGCTGCTGGCGGTCCTGGTTTCCGGCATCGCCCACGCGGCAAAGACTCTGGACATCTTTTTCGTGGACGTGGAGGGCGGCCAGGCCACGCTGATTGTGACGCCCGCCGGCCAGTCGCTTCTGGTGGATACAGGCTGGAGAGGTTTCAACGGCCGCGATGCCGACCGCATTATCCAGGCCACGAAGAAAGCCCATATCAAGAAGATCGATTACGTCCTGATCACCCATTACCACCGCGATCATGTCGGCGGCGCCCCAAACCTGGCCGACCGGATTCCCGTTGGCACATGGCTCGATCACGGACCAAACCGAGAGGACATCAAAGTCGTTCGTGAAGACTTCGCCGATTACGAACGAATCTCCAAAGCTCAGCATCAGGTGGTCAAGCCCGGCGATCGCATCCCGCTCAAAGGCGTGGACGTCACCATCGTGTCGGCCGACGGCGCTGTACTTGCCGAGCCGCTCACCGGTAGTGGCCAGGAGAATTCCGCCTGCGCCAGTACCGCGAAGCGCGATGTCGATAATACCGAGAACGCCCGCTCGGCGGGTTTCGTGCTCGCCTATGGAGCCTTCAAGTTTGCCGATCTGGGCGACCTCACCTGGAACAAGGAACTCGATCTCACCTGTCCCGTGAACAAGCTCGGTACCGTGGGAGTCTTTCTGATAAGCCATCACGGCATGAACCTGTCGAATTCGCCCGCTCTTGTGGATGCCCTGCACCCGCGAGTTGCCATCATGGACAACGGCGCCCGTAAGGGAGGTAGTCCGGAAGCCTGGCAGACGGTGCGGAATTCGCCGGGCCTTGAAGACATCTGGCAGCTCCACTTTGCCATTGAAGGCGGCGCGGATCATAACGCGCCGGATCCGTTTATCGCCAACGTGGACGAGGTGTGCCAGGGGAAGGCGCTCGTGCTGAACGCGTCCGAAGATGGGTCGTTCAGCGTAACCAACACCCGGAACAACTATTCGAAGAGCTATCCGGCAGCGGGCCGCTAAGTGCTCGTGGAGTTTCTAAGTCACTGAGATTCCATTGATCTTGCGAACTCCGCACCAACGAACGTGGGTGCTTATACACGTGTCTCTGGTGGAAATTGGGTGTTTTGACGCAGTAGGGCGTTGGCATTCGGAGTGCAAACCGGCCCACCCAACTGCGCAAGTGCTTTGTTGATATTGACAAAAGACTAAAGCGGCCTTAAGATTCAGTTTCCGGGTAACTTGATTCAAGCTGCAACTTCAGGCAGGTGTATGTCTGCGTCTATAAACTTCCAACCTGGCGAGAAAATCGTCTACCCGAACCACGGGGTGGGAACCATTGAGAATGTCAGCTCCAGGGCGTTTCAGGGACGGTCCGAACGCTTCTATCTGCTGCGGCTGAACTGCAGCAGCATGACGGTGATGGTGCCGTTTTCGCATGTCGAGGAGCTGGGTCTGCGCAAGGTGACCAGAAATGGCGAGATCGCCCGGGTACTGGGCTATCTTTCCGAGGGCGGCTGCGCCCGCACCGCGGACTGGAAAGACCGCTTCAAGGAAAACTCGGAGAAGATGAACCACGGCAGCCTTCCCGAGATCGCCGAAGTGTTCAAGAGCCTGGTGACCCAGCAGACCCGCAAGCCGCTTTCTTTTCGCGAGAAGAAAATGCTCGACCGGGCCCGGCACATGCTGATCACGGAACTGTCGATCTCGCGAGGCCTCAGCGAAACTGAGGCGTGCACCCTGCTCGAGCGCACGCTGGCCAAAGCTTGTCTGCCGCTTCCCGCGGCGATCTGAGCAGAGAGAGTAAGGGGAATAAAGGTAGCAAAGGAAGCCGGGCGCCCGGATTCTCTCGGGCGACCCGCGTTGTCCGTCGGCTCCCTTTATTCTTTCTAATCCCCTATACTCCTTCTACTCCGCGCTGGAAGTTTCGCCGAAGCCGAACCGTGCCCGCCGCTCTCGCGCGAGCTGCAGCAGGGCATGTATGAACATAGAATCATCGACGATGGGTGCCCGAATTCGCCGCCCCGCCAGCAAACCAGAGTTGATCTGTGAAGACGTCACCTGTCTGGTTTATCGGTTTTCCCCCGGCAAGTGTGAGGTGCCGCGATGAGCGGCGTCGTCCTGCGGGCAGACTGCCTGACTCGCACTGTCAGCGGCAGGACCATTGTCGACGATGTCTCTTTCGAGGTTTTCCATGGCGAAATCCTCGCTGTCACCGGACCGAGCGGAGCCGGAAAGACATCGCTCCTCCGCCTCATCAACCGCCTGGACGAGCCTTCATCAGGGACCGTATGGCTGCACGATACCGGCTACCGCTCTCTGCCGCCCCGCGAGCTGCGCCGGCGCGTGGGCATGATCATGCAGCGCCCTTTCCTGTTTCCTGGCGCCGTGGCCGACAACCTCCGGTTTGGTCCTGCGCAGCACGGTGAAACCCTGGCTGACCACCAGCTCTCCGAACTGCTGGCCGGCGTTGGCCTGAGCGGCTACCAGCATCGCGACGTGTCCACCTTGTCCGGCGGCGAAGCACAGCGCGTATCGTTCGCCCGTGCGCTGGCCAACCGTCCCGAGGTATTGCTGCTGGATGAGCCCACTTCGTCGCTCGATGAAGCCGCCGCGCGCCAGGTGGAGTCCGTGATTGCCGGCGCGGTTCGCGACCGCGGTCTCGCCTGCGTAATGGTCACGCACGATCCCGAACAGGCCGTCCGCGTAGCCAGCCGCGCGCTCTTCCTGCGGGCTGGCCTCGTCATTGGTATCGACACACCCGATAGGATTCGCGATGCTCAACGCGCTCATTCATGATCGCCTGATGCTGGGAATTGTCCAGGCCCTCGTGGCCGCCCTGTTGGCCCTGGCCGTGGTCGTGTTTGCGCGCGCCCGGGGAGTGCACATCGCCGGTGAGGCGGTGGTTTCCATGCTGCGCGGCGCCGGACAAATCGTCGCCGTGGGACTGGTGTTCGTGATTCTGCTGCGCGGCCCGGTTTGGATCAGCCCGTTTGTGCTGGCCGGCATGATCGCCGCCGCGGCAGCAACGTCTTCTCGCCGCGCGCGGCACTATCCCGGAGCGTTTCGAATCTCGCTGTACGCGGTGGGCATAGGTGCGGGTGCGGTAATTGCGTTGATGGCGGCGCTGGGCGTCATTGCTGTTACCGTCAACTCGCTCATTCCGGTCGGGAGCATGATCATTGCCAATGCCATGAACGCCAACGGTCTCGCGCTGGACCGTTTCCGCTCGGAAGTCGAGTCGCACATCGGCGAGATCGAATCCGCCCTGGCGCTGGGAGCCTCGCCCGAGATCGCCGTCCGGCCGTACCTGCAAGCCGCCCTTCGCGCCAGCCTGATTCCACCCCTCGACAACCTTCGCTCGCTGGGCATTGTCTGGATCCCCGGCCTGATGGCAGGCATGCTGCTGGCTCACGACTCTCCCGTCTATGCGTCCATTTATCAGTTCGTGGTGCTGGCCCTCATTCTCGCCTCGGCGGGGCTGACCTGCACCATCGGCTCATGGCTCATCAGCCGGCGCGCGTTTTCTCCGGCCGAGCAATTGATCATGCGCCCACCGGTTCGGGAACTTTCGCGCGCGCAGTAGTGTCCAACGGGCATGGGAACAACCGGGAAGGCTCCCGAAATCAACGTCACGCCGATGATTGACGTTCTGCTTGTTCTGATCGTCATCTTCATGCTGATAGCACCGGTGACACCTACCGGCCTCAACGCGAAGGTGCCCCAGCCGTCGCCTGTGGGCCGGCGTGCACGACCCTCCGGCGATATCGTGGTCACTGTCTGCGCAGACGGTGGGGTGCGCCTGAATCGGGAACGGATCGCTCTTGCCGATCTGCGCGCGCGGCTGGCTGCGCTCTATCGGAACAGTCCCCCGCGCGTGCTATTCGTGAGGGCGGAGGGTAACCTCGAATTCCAGCGGATGGCCCGCGTGATTGATCTTGCGCGCGGCGCCGGTCTGGAGCGCGTGGCGCTCATGCCACGCTGAAGGGCGGATATATCCGCCCAGGAACCGGGCGCGCTAAACCAGCACGGCCTCCCGGTCCTGTGGCGTCTCCGGCCGGTCAGCCGGAGCCGGCTCGAAAAAAAGTTTGTCCTCACCGGCCACCGCCGGCGCACTCGGGATGGTGAGGTGAAACTTCGCTCCGCGGCCCGGCGACGATTGCGCCCAGATCCGTCCGCCATGCCGTTCCACGATCCGGCGGGTGATGGCCAGTCCGATGCCCGTTCCCTGACGCTCGCCCGGATCGAGCCGCTGGAAGGCGCCAAAGATTCGCTCGGCGTGTATCATCTCAAACCCGATGCCGTTGTCTTCCACCGTGAACTGCCACTCGTCGCCACGCTTCTCCGCCGAGATCGCGATTTGCGGCGGTGCGTGAAGGTTCTTGTACTTTAGTGCATTGCCCAGCAGATTCAGAAACACCTGCTGGAGAGGGCCCTCCCATCCGGGCACCACCGGCATGGAGCCGATGGAGATTCGCGCGCCCGTGCTCCGGATCTCGATTGCGAGCGACTCTACAACCTCCTGGAGCAAGGCTCGGCAATCGATCTCCGACATCGCCCGGTCGCTCAGGCCGGCGCGGCTGAATTCCAGCAGTCCCTTCAGCAGGTCGCTCATGCGTCGCGCGCTGGCGCTAACAACGCTCATGAGTTCACGGCATTCCTCATTTAGCTGCGTCCGCGACCGGCGCTCGATCAAATCGATATAGCATGAGACCACCCGCAGCGGTTCCTGCAGGTCGTGTGAAACGGTGCAGGCGTATGCCTGCAGGTCCGCGTTCGAGCGCTGCAGCTCCCTGACCAGGGCTCGTTCGCGCTCGCGCTGCTGCCGCCGTATCCTCGCACTCCCAATCTCCCGCTTCACGGCGGCGGCCAGACGCGTAAGGCCGTTCTCGAGCAGATAATCGTCCGCGCCACGCCTCATCGTCTCCACAGCAAGGTCCTCACCGGCCGCGCCCGACACCACAATGAATGGAATGTCGCGGCCGCTCTCCCGCAAAACATCCAGCGCCTCGGGCGCACCAAACCCGGACACCCGGTAATCGGCGATGATTACATCCCACTCCCGTTCGGCCAGCGCACGTTGCATCTCATGGTCACATTCCACGCGAGCCGAATGGACCTCGTAGCCCGCAGCCCCGAGTAGGCGACTCAGCAGTTCGGCGCCGGATTCGCAATCCTCAACCTCCAGAACATGCAGCGGTTCACTCATGACGATCCTTTCATCGCAGTTTTCACCATCGCGCCGCGGAACTGGCTGGCGGCCGCATCAAGGAAGGTGTGTTGGTTTCTCGCGGTGAATGTGCCGCCCGGCGGAAAAATCTCTCACGACATTCGCCTGGTAAGCTACGCCGGGCAAGCGCGCCGTGTATGCTACGCCACAGTAGTCTGCGCTTCGGCCGGCTTGCGAAAGACCAGTGCGAAGCTGGTGCCTATCTCCTTCTCCACATGCAGCGTTCCTCCCAGTTGCCGCGCCAGAATGTCGACGATTTTCAATCCCAGCGACCGGGATTCCTTCAGGTCGAATCCATCGGGCATGCCGGCTCCGTCGTCGGCCACCAGCAGCGTGACGCGATCCCCATCCTCGCAATGGAGCGCCACCAGAATCCTGCCGCTGCGCCCCTCGGGAAACGCGTGCTTCACCGAATTCGTCAGTAGCTCGTTCAGCACCAGGCCGCACGGTACCGCCTGATGAAGCGGCAGTTCCAGAGCGCCCAGATCGAGCTGAAGCGACACGCGGCTGGTGTCGACGCCGTATGCATAAAACAGTTCGCGCGCCAGCGCTGCCACGTACTCCCGGAAGTCCAGACGGTCCGAGTGGTCCAGGCTTTGCAGCCGCTCATGGATCATGGCCATGGCTTCCACGCGCCGCTGGGTCTCGCTCAGCGCGCGATTCCAGGCGTCGCCCGGCAGCCGCTCGGCCTGCATACTGAGCAAGCTCGACACCACCTGCAGGTTGTTCTTCACGCGGTGATGCACTTCCTTGAGCAACGCCGCCTTGGCTGTCACCGCGTCCGCCAGAGCCTTCTCGGTACGCACCTGTTCGGTGATATCGATGGACACCACACCCAGCAGAACCTCGCCCCTGGCGTCGGTAAAGGGAAACCGGAACGACAGCATCTGCCGCGTGCTTCCGTCCGGCGCGGATTGGTCTTCCAGAATCCGCGACGGTTTGTTCTCCAGCAGCACGGCCAGGTCGCTGGCGCGCAAGCGTCCGGCGTAATCTCTTGGCCAGAGTTCCGCGTCCAGCTTTCCCTCGCATTGAGAGAGCGTCATCTGCCACGCCTGTTCGCATGCCCTGTTGATATACAGGATGCGCCCGGCATCGTCCTTGATGATCGCCAGTGCCGGAGTGTTGTTCATGAAGGAATAGAAGCGCGTGTCGCTCGCGTGCAGTGCCCTTCCCACATGCTGCGTCTCCTCGCGCAGCGCCTTGTTCGCGAGCGCGCGCCGCACGCTGGAACCCAGCCGTTTAAGCCGGTCCTTCAGCAGATAATCGCTTGCGCCCTGCCGCATCATCGCCACCGCCGTGTCTTCTCCAATGGCGCCAGATACCACAATGAACGGGATATCCAGATTAAGTCGCTGCAGCATTTCGAGCGCCGCCGGCGCGTCCAGTTGCGGCATGTGATAGTCCGACAGAATTATGTCCGGCGGGGACTCGAGTTCTCCGAGGTATCCCGCCGTGGTGTCAGCTCGCCGCCATTCCGCGGCGAAGCCGCTCCGTTCGAGCTCGTGCAGAATCAGGGCGGCATCGTCCGGGCAGTCCTCCAGAATCAGAACGCGGATCGGCACCGGCGCGACATCGGCCGGAGCAATATTGTTTTCCTCCCGTTCTCTCACGACTGCAGTTGCTCCTGTTGCTCCGCTTCCTCCCGCGCCCACAGCTTTCGTCCCGACTGCGCCTGGTGAAATTGTGCTTGTTCCGCGAGCGCAGGCCAGTTCCACGCCGCTGCATCATCCTCCGCCAACAGAAGTTCCATCGGTTCGGCGGCCATGTCCTCGCGCACGTCCTTCACGCTTTCGATGACACGTATGCTCGCGATGTCCCGAGCACCGAATTCACCCACTCCAGCAATCTCGCGCCGCTCAGCGGGTCGCATATTTCCACGGCGCCGTTGCCGGGCTCCTGCCATTGCCCGTCGAAGAGGCGCAGGTAGGTTGCCGGCCGGATTCGCCCCAGCGCTTCGTCAAGTCCCCCGCGCCCCGGGTCGTCCGCGGATGGGTTGGCGATCACCAGCGGAATATGCCCCTCGTAGAGTTCGGCCGCCGCCACCGCTTCCTGGCAGCTGGATGCTTCCAGAATGTTGTATCCACTACGGTCAAACCAGTAGTGCAGGCGGCGGCTAATGGCGGAATCCGGCTCAATCAACAGGATGACCGGCCGCTCCTCCCATTCAGGCGCCACGCTCGTGGCCACGGCCTCCACCGAGGGGAGCAGCACCTCAAATGCGACCGTGCGTTTCCCTTCCTGCCGCGCGGTCAGCACGCCGCCCATCTGCCGGGTGAGCCCGTATGCGAGCGGCAGGCCTTCCCATTTGCCTTCCCAGGAAGGGTCGAATGCGCGCTCCACCGAATCCGCCGTTTCGCGGGTGCTGGTGTACGAAACACGCGCTCGGACCCATTCCGACATCCCGCCCATCAGGAAGCGTGAAGTGTCCATCCAGACGCTCCCGCCGGGCTGCATGCTTTTTCGCGCATGAAGAAGAATGGTCTCCAGCACGCGAGTCAGTTCGCGCGAGTTCGCGTGCGCCGGCCGGGGGTCCGCATCGAGCTGCAGCGTGAGCGAGGGAATCACGTTCTTCCAGGCGGGCTCTAACGCGGAAAGGATCTGATTCACCCACACCGTTTGCAGTTCCATCCTGGGGGGGCGTGAAAACTCACGCAGATCGGATGTCACCGCCAGCGCTCTGGTGGCAGCGATTTCAATGGTCTCGGCGGCGGGCCGCTGCGCAACTCCCGGCTCCAGCGCACCCAATAGCCGTGCCGCCTGCCGCGCTACCGTGTTCAGCTCCTCATCCAGGTGACCGGCAATTCCCTCGGCGAATCGCGTGAGCGCTTCGTGCTTGTTGTCCTGCCTC
>JBEKFB010000188.1:0-9191 GCA_050013535.1 Bryobacteraceae bacterium | reverse complement strand
AATCCTCAGACCAGCGATCCCGAGTTCGCCAATAATCCCCGCCACGAATTCAATTTCTGGTTTGACCCGGAAGCTGCGGAAATCGTCCTGCGCGCGCCGTGGAAAAAGATTGTCTGCACGCCCACGGACATTTCGATCAAGACTCGTCTTACCAGGGAAATGGTCAATCGTATCGAGGCCGGTGGCACGCCGTTGGGGCATTACATCGCACGCTTCTTCCAGCCAGGCATGGGCAACGATTACATGTGGGACGAACTGGCGGCGGCGGCGTGGATCGATCCTTCGCTGATCACGAAGACGGAAACCCGCTACATGAGCGTGGACACCAGCCGTGGCGCAAGCTACGGGAACACTCTTACGTGGACCGAGCAGGAGAAGCCCAAGCTGGCGGGTCCGCCCGTGGAAATTCAACTCGATCTTGATGCCGCGAGATTCTACGATATGTTCGTCGGTCTGCTAAGCGCGCCCACGCCCGCTGCTCACTGACGCAACGTGAAAATGAAATTCTGAATCTGGCTCCGCTCCCGTTCTTCGTCCGCTGCCGCGCTTTTACGCAGTTGATCGTAAAGGATACGCCTGGCCGAGACGATAGTGCGCTTCCTGATGTTGCGTCCCCGTCTCGATCGCTCTTTGATATGCGGCGATGGCATCGGGGAGATCGGACAGATTCGAATAGACGATACCGAGCTCGTACCAGGCATCGGCCAGATTTGGATCGACTCGTACCGCTTTCATTAACAGGGACTGCGCCTGCGCCGCCGTTTGCCGGTCCTGGGGACCACGCCAGCCCCTCCGGATCGCGACCGCGTAATAGTAGTTGGCCAGAGCATCTTCGGGTTGGAGATTGGCGAAACGCTTCAGCCTCTCCACAAAGCCATCCAACCGCGCGACCTCGGGCCCTTGCAGAACCCTGCCGAGGAACAGATAGGGGCCGTAATCGACGGGGTTGAGATCGGTGGCTTCGAAGAGTCGCCGGGACGCCTCCTCGTAGGAACCTCGGGCGTAGAGGGCGGCACCCAGGCCGAGCAACATTCGGCTGGATTGGGGGAACAGCCGGTTGCCTTTCGCGAAGACTTCGACGGCCTGCTCGGCTGCTCGATGGATGAGGAGTTCGGTTCCCCAGTCGAACAAATTGTTCTCGGTAGGGTTCAACTCTACCGCGCGCTGATACTCACGAGCGGCGTCGAGTGCGTTTCCTTTTTTCTCCTCGAGATCGCCGAGGGAGTGGTGCAGGCCCGCGTTCGTTGGTTCGCGCGCAATGGCTTCGCGCAACGCTCCTTCGTTCCCGCCAGCAGTCGGCTGTTCACTCAGCGAGGCGGTGGCCCGTGCCAGGCTCTCGGTGGAACGAACAACGGTATCGGAGCCGTGGCCTCCGCGCGCGTTCGTGTCGGTGATGCCCGCAACTACGAAATTGGGCTCGTCATAAAACTGCGCCGCGGGGGCTGCCGCCAGAGTGAGATCAAAGCGCTTCGTCCCGTTCTCAAGAACGAACGGACCAGAGGCCGCCGTGGCGAACCCGGCCATTTCCGCGTGCAGCGTGTAAGTGCCGTCGCGAAGCGCCCTGAATTGATACGTCCCTTCCGCGTCGGCGTGCGTGGTCAACGTCTGCCCGTGAGCGTCAGTCAATGAGACGGAGGCGGCAAGGGGATGGCCGTCTGAATCGCGCACCGATCCCATTAGGATGACGGTGTTCTGTGTTTGCGCGAAGGCGAGAGCGAGCAGAAACGCGATGACAAGCGCTGGCAGGGCGTGGCCGTTGGTCATGGCAGTTGCTCCAGCGCTTTCTCAGCCTGAACGTCACCAGGATACTGCTTTAAAAAATCGAGCAGGATCGCACGAGCCTTCTCAGGGTGGCCTTCGACACTGTACACGCGAGCCAGGTTCAGGTACGGCTGACTAAAGCCGGGCGCCACGCGGATGCATCGTTCGAATGACGCAACCGCTTCGTCGCGCCGGCTTGTCCGCAGATAGAGCACTCCCAGATTGTTCAACGCTTCCGGGTAATCGGGCCGAAGCTGCAGCGCCTGATGCAGGTATTGGTAGGCGTGATCGGTGTCGCCGGTCTGCGCGTACACCATCGCCAGGCTGTAATTCACCGCGGCATCGCGGGGCTCGACCGCTAGCGCCCGCTCTAGTGTCGTGCGCGCTTCGTCCCATCGTTTTTGCTGGCGGTACGCGTTGCCGAGGTTTTCGAGAGCGACCAGATGATCGGGGCTGGCGCGCAGCGCTTCCTGAAAATACACAATTGCTTCATCGATGCGCCCTTCGCTGGTCGCCAGCAGGCCGAGATTGTTGAAAGAGTTCGGGCGCGTTTCCGGATAACCAGGAGCCAGCTTCGCCGCGCGCTCAAAGCAATCGCGTGCTGCGCTGGTTTTGTCCTGCTTCAGATACACGCTGCCTATTCCGTATAATGCCTCCGCGCTGGATGGGTCGTCGCGGAGGGCGAGACGAAACGACTCTGCCGCCTGATCGAAGTATCCTCGCTGAAAGAATACCGTTCCGAAGGAAAGATAATTGCGGCCAAACTGATACGTCTCCGAAATGCCTGGAAACGGCAGTCCCTTTGCGAGTCGATCTGATGCAGTTCGAGGAATGTGCCGAACGTCTTGCTCCACACGTCGCGAATCCACCGATCCCCGATAGACCTTCACGATATCGCCATTTGCATCAATCAGGAACGATGTTGGCGGAGCCATGTCTCGATGCCGGTCAAAAAGGTGGCTATGAACGATGTTATAAATGCCGGCCGTGCCTTTATCCTCGTCGGCATTCACACGGAGCGTTTCGACACTGGCTGGGTTCTCTCCGGTCATTTGCTTCGCCACGAAGCTCAGTAACACCGGTTTGCCGCGCAGATTCGATAAAGCGGGAAAACTCGGTGCGGCGACAGGGGCCAGCAACCAGGTTTCTGCTGTATCAGGCAAATGTTCGCTTTCCTCGCGTGTGGCACCGGCGGCGGGCACATGCGGCCTGAACGCTTCGAGGCGATGTGATTCAAACCCTTCCTCCACCAGGATCCGATGGTTCGGCGGCACGTCATTAATCTCCTGTATGAGCCCGCTCGGCCACCGGATCGATATCTTCATCGGAGCTTTCGCGTTACCCAGGCCAAAGAAAACCTCCTTGCTGTGCTGCGAAAGAAAACCCGACCCTGCCTGTAACATCCGGGTCTGCCGAACAGGTCCGGCCTCCACGGTGATCGCCGCGCCGACAGCATCGCGATTACTTTTGTGTCCACGAAGCCGGACGGCAATCGCGGGCGGCAGACCTTCCATCTCATTTCGCAGCAGCCGCAATTGCGGCGCATTCCGGCTCTTCAGAAACACCTCCTGACGCCCGTCGTGGTCGAAATCGGACAGCGCGAAGGCCCGGCTATCCTCAATAAAGTCGAGACCTATTGCGCCTGAGACATCCGAAAACGTTCCATCGCGATTGTTCGCGTAGAAAACATTGCGCTCGTAGCCGCTCCATGTGTGGTCGGCGCGGATCAGCTCATTAACGGTGTTCCATCCTTGTTCGTAGTCGTGAGACGTTCGCGGCTCATCGGGTGAATTCGCCACCACCTCGCGCCAGAAATAACTGTTCAGATCTTCGCGTATCGGGCCGGACAAAAACCCGTTGGCGATGTATATATCCGGGTAGCCGTCATGATCGAAATCCCAGGCATCGCTCGACCACGCCCAGCGCCCCAAGCCGGCGCCGCTCAGCGCCGTGACGTCCTGAAATCTCCCGTCGCCACGGTTCCGGAACAGGGAATTGCCCATGGCGTGCCGTTGATACAATTCGCGAACGGCGGGGGGCGAGCTCTGCCTGAAAGCCGCCTGCATGGAGACGCGTTCGCCCGCCGCAGTCCACATATCGGCGGAATACACGTCATCGAGACCGTCGTTGTCGTAATCGAACCAGCCCACGCTCATGCCTGCGCCAACGTCTTCCACGCCCGCCTCCGCGGCAACATCGGAGAACGTTCCATCGCCGTTATTACGATACAGATTCTTGCGGCCAAAATCGTTCACGACGTACAAGTCGGGCCAGCCGTCGCGATTATAATCGCTCCATCCGCAGCAGAAGCTGTAGCGCGTATTGTTCTTGTTCAGACCAGTCTGCGCGGTCACATCGCGAAAGCTTCCGTCGCGGTTGTTGCGCAGCAGGAAATTCGGCGGCCCGTTTTCGGCGGCATAGTAAGGAACCGGGTACCTGTATTGATCTGTTCCCTGATAGAAGGCGTAGAGGCTGAAATAAATGTCCAGCCAGCCATCGCGATCGTAATCTGCCGCAGCCGCTCCGGTGAATGTCCCCTGTGGCGGATTCGCGAACTGAAACGCGTCTGGAGTCAATCGGAACTTGCCACCACCCTGATTGAGGAACAGAAGCGGCCCGCTCGCCCTCACCACCACCAGATCCTGCAGGCCGTCGTTGTCGACATCGATAAACAGTGCACATGCGGTGTTGTCGAGTATGCCGACGCCGGCCGATTCGGTGATGTCCTCGAATGTTCCATCGCCGCGATTGCGATAAAGGCGGTTTGGCAGGCCAGCCGGCTGACATACATAAAAGTCGTCGAAACCGTCGTTGTCGATGTCTCCGACTGAGACTCCGTTATGGCCGTAAATATCCATGCCGCACGCGCCATCCAGAATGGTACGCCAGTAATCTACTCCGTGAAGTAACTGTCCGGCATAAGATGAGTTACTTCCCAGAGCGGCCCGAGTAACATCGGCGAAACACGGCGTCGTAGACCTGCTGCGGGTTTCTTCGTTCATCCGCCAGGCGCGGATGCGATAATCGCCCGCAGCGGATCCGGCCCAATCGAGGTCCCAGAAACCAACACGCTGTTCGCGATGGAAGCCCGCACCCGAGCCCACCAACTCGTAGCGCACCCGGGTCCTGAGACTGTCCTGAGAAGCCTCGATTCGGGTTACCTGGAACTCCGCCGTCACAAGGTTCGAGAAATCGCCGAGCGCAAAACGAAATGCTTCGAGAAACGCCGACGCGACCAGCGTGGGCCCAGATGAGAACACCACGCGCCGAACATCGACAGCATGTCCCGGACGCACAATGCGCGATTCAATCGGTTTTGGAGAGGTGCCCAGAAAATCCGACGCGATGGCCTTCCCGATCTCTTCCGTGTTGCCGGGGGAATCCAACAATCGAACGCTCCATTGCGTCAGGATTGCAGCGATCTCATCGTGATGCTTTTCCGTGATGAACTCATCCGAGCCCGGCTTCGTCTCGAACCCGGCTTTGTCCTCGGCGGCAAGAGGCGCGCCAGGCAAGGTGAGCCCGCTTACTCCCGATCCCACCAGCGCAGCCGAGGTTGCACGGCACCATTGGAAAAGAAAGTCGCGTCTGTGACGATGGACCGGCCGCACGTTGAGCCTCGAAAAACCCAGAATCGCACACCGTTCCCGCGTGCCGCGGTGCTATGATCGATTCCACACCATGAGCCACCGGTTGACTTTCACGGCGGCGCTGTTCGGTTTGTTCGCCTCAACCAACTGTGTCGCGCAACAACCCGGGTCATATCCCGCGCGCTGGTGGTCCCCGATTCCCGAAGATCAGAAGGCCTCATGGGAGATTCTGCCGCAAGCGGCCGGCCCCGGTCAGGTGATCCTATCCAAGCGTAATGAATTGGGAATCCTCTCCAACTTCGCCGCCACTCCCTTTACCTTCCGGGGCAAGCGCTATGCCAGTGTCGAGGGCTTCTGGCAGATGATGCTGTATCCGGAGGGTCCCGAAGATCCTCGCGCAAGGGCCGAGGGCGTGACATGGATACACACCCGCGATGAGGTCGCCCAAATGGTCGCCTTTGAGGCGAAGGACGCCGGCGCCGCCGCCGAAGCGAACATGCAGAAGATGGGGATTAACTGGGTGACGTTTGAAGGAAGAAGAATCGAGTACAGATCGCCGATGAAGGACGGCCACTACGACCTGATTGTAGACGCGATGCGTGCGAAGCTGGAACAGAATCCGAAAGTGTGGGAGATTCTCATGGCCACCGGGAACCTCACTTTGCTGCCTGACCACATTGAAGAGGCAGGGGCTCCGCCAGAGTGGCATTATTATCGAATTTGGATGGTATTCAGAGCGGAACTGCAAGTTGCGAACGGGGCGAATCAGAAGTGACCGGCCGCTCGTTGCTCATGGTGGTGCTCGCGATTCTCGTGACCGTCGCGAGCACCAGCGGCGTTGGACAACAGGCGCCGCCCACGGATGACGGAAACGGCGAATCACTTGAGGCGCACCTTGCCAAGGGCCACGCCGCTCTGATACAGAGCAAGTATGACGAGGCCGCGAATGAATTCCGGGCGGCTTTGCAGATGGATCCGAAACTGGCTTTGCGGGCGCGTTACCCCTTGGCGCTCGCCCTTTTCCAAACGAAACAGTACGACGAGGCGCGGAAAGAATTTGAATCGGTCCATCGTGAGATCGGCGACCATCCGAATGTTTTGTATTACCTGGGAAGACTCGACCTGGAGGACAGGAAGTTCGCGGGTGCGATCGAAAACCTGAGTAAGGCCGTCGTCAAGCCTCCGTTCCCGGATACAGCGTATTACCTCGGGTACGCGTACTTGAAACACGGAGACCTCGCGGCGGCAGAGAAATGGCTGAACGCCGCCATCGCCGCCAATCCGCGCGATCGTTCCGCCCCGTACCAGCTCGGGTTCGTATATCGGCAGCTGGGGCGCGAGGAAGACGCGAAGAAGGCATTCGCGCTTTCGTCCGAATTGGTGAGACGCGAAGTGGAGGATGACCGGGCGAGGTATCAATGCAGACAGAGCCTTGACCAGGGCCTCCGCGATGAGGCGCGGACGGTTTGCCAGCACTTCTACGATCCCGATGATGCGGAGAAGCTCACGTCGCTGGGGTTGGCATTCGGCGAGCACGGAGATTATGACGCGGCTCTCAAGCCGTTTCAGCGCGCCGCCGAATTAACTCCGCAACAACCGCGAACGCAATACAATCTGGCTTTCACGTACTATCAGCTCAACCGTTTTGAGGACGCTCGAAAGGTTGTGGCCGACGCCGTACAGCGATGGCCAGACCAGTTCCTGCTGAGTGCGCTTTATGGTGCTGTTCTTGTGAAACTGGGCGACGATACCGCCGCATATCCTGTGCTAATCCGTGCTCACGACCTCAATCGTGAGGATCCCCAGGTTGGGGATCTTCTGTTCACAACCGCGCTGACGCTGGGGCAAAAGAGCCTGGCGCAGCACCAGTACGCCGATTCGCTGCGCTATTTCGAGGAAGCCGCCAATCTGCGTCCTGATGATCCGGAAGCCCATCAAGGTAAAGCCGAGGCGGAACAAGAGCAGACCGGTCAGTCGAATTCCTCTCACTAATATGTCCACAGAAAACAGACTGCGCAGAGACTTCCTGACCATTGCCGGAGGCGGACTGGCGGGCGCCGGCCTTGCCGCTCAGGACGTCGACGGACCCGCCGCGTCTGCTGCACCTGGGCGAAGGGCGGCGACGTTCGATGTTCGGTCCTTTGGAGCGGCGGGCGACGGCAAGTCGCTCGACACCGAAGCTATTAACAAAGCGATTGCAAATGTTGCGGCCTCAGGTGGAGGAACCATCCTGTTTCCGGCGGGCAGTTATCTGAGTTACTCCATCCATCTTAAGAGCAACGTCGACTTGTATCTCGACCAGGGTTCGACAATAATCGCAGCCGACTATCCCTCCGCCGGAGTAAACACTGGTTACGACCCGCCGGAGTCCAACGATTGGACAAATTATCAGGACTTCGGCCACAGCCATTGGCACAACAGCCTGATTTGGGGCGAAGGCATCGAGAACTTCGCCATTCTTGGACCGGGACGCATCTGGGGACGGGGTCTCAGTAAAGGATACGGACCGGGGCCTCGCGCGGAACAACCCGGCGTTGGCAATAAGGCCATCAGCCTGAGGAACTGCCACAACGTGCTGCTTCGCGATTTCGCGATTCTCCACGGCGGCCACTTTGGCGTTCTGGCGACGGGCGTGGATAATCTCACCATCGACAACCTGCGCATCGACACCAACCGCGACGGCATGGACGTCGACTGTTGCCGCAACGTGAGGATCTCCAACTGCTATGTCAACTCGCCCTGGGACGATGGCATATGCCTGAAAAGTTCTTACGGACTAGGCTGGGCCAAACCCACCGAATTCGTCACCATTACGAATTGCTATGTCAGCGGCTGCTTTGAAGAGGGCACGCTGCTTGACGGCACATACAAGCGATTTGGCGCCGATGCGCGAATTCCCCGTACGGGACGAATCAAGTTTGGCACGGAATCGAACGGCGGCTTTCGCAACATTACTATCTCCAACTGCGTCTTCGAAGGTTGCCAGGGTTTGGCGTTGGAATCCGTGGACGGCGCGCTGCTGGAGGACGTAACGATAACCAACATCTCCATGCGCGATATCACCAGTGCTCCAATCTTCCTGCGCCTGGGAAGCCGCATGCGTGGGCCGGCCGGCACACCGGTGGGCACGCTGAAACGAATCATCATCAGCAATCTGGTCTGCTCCAATTCCGCCTCCCAATTCGGATCGATCATCAGCGGAATTCCGGGTCACGACGTCGAAGACGTCAGCATCAGTCATGTCCAGATCTGGCATCGGGGCGGCGGATCCGCGGAGCAGGCGGCGATATCTCCACCGGAAAAAGAAGCCGCGTATCCCGAGCCGGACATGTTTGCCCAAATGCCTTCTCACGGCTTCTACATTCGTCACGCCAAAGGTATTCGCTTCGACAACGTGGAGATCGCCGCTACAACTCCGGACCAGCGGCCCGCCTTCGTACTGGACGATGTGCGCGATGCCGACTTTTTCCGCATCCGTACGCCCCTCGCCGCGAGCACGCCGGTGTTTGCTCTCCACAACGTCGCCGATTTTTCCGTTCACATGTGCCGCTCCGTGCCCGACACGCAACTCTCAAAGGTGGAGCGAACTACCTTGTGATGTAATGCAAGCAGCCTCATGAATCACGGTTTGACAATTGCCTCCTCTGGCGCCCTTGACTTCGTGTCGCTGGGCGCTTTGGTGCATCGTCTGGACCCTGGCATCGTTCCGTTTCGCAAGGCCACCGAGTGCCAGATTCACGTCAGCGGCGGTGAATACAACTGCGCCGCCAACCTGTCGGATTGCTTCGGCCTCGAAACCGCGGTTGTTTCCGCGATAGTGGATTATCCAATTGGCGAACT
>JBEKFB010000187.1:0-10345 GCA_050013535.1 Bryobacteraceae bacterium | reverse complement strand
AGTACCTCGCCAAGCCCGAGCAGGGCTTTGCTCACCGCAGCGTTGTCGGGTGGGCGAAGGCTTCTCGCTTTCTCGAGGGCATCGCGTTCCCACCGCTCGGCCTCATCCAGCTTTGTCTGGCTGGAGCGCAGGAGGCCGAGATCAACCTCGCTGTCGATGACATCCCCTCCGCCGTTTCCTTCCAGCGATTTCCGTTCCGCGAGAGCCGCGCGCAGCAAAGTTTCCGCCTGATCGAGCTTGCCCAGCTCCTGATAAATGCCGCCGAGGGTTTGATAAAGGTCGGCCTGCGCCGCCGGCTCGTGATCCAGCGCGTGCGCTTCCTGAACGCCGCGGTCGAGAAGACTGATCACGCGCAGATTTCCGGCAGGTCCGGCTTCGGCGTCGCCTCCGTTGAACAGGTTAAGCATGAACCGCTGGATTCGTTGGGCGCGCTCGGCCTGCGCCACGGCGGCATTTCGAGCAAGAGCGAGCCGCACGGTGAAGAAGACGGTCAGCGATACGACCGTTATCAAAACCGCGGCACCCGCAATCACCGCACTGGCATGTCGCCGGACAAATTTGTCCGTGCGATAGCGAATGCTGTCGGGCCGCGCTTCGAGAGGCTCGCCATTCACGTAATGGTCGAGATCGCGGATTAGAGCTTCCACCGAGCGATAGCGGCGGGCCGGTTCTTTACGTATCGCCGTCAGGCAGAGGACATCGAGGTCCGCCCAGGATGTGCGGCTCAACGCGGCGGTTCCTGCGATCGAGGAGGGTCTGGCCGGTTCGCGCTCGAGAATCATGCGCTCCAGTTCGCCCGAAGAGTGGCCGGCGGGATCGAACGGGAGCCGTCCCGTCAACAGCTCGTATAAGATGATCCCAAGTGAGTAGACGTCGGTCTGAACGCTGGCGGGTTCGCCACGAATTTGTTCGGGCGCGGCGTAGGCCGGTGTCATCAGGCGCAATCCAGTGCGGGTTTGATCGAGCGAGACACCCTCCGTATCGAGTTGCCGGGCAATGCCGAAATCCAGCAGCGTCGCGGAACTATCGTCCTTTACCAGAATGTTCGAAGGCTTCAGGTCGCGATGGATGATGGCGTGGCTGTGGGCGTATTGGACGGCTTCACACACGGCTCGAAACAAGCGCAGCTTTTCCGCGATGGCGGATGCGTGGACGCGGCAATATTCGGTGACGGGAACGCCTTCCACGTATTCCATGGCGAACCAGGGAGTCCCGTCGGGCAGCGTGTCGGCATCATAAAGGCGGGCGATGAAAGGATGATTCAGTTGCGCGAGCGTACGCCGCTCCAGCATGAAGCGTTCGCGGCGCGCGGGCGACATCCAGGCATCGCGCAACAGCTTAATCGCAACCTGGGTGCCAAGATCTTCACGGGAGGCGAGGTAGACCACTCCCATGCCGCCCTCGCCGAGCACTCGCTCGATGCGGTATGGTCCGAACTGTTGTTCGTTCGGCAGCGCCGCGGCGGACTCCGCCAGCATGTGAACGGCGATTTCGCCGATGTCACCATCGAGAAACGAGTCGATAGAGGCGTCTTCATCGAGCAGGGCGAGCACATCGTGGAGCAGGGAAGTGTCGCCGCCGCATGCCTGTTCCAGAAAGCCTCGGCGCGCATCGGGAGAACGCTCGGCGGCCTCATGAAATAACTCCTGAACCCGCTCCCAGCGCTCGCTATCCATCGCGTTTACTCACCGGCTTTCAAGGCGAGTCGCGCAGCCGGTTTCCCAGCCATGCGCGAGCCGCACGCCAGTCGCGTTGCATGGTGGCCTCCGACACGTTCAGGAGAGACGCTGCTTCCGTCATGTTCATACCTGCAAAAAAGCGGGCTTCCACCATGGTTGCCTGACGAGGACTGAGCTCGGCGAGTTCCCCCAGCGCGCTGTCAAGCGCCAGAAGCTTTCGATCGCTCGTCCCAATTTCGCTGGCAGCTTCGGAAAGGCTGATCGATATTGCCCCTTCGCCCCGCTTGCCTGCATTGCGGCGGCGCGCGGCTTCCACCAAAAGCTGACGCATGGCGCGCGCGGCGATTCGTTTGAAATGCAGGGGCGACTCTGATGTGAATCGCGGAAACTTCGCGAGCTTCAGCCACGCTTCGTTGACCAGAGCCGTGGTGTTAAGTGTGATGCTGCGATCACCACGCCGAACCGTGGAAGCCAGGCGGCGAAGCTCCTCGTAGGTCAGGCTGAACAGGTAATCGAGTTCCTCCCGTTCCTCGGGTGTGCGACCCGGCCGGTCGAGTTCCCAATCTTCCGGGATTGCGGAATCCTGAAACGCCATGACGGGTTTTCATCGCCTTCCGCGCAACGCAACTTGCCGGGAGGCCATGCTGCGGATACCGACCACGGGATGGTAACACCGGGGCTTCGTCACGCGCAAGTGTAGGGCGGGCGCGCTGCAAGCAAGCCGCGCGCCACCATACCGCCGTGCGTTCTCTAGCGTGCCCGGAATCGGAAGAACCACGCCAGCGACGCTCCCACAACTCCGCTGACCGGGATTACTGCCGTGTGCCAAAGCATCACATGGAGGGCTTCGAAATTCTGGCAGTGAAGCTCCAGCATGGTCACGCCGGCTACTCCGGCGAGCGTGCCCGCCACCAGTCCGGCGGCAACCGTGTTCACGGCGAAACCGCGCCGGAGGAGCAGCCAGCTTGCCAGCCCCGCGGGAATCGCGAGGATCAGGCCCGCTGCCAGACAGACGATTCCCTGGTGTACGAAGTCCACGGTCCGATAATCGTGGAACAGGGCCGCGAAGACGGCCACCAGGGCGAAGCTGCCCACACCCGGCAGTGCCCCCGGCGCGACACGACGTCGGCTGCCGGGGATCATCTGGCCGGCGAACGTCGTGGCAGCGAGAAAAACGAGTATCGCCAGGGCGGGGAAGATCAGCGCACGTTCCAAAACACTCAGGTTCTGAATGCCATGGAATCCCAGCAGCGCCGCACCGCCGACGGCAACCGCGGCGCAGATCAGGATCAGCCCGCTCGCCAGAACCCAGACCGGCGGCACCGGTCGCACGGGGCGCAACGACGCTCCAATGGATGCGGTGACACGATCGAGAAGCGCCGGGTCCACATCGTGAGGAGCCTGAGCGGCCCGATTCAGGATGTTGTCGATCTCCCGATCCCTCACGGCGGGCCTCCCATCCACTCCCGCAGCTTCTCGTAAGCCCGATGGGCTTTCTGCTTCACGGACCCCACGCTCGACGACGTGGCGCGCGCCACCTCCTCCAGCGTCATCCCGGCCACCTTCAACATCTCGATCACTTCGCGCTGGCTCGCGGGAAGCGGCGCCAGCAACGCTTCCAGATCCGGTGTTCTGCCGGACTCAGGCGAGGGCGCGGCAGCCACCTCCGGCAGCCCCTCCAGACATTCTTCGCGTCCCGCGGCGCGGCGGGCTTTTCGATAGTGGTCCACGCGAATGTGCCGGGCGATCGCGTAAAGCCACGGCAACACCGGCTCGCCAGCGCGGTAGGTGTGCCGCACCCTGTGAATGCGCAGCCAGGTTTCCTGCAGCAGGTCGTCGGCATCACCCCGGCCCGCGAACTGAACGACAAAAAACCGATGCAACTGCGGACTCAGACGATGGATCAAGTCCGTGGCCGCGGCCAAATCGCCCTGTTGATAACGTGCCATCAGCACTTGCAGGTTGCTGGGGGAAGCGCTGCGATCAGCGGCCTCGCGCGACCCTTCTACGGGCGCCATGCCTTCGCCATCAGCAGGTGCGTCATGCAGATCTTACGAGCAAGTATACGGCGGCCGGTGCTGCAAAGTTACGGTCAGGTTATTCTCCGCGCCGCCGTAACTCTTGCCAGCGCGTCGGCGAACACATTTGCGACGACGGATGTCTCCGCTGGGGACCCACCGTGTCGCGATCGAATCGCATCTTTGAGGAGAACATCATGAGGAAGTTTTGTCTCAGCATACTGGTCCCGCTCATCGCGGCGGCCACCGCCATCCAGGCTCAGAACACTCTGGTAGTCACGGCGTCCAACGCCACGAAGAACCAGCTCCTGGTTTACGACTCCACGGGCAGACTAATCCAGACCGTTTCCACGCGGGGCCAGGGCGGCGTCGGCGGCAACGCCGGCGGCATCGAGGAGCGGGACGGGGTGCTGGCCGTAGTGAATTTCGGTTCGCAATCGGTATCCATTTTCGAGCGCGCCGGCAATGGCTTTCAGATGACGCAAT
Source organism: Bryobacteraceae bacterium (assembly GCA_050013535.1). GTDB lineage: Bacteria > Acidobacteriota > Terriglobia > Bryobacterales > Bryobacteraceae > CAWACP01. Next base: position 6,162 of record JBEKFB010000187.1, on the reverse strand, counting down.
CGGTGCCGGCGGCCTCCAGCCCGGTCAGCGTGGCCTTCGGCGCCGGCCATCTGTACATCCTTGGGACCACGAAAGTGGAATCGCACGCGATGTTCGGAACCCATGTGAGCTCGAGTCCCGATGGAGTGGTGGGACTGCTGGTGGCGGATGGGTCCGCGGCCCAGGTGGGTGTTGTGCCGGGCGAGCTGGTCATCACGGAGAAAAGCAACGTCATCGAAACGGTGAACCTGCGTACCGATGGAGCCGTCAGCGGGAGTCCCACGCTGGTGCAGAACATTCCATCCAACGTGAATGCGCCGTTCGGTCTGGTCACGCGCGGCAACGACGCTTACGTCACCATCGCGCACGCCAACGAGATCAGCCTCGTGCGCAACGGCGCAGTTCTGACCGTTACCGGTTCGGGCACGCAGTCGGCCCCGTGCTGGCTGACCCTCGTGGGACCCTTTCTGTTCTCTAGTAATTCGCCGAGCAAGAGCGTCTCACGGTATGCGGTTTACGGGCAGAAGATCGTGCAGGACGCGGCCGTCGCCGCGGCATTGAGTGGCGATCCGACCGATATTGATTCGCGAGACGGGTTGGTGGCGGTCATCGACGGCAGTGGCACGCTCTCGATCTTCAGCGTCGACGAGGACGGCAACCTGACACTGCAAGGTTCAGCCTCTATCAGCACGGCAGCCAACGGGGTCGCCGTGGTCCACGGCGAGTACTGACGAAAGGGCCGGTCCGCACGACGTTGGTCGATGCAGCGCTGGAAGAATTATAGCGGCAGCGCTGCCGTTCACCCTCTCGTCTTGTCGCCTCGTCTTCGCGCCTAACACGCCGGAACTCGCACGTGTGTGGATTACTTCCGGATGCGCCGTAATCCGGGACCCGATCCGTGTTCTGAACTGCAAAGCTAGCCCCCTTCTCCGGATGGCAAGACGCTCTACTGCGCCGCGAGGCCATCTGGGTACAATGACTCATCGACGAGGTCGACACATCATCACAGGCACCGAACCAGTACCGTTGGCAGGCGATCGATCGTTCTTCGGCCATCCCAGAGGACTTTTTTTTCTCGCGTTCACAGAGGCCTGGGAGCGCTTTTCTTTCTACGGAATGACGGCGCTGCTGGTGCTTTACATGGTCAACCAGTTGTTGCTGCCCGGTCATGTCGAGAAAGTTGCCGGTTTCGCCGCTTTCCGCGGCATCCTGGAGTCGCTCACGGGAACGCTCACGCCGGTCGGGCTGGGTTCGATGATTTTCGGGCTCTATTCGGGCTTCGTCTACTTCACGCCGGTGTTCGGCGGCCTGATTGCCGACCGCTGGATCGGTCAGCGCAACGCGGTGGTGATGGGCGCCCTGTCGATGAGCGCCGGCCATATTGCGATGGCTTTTGACCGGACCTTCCTGCTCGCCTTGTTGTTGCTTGTGATCGGCTCAGGCTTCCTGAAGGGCAATATTTCTACCCAGGTTGGCGCGTTGTATCGAGACGATTCGCAGCGAACCGCGGGTTTTGCCATCTTCAGCATGGCCATCAATTTTGGCTCTGTCTTCGGGCCCCTGGTGTGCGGTTTTCTGGCCCAGTATTATGGTTGGCATTATGGTTTTGGCGCGGCCGCGATCCTGATGCTGGGCGGCCTGGCGACCTATCTCTGCGGCTACCGGTATCTGCCTGCCAGAGTGGACCGGCGCGGGCAAAAAAGCGAACAGCTTACTCCCGCCGACTGGCGCGTTATGCGCGCGCTGATCGCTGTCGTCCTGATCACGGTATTCCAGTCGATCAGCTATTACCAGCTATACAACATGTTCAAGGTCTGGATTCAGGAGCATGTCGATCTCAGCGTCGGTGCCTTTAGAGTCCCGGTGCCCTGGTTTCAGTCCATTGACGCACTGGTGAGCATTCTGGCCGTACCGGTGCTGTTCTGGTTATGGCGGCTGCAGGCGACGCATCGCGGTGAATCCGGGGAACTCGCCAAAATCGGCATCGGCGCATGGATCGCCGGAGCCAGCCACCTGATTCTGGTAGCGGCCATCGTTTCCGCCAGGGGCGCACCCATCCATCCAATCTGGCCGACACTTTGCTGCGTGGGCATGGGCGTGGCTTTCCTCTACTACTGGCCCACATTACTGGCGCTGGTCTCCCGGGCCGCGCCAGCTCGCGTCAACGCGACCATGATGGGGGTGGCCTTCTTGTCTTTGTTCCTGGCAAACAATATCATCGGTTGGATTGGCGGGTTCTACGAACGAATGGGCCCTGCGCCGTTCTGGTTGCTCCATGCAGGGATCGCCTGCACGGGTGGCGTTTTGGTCCTGCTCTTCGGACGCCGCCTCAGGCGAGCGCTTGATACAAGCACGCCGCAGCCGATGCGCCCATCGGCGATGACGCTTGAGGTGGAAAGCTGATCGCAAGCGGATGCCTGGCTAGCGATATCGCGAAGTGCAGCCCTTTTCAGCCTGCTTTTAGAAATCGCTCGAACTCCTTACAAATGCGTTGCGGATAGGGAATGGTTGGTCGGCCACTCGGAAGTTATCTCCGAACGGCGTTCGAGGAGATCGCGCCCGCGTTTCCGCCAAAGCGGACTTGGGCCGGCAGTAACGAATTGCTTAACCCTGCGCAACAGATCGCGAGTTATCTGCCCGCGATTGCGCGATTTCACCGCGGCCGAATCGTCGCACTATCGGCACGGCTATCGGATCGCGTAGCCACCATCGACGGGAATCGTGGCGCCAGTAACGAAATCCGAAGCTCGTGAAGCCAGGAAGACTGCAGTGCCAGCGACTTCCTCCGGTTGGCCCCACCGTCCCGCCGGTGTCCGCGAGAGAATTTCGGCATTTAACGGCATTGATTTCACCGGCGCTGTCATGTCGGTTTCGATCCAGCCGGGCGCGATTGCGTTTACCTGGATGTTGTGCGGCGCAAGCTCAATGGCCATGGATTTGGTCAACTGGACAATCGCGCCTTTCGCCGCGCTGTAGGAGGGGATAAGCCCAGATCCAAAGAACGAGTACACGCTGCCGATGTTGATAATCTTTCCACGCTTGCGGCTCATCATCGATTCGGCCGCAAGCTTGGAAAGCAAAAAGACTGCACTGAGCTGCGTTTCGATGACGTTATCCCAATCCTCAGCGGTTTCGTGCAGCACACCGCCGCTCAGAGAAACATTGCCGGCGTTGTTTACCAGGATGTCTATACCGCCAAGCTGGCTTTCGAGTCCGCGAAGGGCCGGTTCCAGTCCGGCGCGGTCGGTAACATCGATTTTCAATGCGGTGCAGGGAACGCCGATTGCCTTTAATTCTGATAGGACCTGCTGGTTCTTTTTTTCATTCCGCCCGAGCACCGCGACGGAAGCGCCTGCTCCGGCCAGTCCGAGCGCAATGCCGCGGCCAATTCCGCCATTGCCACCTGTTACGACGGCTACACGTCCGGCCAAATCAAACAACTGAATCGTTTTCATGAAACCCGCTCCTCCTTTTGAGTCAATCTAACCGGGAATTTCAACGGGTAATCCTTAGGAATCAATTCCCCCAACCTTCGGTGTCATATCGTTAGAGTAAAGCCACCGTCCGGCGTCACGGTGGTGCCTGAGATGTAGCTGGACGCGTCCGAACAGAGGAAGACGATGGTTTGTGCGATCTCCTCTGGGCGTCCCGATCCCACGTTTACAATCGCGCCGTTGACGATTGCACCATCGCGTCCGCCAGCCAACATGGCTCGCGCTTCATGCTGCAGGCATAGAAAGGCGCCTTTCAAATTGGTGTCGATTACGCGATCCCATTCCTGTTCGGCCAGCTCAGTGATACTCGCGATCTGGCCCTCGATCCCCGCGTTGTTCACAGCGTAGTCAAGCCGACCATACTTGCCTAGCGCGTGTGCCACCATCGCCTCGATGTCTTTCGCAATAGCTACGTCGGTGACCACGAAACTTGCCGCTCCCCCACGAGCCTCGATTTCCCTTCTTAGAGCAGCCAACTCCTCTTCGCGACGTGCCGCTAAGACTACTTTGGCGCCTCTCGCTGCGAAAATTTCAGCAGTGGCACGGCCGATACCACTGCTCGCCCGGTGACAAGAGCGACTTTGTCCATCAGGTCTAACATCTGCAAAGTCTCCCGCTTGAGTATGCCAGAGAAGCTAGATAGCGCAGACGTTAGCGTAGGCATCTAAGCCACGTGGTCCCGAAATGGAGTTCTAGGAGATTGCTCCCGGCCAGCGTCGCTACGCTCCGGGGGTGTTCGGGATCATCCCGCTCACGGCCAACATGCACAACCGGACGGACCTGCCTGAAAGCTCAAGATTCTCGGAGGTTTATAAGAAGATGGTTGGAGGCGCGGGGCGGAATCGAACCGCCGAATAAGGGTTTTGCAGACCCCTGCCTTACCACTTGGCTACCGCGCCGGTCGGGAACGCCTACAACTGGAGATTAGCGTGAACGGGCCAGGCGAGTCAATTCGCCGGCGACACGAGTGCATGTCAGGGCGCATCGATCGTCGATTTCGCGTGGATCTCCTGCAGATTCCACACGCGAACCGGGTCCCGCCTTCGTGACGCAATTGCCTGCACTGTGGCCCGTGCGCCGCTCATGGTGGTGATGCAGGGGATGCGGTAGGTGATGGCGCTGCGGCGGATGGCCTGCTCGTCGCTGAACGACGTTCCACCAGTGGTGGTGTAAATCACAAGCTGCAGTGACCCGCCTTTGAGCAGATCCACTGCGTTTGGACGTCCTTCGTTGACTTTGAAAACGGTCTTGCACTCGACGCCGGCGGCTTTGATCAGCGCCGCTGTCCCGCGCGTGGCGGTGATGCGAAACCCCAGCTCGGAAAAATTGCGGGCAAGCTCCGCGGCCGCGGCCTTGTCGCGGTCATTCACGCTTATGAACACTTGGCCTTCAGCGGGAAGCGGCGCGCCCGCGCTCAATTGTGCCTTCGCGAAAGCTTCGCCAAAGTTCTGGCCCACGCCCATCACCTCGCCGGTGGATCGCATCTCCGGACCCAGCGTCGGATCCACGCCGGGGAATTTGTTAAAGGGGAAAACCGGCGACTTCACGAAAACCATGGGCACGCTCAGGCAACCGGATGTGACCCCGCCGGTGATGTCCGCGAAATCTTTCAGCTTCATGCCCAGCATCAGGCCAACGGCGATTTTCGGCAGCGGCACGCCCGTGGCCTTGCTCACGTAAGGAACCGTGCGCGACGCCCGCGGGTTCACTTCCAGCACGAAAACCTTGCCGTTCTGGATCGCGTACTGCACGTTCATCAGCCCGATCACATTCAGCGCTTTCGCAAGGCGCGTGGTGTAATCGCGGATGGTGGCGAGGACGTCTTCAGACAGCGCGTGGGGTGGCAGTACGCAGGAACTATCGCCCGAATGCACGCCCGCTTCTTCAATGTGCTCCATGATGCCGGCGATCAGCACGTCGGATCCGTCGCACAGCGCATCGACATCCACTTCGGTGGCGTCTTCGAGGAAACGGTCGATAAGCACGGGCCGGTCCTGCGAATAATTCACCGCTTCGCGCATGTACTGCCGGACGATTTCTTCGTCGTAGGCGATCACCATCGCCCGGCCGCCCAGCACGTAGCTGGGCCGCACCAGCACGGGAAAGCCAATGCGCCTGGCGATGGTGCAGGCTTGTTCAGCGCTCGTCGCCGTGCCGTTCTCGGGGGAGGGAATTCCGAGATCATCCAGCACACGGCCGAACAATTTCCGATCCTCCGCGAGATCGATATTCGCCGGATCGGTGCCGATGATGGGCACGCCTGCACGCTTCAGCGGCAGGGCCAGATTGAGTGGAGTCTGCCCGCCGAACTGCACGATCACTCCCGCTGGCTTCTCCGTGTCCACGATGTTCAGCACTTCTTCCAGCGTGAGTGGTTCAAAGTACAGCCGGTCGCTGGTGTCGTAGTCGGTGGACACGGTCTCCGGGTTGCAATTGACCATAATTGACTCGCGCCCGAACGCCTGCAGCGCGTACGAAGCATGGCAACAACAGTAATCGAACTCGATACCCTGGCCAATGCGATTCGGTCCGCTGCCGAGAATCATCACCTTCGGCCGCGCTGCCGCGCCAGCGTTCGATTCATCTTCCGATTCGTAGCTCGAATACAGATAGGGCGTGAAGCTTTCGAATTCCGCCGCGCACGTGTCTACGCGATTGAACACCGCGCGCACACCCAGCTCGATGCGCC
>JBEKFB010000186.1:0-11312 GCA_050013535.1 Bryobacteraceae bacterium | reverse complement strand
GCGCGCGCGGGCGGCGAACGGTGGATTCGTTCCACAAACAACTCGGCAAGATTCTTTGGGACAAATGCGGGATGGCCCGGAACGCAACGGGTCTTCGGGAAGCGATCGGCGAGATCCGCGAGCTGCGCGATCAATATTGGAGCGATGTGAAGGTGGTGGGCGGCGCCGATGAGCTGAATCAGTCGCTGGAGAAAGCCGGTCGCGTGGCCGACTTCTTCGAACTGGCCGAGCTGTTGTGCATCGACGCGCTGGAACGTAACGAATCCTGCGGCGGGCATTTCCGCGACGAGTATCAGACTCCGGATGGCGAGGCTCAGCGCAACGATGCCGAGTTCTCGTACGCCGCGGCGTGGGAATATCAGGGGCCGTCGAGTCCGGCGGTGATGCACAAGGAGCCGCTGGAATTCGACTACGTGCACCCCTCGCAGAGGAGCTACAAATGAAACTCATCCTGCACATCTGGCGGCAAAAGAGCCCGAAGGACAAGGGCCGGATGGCGCGCTACGATCTGGACGGGTTGAACCCGAACATGTCCGCGCTGGAAATGCTCGACGTGCTCAACGAGCAGTTGACTGAGAAGGGCGAGGAGCCCGTGGCGTTCGAGAGCGATTGCCGCGAGGGTATTTGCGGCACGTGCGGTTTCATGGTGAGCGGCGTGGCGCATGGGCCGATGAAGGGCACCACGGTGTGCCAGCTCATGCTGCGCAATTTCAAGGACGGCGACGAGTTGTGGCTGGAGCCTTGGCGCGCGAAGGCGTTCCCGGTGATCAAAGATCTTGTTGTCGATCGCACCGCGTTCGACCGCATCATTGCTTCGGGCGGTTACATCACCGCGCCAACGGGCAGCCCGCAGGACGCCAACTGTCTCCCGATTTCCAAGGACGCGGCCGACCGTTCTATGGATGCGGCGGCGTGTATCGGATGCGGCGCGTGTGTGGCTGCGTGTCCGAATGCCTCGGCCATGCTGTTTACCAGCGCGAAGATCACGCATCTGGGTTTGCTCCCGCAGGGACAGCCCGAACGGGACCGGCGTGCTTTGAGCATGGTGGCTCAACACACTATCGAAGGCTTCGGCGGGTGCACCAACATTGGCGAGTGCGAAGCGGTGTGTCCGAAGGAGATCAAGCTTGAATCCATTGCGCACCTGAACCACGATTTTCTTGTGGCCAGCGTGCGCGATCGCACTCACACGAAGCCCGAGTCGCGGACCTCGAAGTACAAGCGCGATCCGCTGCACGTGCACCGGTAGAACTCCTGGGCCTTCGCACTTCTCACGGTAACAGGCGGCATGTTTGCCCTTCGTCGTCGCGTCTATTGGACAGCTTACGTTACCCGAAAGGAAACCACATGAAGCGAATCTTTCTCACGTTGACTCTGGCGGCAGCCCTGCCGTTGCTGTTTGCCCAATCGGGAGGCGGTGGTGGAGCAGGCGGAGAGGGCGGCGCCGGGGGTGCTGGCGGATCAGGTGCGGGACAATCCGGTGGACAAGCTGGTGGACAAGCCGGCGGCCAGTCCGGACAACCCGGACAAGGCGGCCAGCAGCCGGGCCAGACCGGCAACCATAATGGCACCTCGGGATCCGGCTCCGGCACGTCAGGCCATTTAACTCGCTCACGGCGGCACCGGTCGAACGGCACCAATAATAATACGAGCAACCAGAACAACCGAACTTCCGCGCAGTAGCAGCCTTCGCGGGCTCTCCTCCCGTACACGCGGCGCTGGATGGTTGCTGGTAATTGAGCGTGGATCGAGTCCGAGGCACGATAATCGAAAGAGTGACCAGCCAGCGCTGCCGTGACGTTTTCAAAACCGCCTCCAGCAAGCGGTTCCTTGTTGTGGGCGATCTCATGCTCGATGAATTTGTCTGGGGTAAAGTGAGCCGCATCTCGCCCGAAGCTCCCGTGCCGGTGGTGCATGTAACCGGTGAATCCTGGTTTCCCGGCGGTGCGGCGAACGTAGCCAGGAACTTGCATGAGTTTGCAGGGAGCGTGGCGGTAGCCGGGATCATCGGGAACGACCAAGCGGGCGAGCGGCTGCTGCGCCTGCTTGCGGACACCGGCATCGACGTTGGGCACGTCAACCGGGATTCCGCTTGCCCCACGATTGTGAAAACACGCATCATTGCGCGCCAGCAGCAGATCGTTCGCGTCGACCGCGAGCCCCCCCGCCCGTCGCGCGCATCCCTAATCGCCGGTCTCGCTGCTCTGGTCTGTCGCCGACTACGGCAAGGGCGCCATTAGTCAGGAAATTGCCGATGATCTCTGCGCCCTCGCGCGTAAGCACGAGAAGATTCTGGCGGTGGACCCGAATCCCGGCAATCCCGTCCGCTGGAGCCACGTGACAGTCATTAAGCCGAATCGCGCGGAGGCGTTTCGGGCGGCGGGCATCGCGGATGACGATAAAGAGATCGAGGCTGTCGGCCGGCAGCTCCTCGATCGCTCGAATGCCGAACTGCTTCTGCTCACGCTCGGCGAGGAGGGCATGATGCTGTTCGAGCACGGGAAGCCGCCGTATCACACGCCCACCCGTGCCCGCGAGGTATTCGACGTCTCAGGCGCGGGCGACACGGCGATTGCGGTCCTGGCCGCTGCCCTCACGGGCGGGGCCTCGCCTACGGAAGCGGCCGAGATCGCCAATGCCGCCGCCGGAATCGTGGTGGGGAAACTGGGAACCGCCGCAGTCACTTTGGAAGAGCTGGCTGGCAGCTTCGGCTGACCGTCTAAGATTGTGCCTGCTCGAAAGCCCTACTGAACCCCGCGATTGACCTCTCAATCTGCTCCAGCGGAATAGTGAGCGACAGGCGGATGTACCCGCCGCGCCCGAACCCCGTGCCTGGCACGGCGAGCACGCCCTCGGTCGTCAGCATGCGCACGAACGCGATGTCATCGGGAATCGGCGTCGACAGGAAAATATAGAACGTCCCCTCGGGTCGCGTCACGTCGTACCCGATCCTGGCCAGAGCGTCGCAAAGCACGTCACGTTTGTTCTGATACCCGGCGACATCCACGGTTGCGTCCGCCGCCTCCGCCACCACCCGCTGCCAGATTGCCGGCGCATTGATGAAGCCAAGAATGCGATTCGCAAAGGTGCAGGCTCGGCGCAAATCGGGGAGGTCGGGCAATCGCGGCGAGAGGGCCAGATAGCCGATGCGCTCGCCGGAAATCCCCTGTGACTTCGACCACGAATTGCAGATCGCCACCGGCCCGATGAACGAAGCCACCTCCGGTTGCCGACGGCCGTCGAACACCAGCGTCTTATACGGTTCGTCGCTGATCACGGTGATGGGATGCCCGGCGCGCGCCAGCACCGAATCGATTCCGCGCAGGACTTCCTCCGCATACACGCGCCCGGTCGGGTTGTTAGGCGTGTTCAGAATGACCGCCTTCGTGCGCGGAGTGATCGCGGCGGCAATTCGGTCCGGGTCGGGCATAAACGACGCGTCCGTCTCCACTGAAACCATGCGCCCGCTGTGGTTGGTCACATAGAAGGGGTACTCGGAGAAGCGAGGTACCAGCACGATCACCTCATCGCCGGGATCGAGAATCGATTTCAGGATCACGTTGCAGGCGCCCGCTGAGCCCGTGGTCATGAAGATGTCTTCGGCGGAGAAATCGAGGCCCGTTTCACGCCGCAATTTGGCCGCGATGACCTCGCGAACCTCCGGGTACCCGGCGTTTGGCATGTAGCCGTGGGACCCCGGCACATTGGCTGTTACGACGCGCCGCAACGCGTCCAGCACTTCCGGCGGAGGCTCTACGTCGGGATTCCCCAGCGTGAAATCGAATACGTTCCTGGCGCCGCGCTCGCGTTTGAGCTTCGCGCCTTCCTCAAACATGCGCCGTATCCAGGAGGAGTGTTCCAGTTGTTCGGAGATGGTTCTGGCGATAGGCATTCGGCCGCTACGGCGAGTCTATCGAATTGGGAAGGCGAGGAGGGAGGTGCTTCAAAAAGAACCAGGGCAGCGCCGAAACGCTGCCCGTGAATGGGAGAGTTCAAATGGCACAGACTCGGAGGGCCTGGAGTACTCGACGCCTTCCGGTACTGTGGCTGTGCGCAGCCGGTCTAGCTGCCCTGGTTAGCGGCTGCCGTCATCACGCTGCCGATTTTGCTGAAGATGGTGCTGATGCTGGTCGCCACATTAGGCATGATCGCGCCAGCAGCAACGGCTACAAAGCCGGCCATCAGAGCATATTCAATGAGGTCCTGGCCGCGGGTGTCTTTCCAAACGCGGGCAAGATGGAACAGGTTGCGAATCTTCTTCATCCGTTGATCTCCTGGTGGTCTTAGCGGTACAAGCCGAGAGTAACCCGGCTTGGTTCCGCAACCAATGCGCCTTATACCCTAAGTACCCGACGGAAGCGCCCCAGGATGCCGGTCACCGTGAGTACCATGCGGGCATCGCAGGTACCAGGACCGCCGCTAAAATCTGCGGCGGATGGAACGCGCGATTGCCACCCATCAGTTCGACCGGGCGCGCTTTCTCCCATATCTTGACGATGCGTTGCGTGAGCACCCGAGCCGTCTACGCGGCGCGTGAGCTGAATTACACCCCAACTGGTTCGGCCACTTCGCTCGCCGTGAAGTAGGCTGCGTCGGGATGGTGGAACACCAGTGCGCTCACGCTGGCCTCGGGCTCCATCATCATGCCTTCGGTCAGATCCACACCGATCTCCTCCGGCCGGAGCAGCGCGAAGAGACCACGCTGATCGTCCAGATTCGGGCAGGCGGGATATCCAAAGCTGTAACGCTTGCCCCGGTACTTCGAGGTGAACCGCTCGTGCATGGTGAGCGTAGGCGGATCGGGAAAGCCCCAGTCTTCTCGAATGCGGCGATGCAGCCACTCCGCGCAGCCTTCCGCCGTTTCGATGCCGAGAGACTGCAGCCCGTGCGACGCGAAGAATTCGCCCGCCTGTTTCGCTTTTTCCGATTCCTCGCGGATACGCGCACCCGCCGTCACTACGAACAGACAGAGGTGATCGCGCCGGCCCTCGTCGGCGTCGAGGATATAATCGCTCAGGCAGAGGCCATCGGCTTTCGCCTGACGTCCGAACACGAACGTGTGCAGCGGTTCGCGTGCTCCCGGCGTAAACAGATGAATGGCGTTGCCGTCGCGTTCGGCCTCGAAGAACTGCCAGACGGCTTTCACTTTCATAAACTCCAGCGCGCGCTTCTTGACCGCTTCCACTTCGTGAAAGAGCTTCAGTGCTTTAGGGTCGCGCTCGGTCAACAACTTTTCGAAATTGCCCTTGAAGCCCAGATGACGGCCGTAGAGCATGTAGGGATTGATGTAGCTCCACACTTCGGCCAGATTCGGCACGTCGCGCACTCGCCGGTCCAGATACGGTGCGGCGGGAATCGGAATATCGGTGCGCACCTTTGGACTGCGCCCCAGCATGGTTGGCGCAACCGGCTCAGACCCGGGAGCCACCTCGGGCGCGATCTCGGTGAACATATGCTCGGCCAGCACCTCGTCGCGCGTGCCAGGGTCCATGATGCGGTTCATCAGATCGAGACCGGTCATGGCGTCCTTGGCGTAGAATGTCGGCGCACTGTAGGCGGGCGCGATCCGGGTGCGCGTGAAGCGGTCAGACAGCGCGGCGCCGCCGACCAATAAGGGAACGGACACGCCGTTATCGTGAAAATCCGATGCCGTGGTTACCATCTGGTGCGCGCTCTTCACCAGCAGCCCCGATAGCCCGATGGCATCCGGTTTGTGCTTGCGCCAGGCCTCGATCAATTGATCCGGGGGAACCTTGATGCCAAGGTTGATCACCTCATAACCGTTATTGCTGAGAATAATGTCCACCAGGTTCTTGCCGATGTCGTGCACATCCCCTTTCACGGTGGCCAGCACGATTCGCCCGCGCGCGGCGGTGTCGGCCTTTTCCATGAACTGCTGCAGGTGGTTCACCGCGGCCTTCATCGCCTCGGCCGATTGCAACACCTCGGCGACAATCAGCTCATTGTTGTTGAAGAGCCGGCCCACTTCGGCCATGCCGGTCATGAGTGGACCGTTAATAATATCGAGCGGCGCGGCGCCCTCGGCCCGCTTGCGGTCAAGATCGGCAACCAAGCCGTCCTTGGTTCCCTCGATGATGCATCCCGCGAGGCGCTGATCGAGCGGAAGGTCGTCCTTCTTTTTCTTTTCTTTCCTCGTCGCTTTGCGGAAATGCTCGGCGATGGCCGCGATGTGAAATTGATTGACGGCGATCTTCTGCTCGCGAGATTGTTCGCGCCAATCCTCGGGCGCTGTCTTCAGCAACTCGGAATCGGCATGGTCCGCGGGCACGTCCGCCGGCGGCGTGTTGAACAGCAGGTTCTCGGCCAGGCGCCGCTCTTCGACAGGAATTGCAGGAAACCGCTCCAGCTTCTGCGCGTTGACGATGGCGAGATCGAGCCCCGCCCGCGTGGCGTAATAAAGGAAAACCGAATTCACCACCTCGCGCGCACTTGCCGGCAGGCCAAAGGAAATATTCGAAACGCCAAGAATCGTCTTGACGAACGGTATGTTCTCCTTCACCAGACGAATCGCTTCGATGGTCTCAACCGCCCCGCCAATGTAGTTCTCGTCGCCGGTAGCGCACGGGAACACCAGCGGATCGATGATGATGTCCTCGGGCGCGATGCCGTATTTCGTGGTGAGCAGATCCACCGAACGCTGCGCCACAGCAAGCTTGCGCTCCCGCGTAAACGCCTGCGCCTGCAACTTATCTTCGTCGATGGTGCCCACCACCAGTGCCGCGCCGTACTTTCGTGCGATCGGGCACACACGCTCGAACTTCTCCTCGCCGTCTTCGAGGTTGATCGAATTGATGATCGATTTTCCCTGGCAGAAGATTAGAGCCTGCTCCACTGCGACCGGGTCGGTGGTGTCAATCATCACCGGCACGCGAATCTTCGGCATCAGCTTGTCGTAGAACGGGGCGATGTCTTTCGCTTCATCACGGTCGCTGGTCTGCAGGCAGACGTCCACGATGTGCGCGCCATTCTTCACCTGCCAGCGCGCGATTTCGCTGGCCTCTTCCCACTTCTCCTCGGCTACCAGACCTTTAAACAGGCGCGAGCCGATCACGTTGGTGCGCTCGCCCACGATCAGCGGCCGGTTGCTGTCCTCGGCCTCCACCATTTCGACGCCCGCGTAGCGCGCACGATGATCCGGCGCCTTCACCCGTCGCGGCGCATGTCCATCCACCATCTGCGCGATTGCTCGAATATGCGCAGGCGTCGTCCCGCAGCAGCCGCCAACGATGTTCAGCCAGCCATGCTCGACGAAGCGCGCGAGCTGTAATGCCAGCGACTCGGGCGTTTCCAGATACTTGTCCTCTTCATTCGGCAGCCCGGCGTTCGGATAACAGGAAATGCGCGTGGAGGCCATTTCGTGCAGAGTGCGAATGTGGTCCGTCATCAGATCCGGCCCGGTGGCGCAGTTCAGGCCGATGGCCAGCAGATCGCCGTGAATCACCGACGTGTACAGCGCATCCACCGGCTGTCCCGCCAGCATGGCGCCCCAGCGCTCGATGGTCCCGGAGACAATGAGCGGAATTCGAGCGCCCGTCTCATCGCGCAAGCGCTGAACGGCCACAAGTCCGGCCTTGATGTTGCGCGTGTCGAAAGCAGTTTCAAGGACCAGCAGATCGACGCCGCCCTCCACCAGTCCTTTGGCCTGCACGTAGTAACTGTCGCGGAGTTGTTCAAAGCTGACGTCGCCGCGCAGGCTGAGCGATTTGGTGGTGGGCCCGAGCGACCCGGCCACGAAACGGGGCTTCCCCGGACGTGCGAATTCAGTCGCGGCCTCCCGCGCTGTTTTCGCTGCCGCGACATTGATCTCATGCGCACGTTCCGCGAGCCCGTATTCGGCCAGCACGATGGGCGAACCCTGGAAGCTGTCCGTTTCGATAATGTCCGCGCCGGCCTCGAGATATGCGCGATGAATATCGCCGATCACGTCCGGGCGTGTAACCGCAAGCACCTCATTGCAGCCTTCGTACTGCGCACCGCCGAAATCCGCTGCGGCAAGACCGCGATCCTGGATCATGGTGCCCATGGCGCCATCCATCATCAGAATGCGTTCATCGAGTGCGGCCAGCAGTTCCTGTATGCGTGATTCGCTCAATACCTAATTATCGTATGAAGGCCCGCGCGAACCGCGCGAGTTTTTTGCCGGATTGTTCAGATTCGTTCGAGCACGCCCCTGAGCAGCGCCCAGAAAGGCGCGACCGACGAGATTTTCAGCCGCTCGCTGGGGCTATGCGGCGCTTCGATCTGGGGTCCGAACGAAATCATCTGCATGCCCTGATACTTCTCGCCTATGACGCCGCATTCGAGTCCTGCATGCATCGCCACGAGCTCCGGGTCCTTGCCGAGTACTTCGTTGTGAACCGCGCGCACGGTGCGTACGATTTCGCTTCCGGGTTCCGGCTTCCAGCCCGGATAACCCACGGCGTGCTCCACATCGAAGCGCGCCATCCGGAACACATCGGCCACCATGTGAGCAGCGTCCAGCTTGGCGCTGGCAATCGCGCTGCGCTGGTTGGTCTCGATTTCGATGTGACCGTTCTTTGTCGAAACCATCGCGAGATTGGTGGAAGTCTGGACGAGTCCAGGAATATCCGGGCTCATGGCCAGCACGCCATGATGCTGGCTGGCGAGCAGGCTGGAAATGAGACGCGCGTCTTCATTCGCAAGCACGTCCGCCGGTCGCGGAATGCTCTCCAGCGCGACCTTCAATTCGGGGTCGAAGGCGCCCAGTTCCGCGGCGATATCGTTTTGAAGCGATGTCAATAACGATCGCAGGTCCCCTTCGCGTGCGCCATCGACCACCAAAGTGGCGGATGCTTCACGAGGGATCGCATTCCGCCGGCTCCCTCCTTCCAGCGCGGCAACCTCCACCGGCAATCGCTCCAGAATGCTTTGCAGCACGCGGCCCAGAATGCGCACGGCATTGCCGCGCCCCTTGTGAATGTCGACGCCGGAGTGGCCACCCGCAAGGCCGGAGATCTTGATGCGCCATCCTGCCCCCGGTCCGGCAGGCTTCCGCGTCACCTTGCGCCTTGCAAGCGTGTCCATACCTCCAGCGCAGCCGATGCAAAGCGTGCCTTCCTCTTCGCCGTCGAGGTTCAGAAAATACTTCGAACGGAGAACACCGCCAGGAAATTCCGAAGCGCCAGTGAGCCCGCTCTCCTCATCAATGGTGAACACGAGCTCCAGCGGCCCATGCGCGATGTCGTCACTGTCCATTACCGCCAGCGCCGCGGCGACGCCAACGCCATTGTCCGCCCCAAGCGTCGTGCCGTCGGCCTTCAACCAGTCGCCATCGCGGACGAAGCGAATCGGATCGGTATCGAAATTGTGGACGGTCCCTTCGTTCTTCTCGCAGACCATATCGAGATGGCTCTGTAGAGCGGCACTGATCGCGCCCTCGCGCCCGGGCTTCGCCGGTTTGCGGACCACCAGATTTCCGGCGGCGTCCTGCGTGGCATCGAGTTTCAATTGCGCGGCCTGAGCAAGCACGTAATTTCGCGCTGCTTCTTCTTTCTCGCTGGCGCGCGGAATCGCCGACAGCGCGGCGAAATGCTTCCACAGTGACTTCGGTTCGAGGTTATCTACGACGGTACTCATCAGTTCACTCCGTTTGATTATTGCAACTGGCCCACCCAGCTCCCATATGGCGGAAGCATCACACGCTTGAGATCCACCACTCGGCCTGTCTTCGCGAAGGAGCTCACCAGTGTGACTGCCTGAGTGGATCGCACATCAAAGCTCTCCGTTTGCGGCGAGACCGAGCAGTTGAGAACAACCAACGCCTCGGTTCCGTCGGCTGCCTTGCGCATGTAGGAGAGCACGTTGTGATCCGTCGCGTTCACGAGCTCAAAATCGCCGTCGCGCAATGCGGAGTTTTCCTTGCGCAGCCGGATCAGCGCCTTGTAGAAGTTGAGGAGCGAGTTCGGGTCATGACGTTCTGCCACCACGTTGCGTTCCTTGTAATCGGGCGCCACGGGCAGCCACGTGGAAGCCGCGGTGCTGAAACCAGCATCTGCGAGATCGTTCCATTGCATCGGCGTTCGTTCCCCGTCCCGGCCTTTATCTTTCGGCCAGCCGGTGATGCCGATCGGGTCTCGCACATCCTCTTTCCGCTGCGGATCGTTATTCTCCATGCCCAGCTCCTGACCGTAATAAACCAGCGCCGCGCATCGCGGAGTCAGCAGCAGCGTAGCGATGAGCCGGGCGATAACGGCGTCATGCACCCCGTCGGCAAAGCGGTCCCAACTGCGTCGCCTGTCGTGGTTGTCGAAAACGAAGAGCGGCATGTTGCCGGTGAGG
Source organism: Bryobacteraceae bacterium (assembly GCA_050013535.1). GTDB lineage: Bacteria > Acidobacteriota > Terriglobia > Bryobacterales > Bryobacteraceae > CAWACP01. Next base: position 992 of record JBEKFB010000186.1, on the reverse strand, counting down.
CCGGTTTCGGCGTCGTTGAGGAGTCGCCGGAAATCGACGGCGGAAATGCGGTCCACAAAACCGAGCTGCGTGTCCATGGGGAGCTGCAATTCGTCGTCGTGTGCGCCGTACATCCGTGCCAGGTCCTGAATGCTGTTGACGTAAGTTTCGCCAATGAGCACGCGGCCGGTAAACTCGTCAGTGACCTTGCGCAGCTCGCGCAACACATCGTGGACCTCCGGCAGATTATCGGTGTACTCACGCGAGACAATGGGATCACCGAAAGCATTCGGTCCGCCCACCACGCGCTCGTCGCGCAACTGGGGATCTTCAAAGAGACAAGTGATTGCATCCAGGCGGAATCCGGCGACGCCATGTTTCAACCAGAACCGCACCGCGTCATACATCGCGGCGCGCACGTCGGGATTGCGCCAGTTGAGGTCCGGCTGCTGTTTGTAGAATTCGTGATAGTAGAATTGCCGGCGCCGCGGATCCCATTGCCACGCCGAGTGGCCGAACAGCGATAATTCGTGATAGTAGAATTGCCGGCGCCGCGGATCCCATTGCCACGCCGAGTGGCCGAACAGCGATTGCCAGTTGTTGGGCGGATGCCCGGGTCCTTTGCCATCCTCCCAGACATACCAGTCCGCTTTGGGATTGGTACGCGAGGAGGCGGATTCAATAAACCATGGATGCTTGTCGGACGTATGGTTCAGAACCAAATCGGTGACGATGCGGATATTTCGCTTGTGCGCTTCGGCGACAAGCCGGTCGAAGTCGGCCATCGTGCCGTACTGCGGGTCGATGCCGCGGTAGTTCGAAATGTCGTAACCGAAGTCGACCTGCGGCGACGGATAGAACGGCGTGATCCAGATCGCGTCGACACCCAGATCGGCCAGGTAATCGAGGTGTTTCGTGATGCCGTTCAGGTCCCCGATGCCGTCGCCGTTCGTGTCGGCGAAGCTGCGCGGATAGATCTCATAGATGATCGCGTGCTGCCACCAGGAGTTGTC
>JBEKFB010000185.1:0-10756 GCA_050013535.1 Bryobacteraceae bacterium | reverse complement strand
TTGCGGGGACGTAGCTCAGATGGATAGAGCGGTCGCCTCCTAAGCGACAGGTCGGCAGTTCGAATCTGCCCGTCCCTACCAGAGTCTTCAATGCGCTCTGCATGACCGCGCCATAATCGGGGATGTCGATGCGACGCGTTTCGATCCGGATCTCCGTGCCCGGGTGCTGAGCCGGTACGATGATGTGCTCGCTGCGCCCGATTGCCAAACTCGACGGCTGGCATACGCGCATCGCGATCACGAATGACATCCTCGTGGCGGCAGCCGTGGTGGTGGGCGCGTTTACAAGGAAGTTCGCCTCCGCCGAACTAGCCGGTCACTTGCAATGGCGCGAAGGTTCCACACTTACGCGGCCGGAATCGCTGCCGGTGATCCTGCGGCGATGATCTACTTGCCCGCGGCTTCCGACCACGGCGGCACGATGCCGTTCACACGCGCGTAGGCGATCAACTGACCCATGTGCTCGTTGTCGTGGATGATGATTCGGAGATACATGCCATCCACGGTGGCGCTTCTGTCGCCGATGGTGACCTTGCGCTCCAGATCGCCGGGCTTCAGCTTCGCGCGGGCGGTCTTGACGGCTTCGAGGGAGCGGTTCAACCAGTCGATGACGTCAGCTTTGGCAGTCACTGTCTTCTCGGTGTCGCTCTTGATTTCGGGCGGCATTTTGGGGCCGGTGACGCTTAGCAGATAGAAGTTCGCAATGGCGATGTGCATGAACACTTCGCTGACGGATCGCACGCCGGGTCCGGGACGCCAGGAGTATTTCTCGGCGGGGATGGCTTCGGCCAGCGCGACGAGCTGGCGCGAGACGTGAAGCCATTCTCCGTCGTATCCCTGCCAGAGGCCATCGAGAGGATCGGTTTGGGCGGGGAGGGTGAGCGTGCCAAGAATGAGCGCTAGCAATAACATCTTCATGATTCTTCGATCTTAGGCGATCATTCCTCGGTCGTGCTGAGCAGCTTGCCGCGATGATTGTGTTCGTCGCAGCCGTACTCACGCCTGATAACGCGAATGCCGGCGGGTGTGGTTTTGAGCTCGAGCTCCTTCTCCGTGTCGCTGCCATGATCTCCACACCCCCAGTCGAGGACGCGAACCGGACCGGCGGAGGCGCGAAGAGCATCCCATTCCGGCTTTTGCAGGATCAGCGGCTTTCGGGGATGCCGGGCGCTGCCGAAAACACGCAGCCGATTCTTTCCCGACGGGATGCCAACGACCACGCCGATGCGTTTTCCGTTCGGTTCAACGCCGGTTTGGAGGAAGAACTCCGTGCTCGCGCCGTCGTGATCGTAGTCTGCGAGGTTCATCGCCGTGACGATGGGGCGTTTGTGAACTTCAGGTCCTAACACGCGTGCGTCGGTGTCGAGAGTGTCGTGATCCAGCTTTTCCCAACGCTGCAGAATCGCTTCCCGCGGATGAAGCGGCACCGCATCGAAGAGCGGCGTTAGTGCGAGATGGTCGATTTCGCGATCATCGCGCATACGAAGCAGGTCGAGCTGACCTCGTTCGCCAAATGCGAAGCCATTGCACCGCCATGTAAACGCGTCGACGTCTTCCGGAGAACAGGCAAGCCCCGGTGGGTGCTTCCACACGAGCCGCCACACCTCGGCAGTACCATCCACCATCACAGTTTGCTCCTCACGGAGCACCCCTTGTCCCAGGAGAATCGAAGGCAGCAACAGGAGAAGGCATGTCGCGGGTCTCGCACGAGCCGCCCGCTTCACGCGATACCCGCGTTTGAGGGTACGAATTCCGCTATTCATCTCAGTTTCATTAGAAACGCCCTCGGCGTCTTGCGATAAGACTACAGCCATACCCAAGGAGTTCTGACCATGCCGCTTGATGTTCTCATCGTGGACGATTCGGCCGCCATCCGCAAGATTCTGCAGCGGGTCCTCACGCAGACCGATGTCCCGATCAACCGGGTGCTGGAAGCCGGCGACGGCAGGGAAGCTCTGGAACTGCTCAAGAAGGAGAAGATCAACCTGGTTCTGACCGATATCAACATGCCTAACATGGACGGTCTGCAATTCCTCACGGAGATCCGCGCCAATGACGAGTGGAAGAACCTGCCCGTGCTGATCATTACAACCGAAGGCAGCCAGTCAAAGGTGATGGAGGCCGCTCACCTGGGCGCGAGCGGTTACGTGCGCAAACCGTTCACGGCGGAACAAATCAAAGAAAAGCTGGCCGCGATTCGCCTCTGAGGCCACCGGACAAGGAGAAGCGAATGAGCGCCCCAACTATTGAGCGGCTGGATGAATCGTTGGTGACGGATAGTCTTTGCCGGGCCACGCTGGAGGTGTTCGGCACGATGCTGAGCATGGACGCAGTAGCCGGCCAACGTTTCACCGAGAAGGCGCCGCAGCATCCCAGTCACGGACTGGTGGCGCTGATCGGCATGGCGGGCTCCTGGGTGGGCACCGGAGCGATCACATGTTCGGCCGAGCTCGCCTGCAAGCTTTCATCGCATTTCCTGTTGGCCGAATTCGCATCGGTGAACGATGAAGTGCTGGACGCGATGGGCGAGCTGACCAATATGATCATCGGTAATTTCAAGAACGAGATGGAGACGCACTTAGGGAGCCTGGGGCTGAGCATCCCAACGGTGATTTTCGGAAGGAACTTCGTGGCGCGCAGCGCGGCAGAGAACGACTGGATCGCCCTGCCGTTCGAGTGTGGAGGCGAAGTCATGACCGTGAAGGTATGCCTGGCGCCCCGGCCGAAGCGGCAAATGCCGCGGGGGCACGCGCCGTACGCCGTGGATTAACCGCTCGTGGATTAACGAAGGAGAAACCATGCAGAGCGAGCAAGCAAAGACGAGCGGCGCACAGGCGGGCAAGTATCTGGTGTTCCAGCTCGCCCAGGAGGAATTCGCCATCGGGGTGCTGAGCGTGCGCGAGATCATTCGCACGCAGGACATCACGAAGGTGCCGCACACGCCTCCGCATATGAAAGGCGTGATCAACCTGCGCGGCAAAGTGATTCCGGTGATGGACCTGCGCACGAAGCTCGGCTTCCCCGAAACGGAATACGATCAGCGCACCTGCGTGATCATCGTGGAGATTCTGACCGAAGCGCGGACCTCGCTGTACATGGGCCTGATTGTTGACGGAGTCGCCGAGGTACTGAGCCTGGCGCAGGCCGATATTCAGGACGTCCCGGATTTCGGATCGGCCTCGCGATCGCCTTATCTGCTGGGCGTGGCAAAGACCAAAGGAAAGATCCGTATTTTGCTGGACATCAATCAGGTGCTGGCCAGCCATGAAGTGGGCGGGCTGCAGGATGTCGTGGAGGCCTCCACCAGACAGGCGGCGGGAAGCGAGCAGGCGGACGGCGTCCTCGTATAGACGCTGAGGGAGAGACAGGATGCAACCGGAAACCGCCGCTCTCGAACAATCCGTTCAGGAGCTGGCGACGCAATTCGTGTTGGCCGGCGAGCAGGGAGGCCCGGACTCGATTGCGCAGATGCTGGGCACCCTTAGCCGGATCTCGGAGGCTGCACGGGCAACCGGATCCGAGGAACTGCTGAAGGCTACCGGAGAGCTCGCGCGTACACTGCAACCGAAGAGAGGCAGGCCCGCGCGCGGAAAAGTGCAGTCGGGTATCGAGGCGTTGCAACAGGCCCTGGGGACGATCGCGGCCGTGACAGCGCCCGCTCCCGCCCCGCCGAACACTTTCGCGAGCCTCGCGCAGGATAAGGAGCTTGTCTCTGAGTTCATCGTCGAAGCGCGCGAGCACCTGGGTAACGTCGAGATGCAAGTGCTGGCGATTGAGCAGGACCCATCGCAGAGCGGCCCATTGCAATCGCTGTTCCGCAGCTTTCACAGCATTAAAGGGCTGGCGGGATTCCTCGAGTTTCACGAGGTGCAGGAGGTCTGCCATGACGTGGAGACGCTGCTGGACCGCGCCCGCAATAACGAACTGACGATTACCTCCGCGATTACCGACCTGCTGCTGGAAAGCGGCGACTATTTGACGCGGGAAATCGGACGCATCGAACATTGCAGCCTGGGCGATGGCGAGGCCGCTCCGGCGAGTCCGGCGGCGGTGCTGGCGAAGGTGCGCGCCGTACTGAACGAGCGAACGGAGACGAAGGCGGAAGAGACCGCGGCTGTCGCCGCAGGTCCCGAAGCCGCAGGTCCGGACGTCACGGGTCCGGGAGAGACCGTGGCTGTCGCCGCAGGTCCGGCACGCGTGCGTGGCGACCGGCTGGTAAAGGTGGACACCGGGAAGCTCGACTACCTGGTGGACATGGTGGGCGAGCTGGTGGTTGCGCAATCGCTGATCCGGCACGACCCGGCGTTCAAATCCACCACGGACATGCGGCTGCAACGCAATCTGCTGCAACTGGGCCGCATCACCGACGAAGTGCAGCGTGCGTCAATGGCCATGCGCATGGTGCCCATCGGCCAGTTGTTCCAGAAAATGGACCGGCTGATTCGCGACCTATCGCGTAAGCAGGGCAAGAGAATCGAGCTGGAAACGCAAGGCCGCGACATCGAGATGGATCGCAACATGGTGGAAGAACTCGGCGATCCGCTGATGCACATGGTGCGCAACGCGGCGGACCACGGCATCGAAAGCGCAAAGGAGCGCGAGGCCAGCGGAAAACCGGCGGTAGCGAAGATCCAGTTACGGGCGCAGCATCAGGCCGGGCAGATTCTGATCACTGTTTCCGACGATGGGCGCGGGATCAGCCGGCAGAGGATTTTCGATAAGGCCGTGCGGATGGGGCTGGTTGAATCCACCGCGGTTCTCTCCGACGACGAGGTATTCCATCTGATCTTCGAGCCGGGTTTTTCGACGGCGGAAAAGGTAACCGACCTTTCCGGGCGCGGCGTGGGCATGGATGTAGTGAAAAAACAGATCCACAAACTGCGCGGCAGGATTGAGATTGCATCGCGGCCGGGCAAGGGAACCAACTTTCTGTTGAAGCTGCCGCTGACGCTGGCGATCATCGACGGGCTCATCGTGAAGGTGGGCGCGGAACGCTTCATCATCCCGCTGGGGTCGGTGCGGGAGGTGCTGCAGCCCAAGGAAGGCATGATCACCACCATGGAGAATCGCGCCGAGGTGGCGGTGGTGCGCGATCAGTTGTTCCCCATCGTGCGCCTGCACCAGCGTTTCGGCGTTCAGCCGCGCTCGACAAATCTCATGGACGGACTGCTGATGCTGCTGGAAACGCACGGGCGCACGTTCAGCCTGGCCGTGGATGAATTGATCGGCAAACAGGAAGTGGTGATCAAGACGCTGGGCGAGACATTTCAGGATGTGCCGGGTGTGGCTGGCGGGGCGATTCTTGGCGATGGCCGGGTGGGATTGATCCTCGATGTGGACGGCTTATACAAGGGGTCGCGGAATGGCTGAGCTGAACCGCGCGCGGATATCGCCACGGGAATTTCATCACCTGTCCACGCTGGTGAAGGAACGCTTCGGCCTGGTTCTGGACACCAAGGAGCACATGGTGAACGTGCGCCTTTCGAGGAAACTGCGCGAACTCCAGTACGCCAGCTTTAAGGAATATTACGCGCATGTGACCTCCGACGCTTCCGGCGCGGCGCTGAAGGACATGGTGGATGCGCTCACCACGAACTTCACCAGCTTCTTCCGGGAACCGGAGCATTTCGACGTGCTGCGATACAAGATCGCCGGGGAGCACCGGCAGCACGATCCGCTGCGCGTGTGGAGCGCGGCGTGTTCCACGGGGGAAGAGCCGTATTCGATCGCCATCGCGTTGCTGGAAGCGCTGGCGGATCAGCCCGGGCGTTCCATACAAGTGGTGGCCAGCGACGTTTCCTCCCGCGCGCTGAAGCGGGCCGAGGAGGGCCTCTATGAGGCGGGACAGCTGGCTACCGTTCCACGGCCGCTGGTGCGCAAGTATTTTCTGAAGGGCGAAGGCCAATGGAACGGATGGTATCGGGTGAAGCCGGCGGTTCGCGCGCTGATCGAATTCCGGCGGATCAACCTGATGGCGCCGCTGCCGGCCCAACTTCCTTTTTCCGTGATCTTCTGCCGGAACGTGATGATCTATTTCGATCAGGCTGGCCAGGAGAGCGTGGTGAACCGGCTTGCGCCGCTTTTGGAACCGAACGGCTATTTGTTCATCGGCCATGCCGAAGGGCTGGCGGGCGTGGAGCATCCACTGCGCTACATTCAGCCGGCGGTTTATAAGCGCTGCAGCGGGAGGGCCAGGTGACAACCGGCTGGACACTGCATTTACGCTTCCGCGAACAGAGGAATGGCGCGCTCGAACTCATTGAGGAGAGCCGAATGAATACGGTGGTGGTGGGGACCGCGGACTGCAAAGTGACCGCCGACCGGGACACGACGCTGGTGACCTACGGGCTCGGGTCGTGCATCGCGCTGGCGGTCCACGATCCGGCCGCGAAGATCTCGGGAATGCTGCACTTCATGCTGCCCGATTCGAGTATCGATCAGGCCAGAGCGGGGGAGAATCCATACATCTTCGCGGACACGGGAATTCCGCGGCTGATCGAGGAAGTATGTGCGGCGGGCGCCAACAGGAAGAGGCTCAACATCCGTGCAGTGGGTGGAGCGCAGGTGCTCAACAAGGAGAGCTGCTTTGAGATTGGCAAGCGGAACCATCTAGCGATGAGAAAGATCCTGTGGAAGAGCGGCTTGTTCGTAAGCAATGAAGACGTGGGCGGAAAGTCTTCGCGAATGGTTCGGATGGAGGCGGTTTCCGGGCGGCTGGTGATTCACTCAGGCGGAGTGGAGCATGAGCTGCCTGTTGGAAGAATGTCAGGAGGTGCGACTTGTCTTACCGCATTCTGATTGTGGACGATTCTCCGGGAATGCGCGCGGTGTTGCGGAGGGTGATCGATTTGTCGGGTGTTCCGGTGGAGACCTGCCTGACGGCGTGCCATGGCCGCGCGGCGCTGGAAACTCTGCGCACGGAGCGCGTGGATCTGATTCTCAGCGACATCAACATGCCGGAGATGAATGGCGAGGAGTTGCTGGAAGAGCTCAAGAAAGACGCGGCACTGTGCGAGATTCCGGTGCTGGTGATCTCAACCGATGCGACATCGATGCGCATGCAACGCATGTTGAAGCTGGGCGCGGCGGGTTACGTGATCAAGCCGTTCCAGCCGGAGACGCTGCGCAGCGAAGTGGAGCGCGTGCTGGGGGAAGTCAATGTCGCCAATTGAAGTGGACCGGGCGCTGATGCGTTCCACCGGACGCGTTCTGGAAACGATGTGCTACGCGGAGCCGTTGCCAATTACCGGTCTGGAAGAGGGGCAGGCGTTTCTTCGCGCCAAACTGCCCTTTCGGGGCACTTATTCGGGAGTCTTTCACCTGGAGATTACCGAAGATGCCGGGCGGTCCCTGGCCACGACGTTTTTGGGCGTGGACGAGGACGTGCCTTCCGCGCAGATGGCCAGCGTGATCTGCGAGCTGACCAACATGATTTGCGGATCGATGTTGAGCACCCTCGATGCGCACGCCGACATCCAGCTTGGCGCGCCGGAAATGGTGGAGGACGCCGGAGCGTTCTCCGAAGCTATGGTGTGCAAGGCGTTCGAGATCGATCGCGGCCAGATGGCCGTCGCGATTCAGTTCAACTGAGGACCGTTATGGCGAGCGTGCCGGAGCGACGGATTCGTGTACTGGTAGTGGACGATTCCGCGATCGTGCGGAAGATTTTGACCGAGACGCTATCCAGCGAAACAGATTTTGAAGTAGTGGGGACCGCGCCCGACCCGTACGTCGCACGCGACAAGATTCTGGCGCTGAAGCCGGACGTGCTGACGCTCGACATCGAGATGCCGCGCATGGACGGGCTAACCTTTCTGCGAAATCTGATGGAGCATCATCCGATGCCGGTGATCGTAGTGAGCTCGGTGGGTGAATCGAGTTGCAAGGCCGCGGTGCGCGCACTGGAATTAGGCGCGCTGGACGTTCTTACGAAACCGGGTGGGCCGTACTCGGTGGGCGAGCTGCAAGCGTCGCTGGCGCGGCGGGTGCGTGCGGCAGCCATAGCGAGGGTGCGGGGGCCATCGCGGGCGGCGCCGGTGAATGTCCCGGGAACCGCCGAGGTTCGCCCGAAGAAAGCACCGGTGGCGCGGGGAGCGGCGGCCATTCCTTCGCCACTCATCGCGATTGGGGCTTCGACCGGCGGAACCGAAGCGATCCGGCACATTCTGCGCGGACTGGAGCAGGACAGCGCGAGCTTTGTCATTACTCAACACATCCCGGCACATTTTTCCGCCGCCTTTGCCCATGGCCTGAGCCGCATCTGTTCGCTGGAGGTGAAGGAAGCGCGGGATGGAGACGCGGTGTTGCCCGGAAACGTGCTGGTTGCGCCGGGTAATCTCCATATGATGGTGAAGAAGAACGCGCGCGGCTATTATGTGAGCGTGGCGGATGGTCCGCCGGTTTGTTACCAGCGGCCGTCGGTGGATGTTCTGTTCTCCTCCGTGGCCGTGGCGGCGGGCCGGAATGCCATGGGAGTGCTGCTCACCGGGATGGGCAACGACGGCGCCCGGGGACTGTTGGAGATGCGCAAGGCAGGCGCGTGGACGGCCGCGCAGGACGAGGCATCGTGTGTTTGTTGTGTTCGGCATGCCTCGTGAAGCCATTTTGCTGGGTGCGGCGGAAGCGGTGATGCCGCTGGAACGAATCACTGAAACGCTGGCCATGGCCAATGCGGGCGCGGGGGCAGAGGTTCGATGATCATCCCGGGCAAGTCGCGGCTCTGACTTCCGAAGCGGCATCATTTCAGCGTCTCGCGGCCTCGGCAATCCGTGTTAACCCGCATGGTGCGTTCGAGTACACTCGCGCCGCACATGGCATTCTTGCCGAGGTGTGGACGGACATGGAGGGTAGCGGAGAATTCCCCCAGGTCCTTGTCGACCGAATTATGGAAATCGAACACGCGCTGGTCGCCGTCGTAACAGCCCTGCACTGAAGCGCGGAGCCCGCGCAGTCTGTCGTTGCTTCAGGAAAATGGCGACGGGCCGCGAAGGGACAACCAAGGTGTCACCGCCAGAGTGCCACTGGACATTCTACTGGTTCCGGCAATGATGTCAGCTATATCAGACCGGAAATACTCTATAAACAGAGTGATTCGGTTTTTCGACGGGCCGTAGTCCCCGGCTACGGCGTTCACATTCCTTAGAATTCGGGCGAAGACCTCACGATATAAGCGTTGTACTGACCTGGTACCGCTGAAGGGCGGTTGCGCGTCCTGTTGCGCCGCACTGCCACCTTCGTCGGCTGGCCAGAGAGTGAGGGTATCGTTGCGATGAAAAAGATGACGATTGGTGCGAAGCTGATCAGCGGCTTTTCGGCGTTGCTGGTTCTGATGCTGGTGCTGGCGTTCACCGGCATGACCACCATCCGCTCCGAAGGCCGGAATCTGGATCACGCGCTCGCCGTTTCCGTGAACCGGACAGTGGCGCTGGGGCAATTGGGCTCCGCGGTTGCGCACATGTCCGCCGCGATGCAGGGCACCATTCTGTTTTTCTCTATCAGCGACAACGCGCAACTAGAAGCGCACAAGCAGGAATTCGACAGCGCGACAATATCGGCCGACCAGGCGCTGAAGAATCTGCAGCCGCTGTTGCAGGACGACCGCAGCCGCGCGCTCGCGCAGGATTTGCAGAACAGCCAGACGGCGATGGCGCAATACTTCCAGAGCATGTTGCAGCTTTGCGCGCAGCAGAAGCCGACTGAAGCTATCGACATGTTGTCAAAGCAGGCGGTGCCGGAAGTACAGAAAGTGGAAAAAGCCACGACGGAGCTCCTGGACATCCAGACTGCCGCCGATCGTCAGGACGGACAGCGCGCGGAATCCAGCGTCACGTGGAGCAGTTGGATCAGTTGGGGAATGCTGGCACTCGCGCTGGCGGTGGGCGCGGCCGTTTTGTGGGTGGTGATTCAGGTGAGCGGAGGCTTGCGGCAGATTGCGGCCAGACTCGCCGATGGAGCGCACCAGCTATCCGCGGTGGCCGGCCAGGTATCGAGCGCGAGCCAGTCATTAGCGCAGGGCGCCAGCCAACAAGCGGCGTCGCTGGAGGAAACATCGGCATCGAGCCAGGAGATGGCGTCGATGACGCGAAAAAACACCGAGAACACGCGCGCGGCGACGGACCTGGTATCGGACGTGGATCTAAAGGTGCAACGGGCCAACGAAAGCCTGAACCACATGGTCACCTCGATGAGCGAGATCAATTCGTCGAGCAACAAGATTTCGAAGATCCTCAAAGTGATTGACGAGATCGCGTTCCAGACGAATATCCTGGCGCTGAACGCGGCGGTGGAAGCGGCGCGCGCCGGTGAAGCGGGAATGGGATTCGCGGTGGTTGCCGATGAGGTCCGGAACCTTGCGCAGAAATGCGCGCAGGCGGCCAAGGACACGGCGGTGCTGATTGACGAATCGATCGCCAAGACGAACGAAGGCGCGGCCACGCTGGATCAGGTGGCCACGGCGATTCACGACGTAACCGACAACGAGCGCAAGGTAAAGGTGCTGGTAGAGGAAGTAAACCTCAGCAGCCAGGAACAGGCGCGCGGCATCGAGCAGATTTCCCAGGCATTCGTGCAGATTGAACAGGTGACGCAGAAGACCGCGGCGAGCGCCGAGGAAAGCACCATGGCCAGCCAGGAGCTGAACAAGCAGTCCGAATCGATGGCTGAGGTGGTGCTGCGTCTGCGCGAGATGGTAGGCGGGAATCTGGATTCGGCGGATTTGATCGAACATCGTCCAGCCCGGCGAGTGGCCAGTGCGCCG
>JBEKFB010000184.1:0-8967 GCA_050013535.1 Bryobacteraceae bacterium | reverse complement strand
GAAGAGAAGAAGGCGCACACGCTGATCGACGCCGGATACGATTCATCCATCGACGGCGATGCTTACAGCTCCATCTTTTTCCAGAACGCCAACAACTCCGTGCGGGCCACCGACGAGTTCATGGAAGCGGCGGTGGAGGATCGCGACTGGTGGACACGCTCGGTCGCCAGCGGCCAGCCCGTGACGCGTTATAAGGCGCGCGACCTGCTGCGTGGTATCGCCGAGGCAACCTGGCAGTGCGGCGATCCGGGCATGCAGTTCGATACAACCGTGAACCGCTGGCATACATCGAAGGTGACGGCGCGCATCAACGCGTCGAACCCCTGTTCGGAATACATGTTCCTGGACGATTCGGCCTGCAACCTGGCATCGTTGAATCTGATGAAATTCGTGGGACCCGGCGGCGAGTTCGACACGGAGGCGTTCCGCCATGCCTGCGACACGGTGACGCTCGCGCAGGAGATCATCGTCGACAGCGCCAGCTATCCGACCGAGAAGATTGCGAAGAACTCGCACGATTTCCGCCCGCTGGGACTGGGGTTCGCGAATCTGGGCGCATTGCTCATGTTTATGGGCATTCCCTATGATTCGCCGGATGGCCGCGACTGGGCGGGTGCTATCACGGCGGTGATGTGTGGTCAGGCTTATCTCACCAGCGCGCGCATCGCCGAAGCCGTGGGGCCGTGTCCCGGCTACGCGCTGAACGAACAATCGTTCCTCGAAGTGATCCGCAATCATGGCCGCGCCGTTCAGGCACTCGACAACACGCGCGTGCCGCAGGACCTGTATGAGGCCGCCGAGAAGGTGTGGCACGATGCCTACGCGCTGGGCGAACAGGCCGGTTTCCGCAATGCGCAAACCACGGTGATCGCGCCTACCGGCACTATCGGCTTCATGATGGATTGCGACACCACCGGCATTGAGCCCGATCTCGCTCTGGTGAAGTTTAAGAAGCTGGTGGGCGGCGGCGTGATCCGCATCGTGAATAATACTGTGCCGCAGGCGCTCATCAAGCTGGGTTATTCGGCCGAGCAGGTGGATAAGATCGTCACCTATATCGATTCGACGGGCACCATCGAAGGCGCACCCGGGCTGAAGGACGAGCATCTCGCGGTGTTCGATTGCAGCTTCCGTCCGCAGAACGGCAAGCGGTCGATTCATCACATGGGCCACGTGCGCATGATGGCTGCGGTGCAGCCGTTCATTTCCGGCGCGATTTCGAAGACCATCAACATGCCGGAAGAGTGTACGGTAGAAGAGGTCATGGACGCCTATATTGAAAGCTGGCGTCTGGGACTGAAGGCCGTTGCCATCTACCGTGACAACTCCAAACGTACGCAACCGCTCAACTCCGCCGGCAACAAGGACGGCAAGAAGACCACCACCGCGCAGGCACAACCAGCCGTGACCGAGAAGATTGTTTACAAAGCGGTGCGCCGCAAGCTGCCCGACGAGCGGCAGTCGCTGACGCACAAGTTTTCCATCGCCGGCCACGAAGGCTACATCACGGTGGGCTTGTACGAGGACGGCACGCCTGGCGAAGTGTTCATCTCCATGGCCAAGGAAGGCTCCACCATCTCCGGCCTGATGGACAGCTTCGCCACGTCCATCAGCTACGCGCTGCAATACGGCGTGCCGCTGAAGTTCTTCGTGGATAAATTCAGCCACGTGCGCTTCGAGCCGAGTGGCTGGACGGGCAACCCGCAGATCCCCTACGCCAAGTCGATCATGGATTATATTTTCCGTTGGCTGGGCGCGCGGTTCCTGGGGCCGGAGTACGCGCTGGGCGAGGCGGGCAACGCGCCGGTACTGCGCCCCACCGAGCCGGAGCCGCAGCAGGCGCTCCAATTCGATTCCATGGTGACCGATGCGCCGGTGTGTTCGGAATGCGGCGGCCTCATGACGCGCAATGGCAGTTGCTACAAGTGCGAGAACTGCGGCGGGACCAGCGGCTGTAGCTAGGGAAGGCAGTTTCAGCACAGGTGGGAGTGAACGGCGGCCTTGATCACAGGTCGCCGTTCTTGTTTGTGTGGGGCGGACTCTCAGTCCGCGCGGAGCTCTAATGCCGCTCTACCAGTGTCCACGCCCGCGAGACCGCAGCAGCCCGCGAGCCCGTCCACCAGAGTCGTCGCTATTCGGAGCGCAGCGCGTCGGCTGGTTCAATGCGAGCCGCCCTAAGAGCGGGCATCAGCGCGGCCACCCCGACCGCTGCTAAGAGCGCCAGGGCGGCTGAGCCGAGTACAAACGGGTCGTGCGCCGAGACGCCAAACAACTGGGAGGCGATCACAGCGCCGGCGGCCAGCGCGACGACTATGCCCGGCACGACGCCGAACATCACCAGCGTTCCAACTTCGCGCGCGATCAATGCCGCGATGTTACGCCGCGTCGCTCCCAGCGCCATGCGGATACCGATCTCCGTCGTACGTTGCGCGAATGTCCAGGAGATCAGCCCATAGAGGCCGAGCGCCACCAGCAACGTTGCCAGTCCGCCGAAAACGCTCGCGAGGACGGCCAGAAGCCTCTGCAGATACGCCGCCTCGTCCACTTTAGCGGTATAATCCTCGAGCGCATTGACCGGGACGTTCGGATCCAGATCGTGAATCACCCGGCGAATAGCGGCGGCGGCCTGAGATCCGGGGCGGCTGCGCACATACCACTGCAGAGCGCCGAGTTCCTGCGACACCTGCGAGATGGGCACGTAAACGAACGGAACCCGCTTCTCTTGCGCGTTGGTCCACGCCATGTTGCGCACTACGCCCACAATCTCTTTCCACGGTCTGTTGGGCGAGAAACGAATCCGGCTGCCCAACGCATTTGTGCCCAGGTACTGTCGGGCGAAGGCCTCGTTCACCATCGCCACGGGCGGAGAATCGTCCCGGTCGGTAACGGCGAATTCGCGGCCGGCTACCAGCGGGGTTCCCAGCGTGCTGAAATAGCCGGCGCTTAAGCAGTCCGTCAGGGAGCCCACGTCCTGGGCAGCTTGTGCGGCGGCCTTATCGATGAAAACGTTCGTTCCGGCGCTGCCGTTCATGTAAGGTCCCAGCAGGGAGGATGCGACGGACTGAACGCCGGGCAGGGACGCCAGGCGATCGTGAACCTGCCGATAGAATTCGCGGCCACGCGCCAGGCGGTAACCGCTGTCGGCTGCGGAGATGCGGAACACGGTAATGCCGGCGGGCTGAAAGCCAATGTCCACGCGCGAGATGTTGTACAGCGTTCGGGTGAGGAGTCCGGCGGCCACCAGCAAAACCAGACAAAGTGTCATCTGCCCAGCCACCAGGCCGCGGCGCAGGATGGTCCGGTGTGAGGTAGTGCTGCGTGTTTGGGAACTCAGCGCAACGCCAATGGTTTGGCGAGAGGCCTGCAGCACCGGGGCGAAGCCGGACAGGATTCCGGCAAGCACGGCGACGGCGAGCGAGAAGAGCAGCATCGGCATGTCGACAGCCGCGGAGAGATACCCGCTGCCCTGACCTCCTCCGGGCATCAGACGAAGGAGGCTGGCGATACTCCAGTGAGCCACGGCCATGCCTAAGCATGCGCCGGCAAAGGACACTGCCAGGCTCTCAAAGAGAAACGGCCTGCCCACAGCAAAGCGGCCAGCGCCGAGCGCCAGCCGGACGGCGATATCCTTCTCACGGCTCGCCGCACGCGCAAGGATCAGCCCGGAGATGTTTGCACAGGCGATGAGCAACACCAGACCGGCAATCGCAGCGAGTGCGATGATGGGGCGTTTCCACTCCTCTTCCAGCATGTTGATGCCTTGGGCGGCCGGCCTGAGGTCCACCTGGTCGCGCAGCAGATCCTGACGCTCGCTGGCGGTCAGGCGCTGAAAGCGGGATAACTCGTCGGCCACAATGGGCTGGTAAACCGCGCGGAGCCCGGCGACAGCATGCGCGCGGCTCTCGCCCGGCTGCAGGCGCGCGAAGATACTTACGAAGCGCGTGCTTCGCTCGTCAGTCCAGTCCGCCTGCGCTGGAGCGATCTGGCCGTGCATGCCAAGGGGCAAGTACATCTCCGGCACATCGTTGCCCCGCAGCACGCCAGAAAAGCCGCGCGCGGCCACGCCGACAACTGTGATCGGAATCCCGTTCACCCGGAGCGTGGAATTCAACACCGAAGCGCTGCCCCCATAACGCCGCATCCAGAATGCATAACCGAGCACGGCGACGGAGTGCGCCGAGTGAAACTGATCGTCGGGTGGTTCGATCATTCGGCCGAGCTGTGGGCGCACCCCGAGAACCTCGAAGAAGTTGCCGGACACCAACTCCGCCGTGGCGCGCTCGGCATTGCCCCCCGTGAGCGTTACACCCATCCCCGTGCGCGCGATTACGCCGTCGAACACGCGCGTGCGATTGAGGATGTCGCGGAACATCGGTACCGAGAAAACGGTTTCCATGTTGTCGGCGCTGGCTTGGCCCGGAAGCTGCGAAGCGCGGTGCAGGACAACCAGCCGTTCGGGATCCTGCACGGGCAGGCTGCGCAACAGCACCTGATCCAGCAACGAGAAAACTGCGGTGTTGGCCCCGGTTCCCAGCGCGAGACAGAGAACTACGATGGCCGTGAAGCCCGGAGTCCGCCACAGCGCTCGCAGAGCGAATCTCAGATCGTGTTTGATCATGCACATTATACGGACGAGCGCACAAAATGGCTCGGGGCCGCCGATAAAATCACGTGTGCAAACCTACCGCATCGCGACACGCCCCTTCGCATTCGCCGGGCAAGGTGAAAATCGGCTTGGGAACGAGGTTCGCCCCGAATGACAGGAATATTGTGTTTATCTGTGAGCCACTGCAGGGTGACGCTTGTAGACACGCGACACAATGAGGTTCTTCTTGCCGATGTTCCTGAAATGAGGAGGGTCCTGTAGTGTTCGCAAGTGTGGATTGGTCTTTAACGCAAACCATCACGGCCATCGGAGGACTAGGAACGGCCGCCTTTGGCTTGGTTGATGCCACCAAGGTCTTTGGGGATTTTGGAGTGAACCGCATCGGCTTCAAACGGCTCGGCAAAGCGGTTGCCGCGCTGACACCGGATGCCGGGCTAAATTCTCTGTCGCGGAAAAAGATCCTCGATACGCTGAAGGCGAACTGGCACAACGGGAACGATCTGGCCAGTCAGAAGTCCATTGCGAAGTCCCTCATCAAACTCAATCTCAACCCGGCCAACGCTCCGGCTTTGGCGAGGGCAACCGGTATGGATGAGGCTGCCCTTACTGTAGTGACCACCAAAATAGCGTCCGGCACAACCCTCAGCCCCACCGAATCCGATGTCTACGGCCGCTTCGATCTGATCGTGACGGCGTTCCTGGACGAGGCTTATCAGCACGGTGACCAGGCATATCGCAACGGGACGAGGGCGTGGGCGGTGGTGTTTTCGGTTGCGCTCGCGTTCGCCGGCGTGTTGATCCTGTGTTATCCGGTGGATGTCGCAGGCTGGTGGCGGGACACCGCGGAAGCTGCGGTGGTGGGACTCTTGGCTACGCCGCTGGCTCCAATCGCCAAGGACCTTTCCAGCGCTTTGGCAACCGCGGTAAACACGCTCCAGACCGTGAAAAAATAATCCGTGATGACGCGATTCCTCGATGTTCGACTCTGGCCGGTTGGTGGTCCCCTCCGCACCGATGTAAACATTAGTCAGGGCGACGTCAATACCTATCAAGGTCTGAACAAACAGGATTTGCTCAACGATATCCGGGGACGCGACGTCCTGATTGGCGTGCACGGCTTCAACGTGAGCCGCTCTGATGGAGTGGCCGCGCTGTCCAACTGGGAGGGCCTCTTGCAGCTGGGGCCGTCCACGAGATTTGCAGGTGTGCTGTGGCCGGGAGACTCCGTCTGGCTTCATGGCCTGGATTATCCGGAGGCGCCGCGAATAGCCGACGAAGCGGGCCAGTTGATCGGTCCATTTCTCGATCAGAACTTCGGCGGCGCGGCGAGCATTTCGTTTGCCTCGCACAGTCTGGGTGCGCGCGTCGTACTTTCGACCATTGCCAGCATGAAGCGAAGCGTGAAGCGCCTTATCCTTATGGCCGGCGCGATCGACGACGATTGCCTCACCACGGAGTTTCAATCGATTGTGCCGAACGTGGGCGAGATCTCGGTCCTGGCATCCATCAAAGACGACGTTCTGGCCATGGCTTTTCCACTGGGCAACCTTACCGGAGGCATTCTCACTACGGGGCATCCGTGGTTGCGCGAAGCTCTGGGCCGTGGGGGACCGAGCCGCGCGCCAGACCATTTCCGCCCTCACTTCGAGATCCCATCCAACTGGAATTACGGCCACTGGAACTATCTTCAGGTAGCCCCTCCACCGCCGCTGAAGATCGCCGTGCCGCAAGATGTTCCCGTCGATGGAACCGCCTGCCCCTCGCCGTTGGACGGCTGGCAATCGGCCTGGTCCGCGGCCGTTACGTCGACGCGATTCCAGTAGCCCGCAGGGCGGCGATCCAGGCGCGCAGACTCGGCAATCCCCTATAATTCATCTGAGGACCCTGCCGCCCGCACGCCGCGGCTAACTGCGCGACCCCAGTCCGGCTTCGCAGCGATAGCTTCCTGCATTGCTCCGGACAATTCATGCCCATTCGCGTCGCGCTCAACCACAAGACGACTTATCATTACGACCGCCTGGTGACGCTGTCACCGCAGGTGGTCCGTCTGCGTCCCGCGCCGCATTGCCGCACGCCCATCACCGCGTATTCGCTGCACGTTGAGCCCGCTGG
Source organism: Bryobacteraceae bacterium (assembly GCA_050013535.1). Taxonomy (GTDB): domain Bacteria; phylum Acidobacteriota; class Terriglobia; order Bryobacterales; family Bryobacteraceae; genus CAWACP01. Next base: position 2,249 of record JBEKFB010000184.1, on the reverse strand, counting down.
TCACTTCATCAACTGGCAGCAGGACCCATTCAGTAACTATCTGGCACGGCTGGTTTTCCCCGAGAAGGTTCGTCATTTTTCGGTGGAGGTGGATTTGGTAGCCGAGATGACCATCGTCAACCCGTTCGATTTCTTCCTCGAACCATGGGCTGAGAAGGTTCCGTTCACGTATCCGCCGCCATTGAAAAAGGACCTGTTGCCGTTTCTCGAAGCTCAGAGCGCCGGCCCCCGGCTGCGCGCTTATCTCGATGGCGTCGACCGCACCGAGCGGCCCTGCATCGGCTTCCTGATGGATCTCAACCAGCGGCTGCAGCGCGAAATCTCTTATTTGATCCGTCTTGAGCCGGGAGTGCAGACCTGCGAGGAGACTCTGCGGATGGGTAGCGGATCGTGCCGCGACACCGCCTGGCTGCTGGTGCAGATTCTGCGGCACCTGGGCCTTGCGGCTCGCTTCGTGTCCGGCTATCTGATTCAGCTTAAGGGCGACGTGAAGCCTGTGGAAGGACCGGAAGGGCCAACGGCCGATTTCACCGATCTGCACGCGTGGGCCGAAGTGTACCTGCCGGGGGCGGGATGGATCGGTCTGGATGCGACATCCGGCCTGCTTGCCGGCGAGGGGCACATTCCGCTGGCCGCGACTCCGGAGCCATCGACGGCCGCCCCCGTCACCGGCGGTGTCGACCCCAGCAAGGTGGAGTTCACGCATCACATGACGGTGACGCGCATTCATGAAGATCCGCGCGTTACGTTGCCCTACACGGACGAACAATGGAAGCGCATCGACGCACTCGGCCAGCAGGTGGACGCCGATATACGCGCGCGCGATATTCGGCTGACCATGGGCGGAGAGCCCACGTTCGTTTCCATTGACAATATGGATGGCGCCGAATGGAATGGCGAAGCGCTTGGCGAGGAAAAGCGGCAGGCCGCGGGACGTTTGCTGGAACGCCTGCGGAAACAATTCGCCCCGGGAGCGCTGCTGCATCACGGCCAGGGGAAATGGTATCCAGGCGAGCCGTTGCCGCGCTGGGCGCTCAGTTGCTTCTGGCGCGAGGACGGCGTGCCGCTGTGGCATGACCGCGAACTGCTGGCGAGCGAGGAGGACGAATACCACTTCACCGCGGTCAACGCGCAGTGCTTCTCGGAAACGCTGGCGCGGCGGCTGGGAGTGGATCCGGAATATACGAACCCGGCGTTCGAAGACCCCGTCTACTATCTTCAACGCGAGCGGCAATTGCCGGTGAACGTCGATCCGGTGGACAATCACCTCGAAGATCCCGCCGAGCGCGAACGCGTCCGCAAAGTCTTCGAGCGCGGGCTCAATAATCCAACGGGGTTTGTTCTTCCGCTGCAGCGCGGCGAGGGGAAGGACGGTCCCGAATGGCAGAGCGGGCTGTGGATGCTGCGCGGGCAGCACTTATATCTGACGCCCGGCGATTCTCCTGTTGGTCTGCGTTTGCCGTTGCCCAGCTTGCCTTGGGTGGCGGCCGACGACATGCCCGAAATCCCCGAGGTTGATCCGATGGTGAACCGTGGGGTTCTGCCCGTGCCCGAGCGAATCTCACCCGCCGATCCGATATTGCAGCGTCCCCGCGATACCAGCCGCGACCGCAAACCGGAGATCGGCGAATCCGCGCCGTGGGTGGTGCGCACCGCTCTTTGCGTGGAGCCACGCGAGGGACGGCTGTACGTGTTCATGCCGCCGCTGACCAACATTGAGGATTACCTCGATCTGCTCACGGCCATCGAAGACACGGCTGCGCATGTGAACATCCATCCCGCGAGTGACTGGAATGAGCTTGCGGAGCGCACAACGGTTCTCTACGAAGAAGCGCGGCAGGCCCGGCTGGGCACCGAGAAATTCATGCTGGATGGCCGCCACACCGGTACGGGCGGAGGGAATCATTTCGTTCTTGGCGCTGCGACTCCGGTAGCCAGTCCTTTCCTGCGCAGGCCCGACGTGTTGCGCAGCATGATCGGCTATTGGCTGAATCATCCTTCGCTCTCGTACATGTTTTCGGGGATGTTTATTGGGCCAACCAGCCAGGCGCCGCGCGTGGACGAGACGCGGCAGGACAGCTTGTATGAACTTGAAATCGCCTTTGCTCAAATTCCCGATCCGGGCCGGGAATCCGAGCCGTGGCTGGTGGATCGCATCTTCCGCCACATCCTGGTGGACGTCACCGGCAACACGCATCGCGCCGAGTTCTGCATCGACAAGCTGTACTCGCCCGATTCGTCGTCGGGCC
>JBEKFB010000183.1:0-18844 GCA_050013535.1 Bryobacteraceae bacterium | reverse complement strand
GAGCAGGCCCTTGGCAATACCGATGAAGCCGTGAAGGATTGCAGGCAGGCCATCGATATCGATCCCGGGTATGTCGAGGCGCGCGTGCAGTATGGCGAACTGCTGGTGGAATCGGGCGATACCCAGCAGGCTGTCAACGAGCTTCTGGAGGCAGCGCGGCGCGACGAGAACAACGGATTGATTTATTCGCGTCTTGCATGGGCGTATTCACTGACCGGGCGCTACGATGAAGCGCTGCGCAATGCCAACAAAGCCGTGCAACTCGCGCCAAAACTTGTCGAGGCTCGCCTCGTGCGCGGTGACGCGCTGCGGCTGACGGGCAAGTTCGATGAAGCCCGCGACGACTACCGCGCGGTGATCGACATGAGCATTGGCAACTCCGGCGTGCGGATGGCGCTGTGGGCGTTCCTGCCGGTGGTTTCCATCAAGACGCCCGGACAGCGGTTGCTCTACAACGACCAGCGCGACTCCGCTTTCTTCGGCATGTGCGAATGCGAAGAGCGGCTGGGCAACGTGGAGCGTGCCCTCGGATATTGCCGGGAAGCGCTGCGTTACGAGCCGGATGATTTGTACACCCTCTATCTGACGGGCACCGTCGAGATGAAGCTGTACAACGGAGCGGTGAAGACGGACCGCGCCGCGGCGCGTGCGCATTTGGTCTCCGCCCAGGAATATCTTTCGAGGGTAATCGACATCAACCCCGATCACGAATACTCCGCGCAGGCGCGCAAGTACGTGGATGTGATCAAGGCGCGGCTTGCGCGATTGCAGGGTGCGGAGTAGAATTTACCAGCGCGCGCCCGGCCAGCCGTTCCAATATGCGCAACGGTGAACGTTCCGGATCCTCCATCGCATCGACCGGCAGGTAGAAGGTCTGCTCAAAGGCGAATTGCCCGGACATCACGGCGTGCGAAACCGAATCTGTGAAGCAGATCCAGGTGGCGCCCGGCGGGAAACCGATTTCGGTCTGCGCGATCTGAACCTGATAGTTCCGGTCCGCTTTCATCCGATCGTGAATGCCCAGCATGTAGTGGTCGTACCCGCTGCGGCAGCTCTTCACGACCCGCAGAAAACCGAGCAGTGAAAACTCGCCCGGCAGCCGGCCCCGAATCCTGGGCACGAATCTGGCGGCCACGTTCTCGAACCCTTCGCCAACGCGCCAGATTCGCTGTGTCACGGGATTGACGTTTGAAAAAACTCGCAGAATTCGGGCGCCGTGAGTGGGACGCGAAGGGAAGGCGTCGACGTGCAGCCGGTTATCGCCGGGCTGCCGGGATTTGCCGTGGCCCGCGATCTCGATGGGACGAAAACTCGTGAAGCCAACGGTGAGGTGACCTGCGTAGGACGGACACAATGCCGTCACCAGATCGGCAGCCCACGCGCAATATCGCTTCATAACTCGCGTCAGCTCATCGAGTTCCGCGCCCTGATGGCGGGTACCTTGCGGAACACCCGCCCCGGCGTCGAAGCTGACGTTTTTCGATTTGCCGTCGAGGCATTTCGGTGCTAAGGCACGGCGCTCCGCATACGACAATTCAAAGCGCAGTTTCGGCGCATACAGGATTTTTCCGGCTTCGAGCGCGGCCGCGCCCTGGGTCACGGTCTCCGCTGGGATTGGACCATGCCACAACCGGATATCGAGTGGTTCCAGAACACGCGATTCCTTAGGGGATTCCATCTGGCGAAGCTCGGGCACGCTTGCAGCTGCCATCACGTGACGTAGATGCGATCGCTCTTCGGAATGTTACGCCGGATCGCTGTCGGCGTCAAGAACCAGATGCGTTATCAGAAGAAAAGCCCAGGACTTTGCGAATTTGGCCGCTTTCAGCTGGATCGAATTTCAGCCTTCCAAAACGCATTTCATCCAGTTCGAGACTATTCCAGGCAGGCCGCATAATCCCGTGTCGCGTATGCCCCGGCCCAAGCAACAAATGACCCAACTCATGCGCCATGACGCAGCCCAGGAGCACTCCGGGCTCGACGTCCCGCTGGGACGCGAACTGCAGGGCCGCTTCGTAATAAACTTCCGCCAAATATGCCGGTTGATCGTCCCGGAAGAAAGCTTCACCCAGCGTATCGAGCGACAATACTGCCGGCGTGAAAAACGGTCTTCCGTTACGCAGCCGGATGGTAAACCAATGTTGGCGTGCGGCCTCATCGCCAAGCGGGGCCGATTGGCACTGCGTCCAGACGATCTCGACGTCCAAAGAGCGAAATACAGCGGCTGCCTCAGATTCCGCTCCGGCCACCAGCCTCGATCCCTGGTGCCCCTCGGTGCAGACCGAAACGCTCATCCGTTCGCCGGCAAACATCGGCGTCGTACAAACGACGGCGCAAAGCCAAATAGCGGCTCGCATACGCGGCCCCCTCCCGCCGGATTACCAATCGCGGCGGCACCCTGAATGGACTGACGCTTTTCCGCGCGGCTAGTTCCCATGTCATTACCACTTTCGACATAACGGAGATGGCCACCTTTCGCCCGCTCGATTCCAGGCGTACCGGTACTGCTTCCGGGTCGCGGCCGTCATTGTGAGCCCCCTTACAGACAGAATTGCCTCCCATCCGGCCTGACTCCCACACCGGTCTCGGATTCCTCTTAACCTGCAAGCCTTTGGATGAGCATGGGCTTTGTTTAGTGTCTTGCCGTAAATTGTCTGGTCAGGATAGCAGCGCATATCGACCATCCAGCCCGTGACCGCCGTCCTCGCGGCGCGGAAAAATCTTTCCTTGCTTAGCGTTAGACCTAATTCTGGTACTTGCCGCGAATGTGCTTACCAGGTTACTATGGGTCAGTTTTCAATAAGAAGTGTTCTGCAGTCCAGAGAGAGGGTTGGGCAGAAGCATGTCTTCGGCTCCCATCACGCTTGAGGCTCAGTGCACCAGAGTAGGAGATTAAGTAGTGAGAGAAAAAGGCACCGTGAAATGGTTTAACGCCGCGAAGGGGTACGGATTCATCCAGCGCTCCAACGGCGACGATGTGTTTGTTCACTTTTCAGCAATCCAGATGAATGGCTACAAGAGTCTGGACGAAGGCTGCGAAGTGGAGTTCGAGGTCAAGCGAGGCCCGAAGGGCCTGCAGGCCGAGAATGTAATTCGCCCCTGAGCCGGACAAGCGAATCTTTCGAAGAGGGCCGTCCGCGGTGACGGCCCTTCTCAGTTTTTTGCCGCATCGTTTCCAGGTGTTCTTGCTGAGTAATAGTCTGCAACCAACCCCGATTCCATCTCGTCTAATAGGCGCTTGAGTAGTGTATCCACAGCACGTTGGCTCAGCCGAACCTTCCTGGCAGCGCTACTACTCGTCTGTTTCGTGGGAATACAAACGATCTCGGCATCCCACGAGCATGCCGATGCGCACAATCACGCGTGCCCGATTTGCAGTGCGAGTCATCTTCCGGTAAGTCCTGCCGTAGCCGCCGTTCATTTTGCGCCACCCGCTACGGTTAAGTGGAGCCGGATTCGCGAAGCCCGCCGGCGTCCGGCCGATCCAGTCACCGTTGTTCAGTCTTCCCGAGGCCCTCCCTCCGCATCTTCCCTCTTCGTTTAGTTTTGTCCTCCGCTTCATTGGAGGACTGTCCATTCAACAGAGGTCGATGACAAGGAGAAGGTCTTGCAACTTCGTCATAGTTGTTTTCTTTTTTTGGCCGCGATACCGGCGTTCGCGCAATCCATCGCCAGCGGCACTGTCAGTGGTGCGGTTTCCGATCAATCCGGCGCGGTGATCGCGGGCGCCGTGGTGGAGCTGAGCAATCCTAACACGGGCTACGATCAGTCCGCGAAAACCGATAACACCGGCACTTTCCGCTTCACCAACGTGCCATTCAACAGCTACCACCTCACCGCGAAGGCGCAAGGATTCTCCCAGACCACGCAGGACATTGATGTGCACGGCACCGTTCCGGTCACTGCCAACGTCGCGCTAAACGTGGCCACGGAAACCACCAGCGTGGAGGTGCAGTCCAACGCCACAATGGTGGAGACTGACACGTCGGCGCACACCGATACCGACTCGGTGACTTTCTCGAAGCTTCCCGGCATCGACCCCACCGCCGGCCTCAGCGACATTATCAACGCCAGTACCGGCGGCACGGCGAGCGACGCGAACGGGTTCTTCCATCCGCTGGGGGATCACGCTCAGGTCAGCTTCGTCTTCGATGGACAAACCGTCAGTGACCAGCAGAGCAAGGTCTTCTCGACGCAGATTCCCGCGAACGCGATTCAGAGCCTGGAGATCATCACCGGTTCGCCCGACGCGGAGTACGGTGACAAATCGAGCCTGGTGGTGAACGCGACCACGAAATCGGGCCTCGGAGCGCAGCAGCCTTTCGGCACCGTCGACAGCTCCTGGGGCACGTTCGGAACGTGGGATGAAGGCGCCACGTTCGGTATCGGTGGACCGAAGTTCGGGAACTTCATCGCTTTGAACGGCGTTCGGACGGGCCACTTTCTGGACACGCCCGAACTTCTGCCCATCCACGATATCGGGAACAACGAAAGCATCTTCGATCGTGTCGACTATCAGCCGGACGACCACGACATTCTCCATTTCGATCTGTTCGTGGCGCGCAATTGGTTCCAGGTGCCCAACAGTTTCGATCAGTTGAGCCAGGACCAGAAACAGCGCGTGCTGACATGGAATGTCGCACCCGGCTATCAGCACACCTTCGGCGCGAAGACGCTGTTGACTGTGAATCCCTACGTGCGCCGCGATCAGGTGAACTACTACGGAAGCAGCGATCCGTTCGACGATACTCCGGTCACCGAATCGCAGCTCCGCTTTCTGACGAACTATGGCGTTAAGGCGGATGTGTCCACAATCCACGGGCGCCACAATCTGAAGTTCGGAACGCAGGAGCAACAAACGCGGCTGGATGAGACCTTCTCGCTGGGAGTTACCGACCCCAACTTCAACCCGGTCTGTCTCAATTCCAGTGGCGCGGCACTGCTGCTGCCCGGGGTAACGAATCCGGCCGACTGCGATACCATCAACCCCACTTATCAGGCCAACCCGAACCTGCTGCCGGGGCTGATTCCATACGATCTGACGCGCGGCGGTTCGCTCTTTCAGTTCCACGCGGCGCATCCCATCAGTGAGGCGGCTTTCTACGTAACCGATGAGATGACGTTCGGCGGGCTCACCGTTAACGCCGGTTTCCGCGACGATCAGTATGACGGTCTGGTATCGAAGAACGGGCCACAACCGCGGCTGGGCTTGTCGTACCTGGTGAAACCGGCGGGCACCGTACTGCGCGCCGCCTATTCGCGAACCTTCGAAACGCCCTTCAATGAGAACCTGCTGCTCTCCAGTTCCACCGGCGCCGGGGGGCTGGCGCAGAACATCTTCGGTGCGCAGGCCAGCGTGCCCATCGAGCCGGGCGCGCGCAATCAATTCAACGCCGGGTTGCAGCAGAAGATCGGCCGGTTCCTGCTCTTCGACGGCGACTATTTCTGGAAATATACCCACAACGCCTATGACTTCGACGTGTTGTTTAACACGCCGATCACCTTCCCGATCTCGTGGCACAACTCGAAGGTGGACGGCGTGACTGGCCGCCTCAGCACGGTTAGCTTTCACGGTTTCCAGGCATACACTACGTTCGGCCACACCCGCGCGCGATACTTCCCGCCGGAAGTGGGCGGCCTGATATTCCAGGGCACCGCGGCGCAGCCGGGGGTTTTTCGCATCGATCACGATCAGGCGTTCCAGCAGACCACCAATCTGCGCTACCAGCCGAAGAAGGACGGGCCCTGGGTGGATTTCATCTGGCGTTTTGACAGCGGTCTGGTGGTGAGCGGAGTGCCGGACGCGGCGGCCGCCCTGTTGCTGACGCCGAACGAACAGGTGGACATCGGGCTCTCCTGCAACGGCGTTCCCGCAACGGTGAGCGCGCCCATCACCAGTTGCAACGGCGTGGTAAAGTCCACTCTGCTGACGCTGCCGGCCACCGGAACGGAGAACGACGATCATAATCCCGATCGCGTCAAGGCGCGCAACCTGTTCGACGCGGCCGTTGGAACGGACAACGTCTTCCACAGCGAAACCCGGCGAAAGGTCTCGCTCCGTCTCACGGTCACCAACCTGACGAATAAGGTGGCGCTGTATAACTTTCTGTCCACCTTCAGCGGCACACACTTTGTGGAACCGAGGACGTTGCAGGCATCGGTCGGCTACGCATTCTGACCCGGGCGGACACGCGGCGATAGCCGCGTTCTCCGCAGTAATGCGGCTGGCGCCGCACGTCCCTGAAAATGATACTCTGACGCAAAGGCCATGTTCAGGTTTCTTTGCGCCGGTCTTATTCTGCTCGGTTGGGTCTCGGCTGCCGACACGCCCAAACACGCCATCATCCTCCACGCCGCGCGCCTGCTTGACGTCGAGACCGGCCACATGATCACGCCGGGCGAGGTGTTGGTTGAGGGCGACCGCATCGTCGAAGTTGGCAGTACGGTGACCCGGCCACCCGATGCCGAAATAATCGACCTCGGCGATCGCACTCTGCTCCCAGGCCTGATCGATGCGCACGTGCACTTGTTCCTGCACCCCGGCGCGGAGGACCTGCAGACTGTCGAAGAATCCGTCCCACAGCGAACCATCATCGCGACGCTCGCGGCTCGCGACGATCTGATGGCCGGCTTCACCGCCGAACGTGACATGGGTACGGAAGGCGCGGGATCGGCAGACACCGCTGTGCGCGACTCCATTAACCATGGCCTCATCCCCGGTCCGCGTCTGCGCATCAGCGGCAACGCGGTGGATATCCTCGGCGGCCACGAAGACGCCATCGGCTACAATCCCGCGCAGCACGTCTTGCCGAATGCCACGTGGGCCAACAATGCGGCGGAGCTGGTCGCGGTGATCCGCGAGCAGGTCAAGGAAGGCGCCGATTTCACCAAGATATACGAGACCGGCTACGACACTATCAAGGATGGCCAGTTCTCTACGCCATATCAATTCACCGAAGCTGAGCTGAAAGCGGCGGTTGCGGAAACGGCGCGTCTGGGTACGCGGGTGGCTGTCCACGCCACTGGGGAACCCGGCACGCTCTACGCCGCCCGCGCCGGGGTGGCGTCCATCGATCATATCATGCGCGAGAAGCAGATTTTCGCGGTGCCGACCTTCACCATCATCGAGTACTTCGCCGATCACTCAACCACCGATGCCGCCGCGATCTGGGACCGTGCCACGCTGGACTATCACGCCCGCGAATTTAAGAAGCAGCTTGCGGCGGGCGTCTCCTTCGCCATGGGATCCGACGTTGGCCCGTTCCCCCACGGCACGCAGGCGCGCGAGTTCGTTCTGATGGTGAAGTACGGGATGACCCCGCTCGCCGCCATTCAGGCGGGCACCCTCAACGGCGCGAAGCTGCTTGGTTGGCAGGGGCAGATCGGCGATTTAAGAGCCGGCTACCTGGCAGATGTGATTGCCGTCCCCGGCGACCCGCTTGCCGATATCGGCGTTCTCGGGAAGGTTGAGTTTGTCATGAAGGGCGGAGTGGTTTACCGGCGTTAGCCAGCCCGCCGCCAACCCGTGCCATAATAAAGGCGAGCGTAAGGAAGGCACCCATGTTCGAAGGAATTCTCCAGCCGCAGCATTTGCTTGTGATTCTCGTCGTGGCCTTGTTCATCTTTGGCCCGAAAAAGCTTCCCGAGTTGGGCAAAGGTCTGGCCGAAGGCATCCGCGATTTCAAAAAGGCCATCAACGACCCTGGCGATAAGCCCCAGGTTTAGGCGCGCTCGCCCCTAACGTCCGCGGACCGTCTCGCCGATAGTACCGCTATGAGACGCGTTCTATGCGCCGTTCTGCTGCTGGCCCTTGGAATGGCGCCAGCCCTCGAAGCACACCCCCGCGTACAGCTATCCAAACGGCAGCAACGCAAGCAATACGTTGCCAAGCCATACAAGGTTAAGAAGTACAAGCTGCAGAGGCCTCCGAAGACGAATGCCAGGTGGCGCGCGCCGAAGCGTTAGCCATACAATGTCCGGGTGAACTATTCAGTCTTTCGCTGTCTGACCCTCATCAGCCTTCCTGTTTTCGCCGCATCGCCACGCGACGAGATCGCCTCCTTCAACCAGAAATTTCGCGACGCCACGTTGCAAATGGATAATGCCGCCACGATGGCCCTGTGGGCCGAGGATGGCGTCACTCTCCTGCCTGGCCTGGCGCCCATCGAAGGGAAGAAGACCATCGCGAGGTGGCTGGATGGCGTGGTTGCCGGACTCGCCGGCTACCGAGTGACCACTCAGGAGAACGATTTCCACGACATCCAAATCTCCGGGGACTGGGCATCCGAGTGGGGCGCCACTCATCAGATCGTGCAGCCGCCGGATCGAAAACCGGTCATCGAAACCTGGGGCAAAATTCTCCTGGTGCTGCACCGGGATGCCGACGGCGCGTGGAAAATCCGCGAGGAGATGTGGAACGCCGGCGTCAAGCCCGAGCCCGGCCGCTGAACCTATGACGCCGCGGCTACCGAGGCCTGTAACTCGGGAATCTCAATGCCTGTCCGCGTGCCCTCGCCAGGTTTGCTGTCCACCCACATCCGGTATCCTTCGCCGAACAGCACTTTCAGCCTCTCGTTCACATTGCTGATGCCAATGCCGAGCTCAAACAGACGCGACAACCGTGCTTCGGAGATGCCCACGCCGTCGTCCTCAACCAGCAGGTGGATGCGGCCGTTCTCCAGACGTGTGCTCACCCGCACCGTCCCGCCTTCCACCTTGCTGCTCAGGCCGTGCCGGATGCTGTTCTCGATGAGCGGTTGCAGCAGCATGCTGGGCACCAGGCGGTCCAGCGTGTCGTCTTCGATTTCCTTCACGAAGCGAAGCTTGTCGCCGAAGCGAACCAGCTCAATGGCCATGTAGTTTTCGATGAAGGTCATCTCGTCGCGAAGGGGCGTGAAGTTTTCGGTGTTGCGCAGCAGGCGTCGCAGAATGCTGGACAGGCGATAGACGATACGCCGCGCTTCCTCCGGTTTCGTGCGGATCAGCGAGGACACTGTGTTGAGCGTATTGAAGAGGAAATGCGGGTTGATCTGGCTGGTGAGCGCGGCCAGCCGAGCTTCGTTGAGACGGCGCTGCTGCGCCTCCAGTTTTTTCTCGTTGCGGAAGTTATTCCAGATCTTCAGCGGAATCGTGACCGAGAAGATGGTGGTGATGACGATGGCGGCCGCCGTCAGCAACGAAGGGTTGGGCCAATTGTTGACCAATAGAAACACTCCGCGCGGGTTGAACAGGCGCGCGACGCCCCAGCGCAATACTTCGGCGAAGAGAATCATCAACAGGCAGGCGATGCGGAAGGCGGAGCGCCGCAGATCCTGACGCCGCCGGAGAAGCTGCCATAAGCTGAGATCGAAGAACGGCGAAAAGTGCCAGACGTCTTCTTTATCGGGCGCAATGTCCCGCATAAGGCCGCCGAGCACCCCGATTCCCGCGAAGAGCGGCATGGACATCCACTCGCCCCCGATGAAGCATGCCGGGAGCGAAATCAGAATGCCCGAAAGCAGGCCGGAGAAATAGCCCCCGATAAGCCCAGCGACGATGCTTCCCTCCAGGCCCAGATCCGCCGCGCCATACCCAGGAACAAAGCGCGTGACCACGCTGGCGCCATACGCAAGCGAGAGAATCAGGCTGAGCCGGATACGCTGCATCAGCGTGCGGTCATCGCGCACCAGCATCCTCTGAAACGCCCCCGAGCGCGAGAGAATGCTGGCCAGCGCGGCCGCAACGGCGACCTTCACCATCAGGATCAGCAGGTACTGCTGTGCCAGCACACTATAATTAGAGCAGCAGCAGCTCACTTCGTGCCGGGACACACCCCCGTATTGGCTCTAACCAAAATCGCGGAAGCGGATTTTCCCACACGCTTCGGTCATTTTCGGATCCATGGATTCGAAGGTGTGACCGATGGCCAGACGGAAGAAGCCGTGGTTCTGCGCATGGGCGACGTCGTTTCCGGCGGCCCGCCGCTGGTACGCATCCACTCGGAGTGCCTTACCGGCGACGTGTTTCACAGCCTGCGCTGCGATTGCCGCTCGCAGTTGGAGTTGTCGCTTGAGCTCATTGCCGGCGAGGGGCGTGGCCTGATTGTCTACGAGCATCAGGAGGGGCGCGGCATCGGCCTGTTGAACAAGTTGCGGGCGTATGAGCTGCAGGACGCCGGCGCCGACACCGTGGAGGCCAACGAGCAGCTGGGTTTTGAGGCGGATTTGCGCGGCTACCAGATGCCCGCCGAAATCCTGCTCTACCTGGGCGTACGGCGCGTGCGGCTGCTATCCAACAATCCCGAAAAAATAGCCGCCCTGGAGAACGCCGGAATCGAGGTGGTCGAGCGCGTCCCCTGTATCGTTGAGGCGCACACGTCGAACACCGGCTATCTGCAAACCAAGAAAGAAAAGATGGGCCACCTGCTGGATTAGCCAGGCCAATCCGGACTACTGAACCGGCGAATACGCTGTCGCCCTGAACAGCGAGATCTGGATCACGCTGGCGATCTCGCCGTCCTTCGCCACCGACTCTTTCCGCACCTTGATCCATTCCTCGTCCGCGCCGAACGCAGTCCACGCTTTCTCTCTGGCGGCCAGATCGTCGAAAGGAATCAGATAAGTCAGGTTCGGCAGGTTCGCACCGAACACCGTCGACGTGTACAACAGCGGATGAATGCCATTGCGGTGGAAAATGGGAATCTCGCGTCCGGCGAAGCGCTGGTGCAGGGCTCCCAATTGCCTCCACGTCGGAGAATGATAGGTCCGCAGTTCGAAGACGCGCGGTTTCTTGGCGGTCTCAGCGGGCGTGATTTCAGGTGAGTATTCCGCCGCCTCCAGCAGCGTGCTCGACATTTGACTGTACGCGGGGCGCGGTCCGCTCTCCCATTTGTCCACGGCTGCCGTGTACCCATCCTGCTGCTGCAATCGCATATGCAGGGACAATGCATCGGCCGCCGAAGAGTGCCCCGTGATAACCGTGAGCTGCGGTATGTGGGGAGCCACCAGAGCTTCCAAAACGATGACGGGTGCGGCGTCGATCTTGTGCGCCGCCGCCAGGTATCCATGCTGAAGGAAATCGTGCGCGCGCGAGACCTGATCCCCATTCTCCATATACAATGATTCGATAGTGTAGTAGCGGGTCCGCGTGCTGCCCGCATCCGGATTCGCGCCTGCCACCCCGGCCGCGCCCATTGCCTGTAGAAATGATCGTCTCATCATCGGTTTCCCCGATGATATCGCGGAGAAGCCTGGCGTGATAGAAACTGTCCGACGAATCGGCTTGACCAGCGACACCCCAATGGCGAGGTGGCTCGCGGCCTTGCTGCTTTTGACAATGAATGTTGTCTTGTCCTGGCGATTGTTTTCCGCCGGCTATCTCGTGCACTTTAATTCCAGCGACCCGTTTTTCTTCGCGCTCACAGATCACATCAGATCCTATTGGCCTCACGTTGGTTGGTATCCGTGTTGGTACGGCGGGATGCCTTTTGAATACACTTACCAGCCCCTATTGCTCCACATTGCGGCGGGGGTGTCCTGGGTCACTGCATGGAGCGCGCCGCATGCATTCCACTTCAGCGTGGCCCTGTTCTATGCTTTGGGCCCGGTCACTCTCTACCGGTTCGTGCTGGGTCTGTCTCAGAGACTCGACACCTCCATCTTTGCCGCACTCTGTTATTCGCTGTGGTCGCCCTCGGCCTTGCTGGTCCCCGCCATCGCGCAGGACATGGGTGGCGTCTGGCATGCCCGTCGACTTTTCAACATCGTGATCTATGCCGACAGTCCGCTCACCGTAGGCCTGACCATGGTGCCCCTGGCCATTCTCGCTGTTCATTGGGCCGTGCGGCGTCCCGGCGTCCTTTCCGTAATCGTGACCGCCGTTGCGCTCATCTCGGTTCCTCTGATTAATATTCCCGCCACTATCGGCCTGGCGATGGCCCTCGCCGCGTACTTTCTGGCGCTGAATCGCGATCGCCTGACTTGTGTCGTGGTGGTGGCCGGATCCTCGCTGCTCGGGTACCTGATGTTCTGCCGCTGGATGCCGCCATCGGAGTTTCCGCTCATGCTGCGGAATGAGCAGGTGACCAATCCCGACCTCACGCCTCACCGGCTCCTGTGGAGTTTTGCATTCATCCTCATGGTTTTGGCAATCGCATTGGCAGCGAACCGTTTACGTCTGTCCCTGGTTACACGTTTCGCCGTGCTGTTCTCCTTCATCACCGGGGCCATTGCTCTTGGGGAGCCGTGGTTCCACATTTCGCTGTTGCAGCAATCGCCCAGATTTCACGTGATCTTCGAGATGGCCATTGCGGTTCTGGTTGGCGTCGGCCTCAGCGTACTCGCGGCCAGAAATCGAGTGACGCGGGTCTCGGTGATCGCCATTGTCACGCTCTTCGCCGGGATTCAGTTCATGCATTACCGGCGCTTTGCGCGCCAGATCGTCAATAACGCGAACATCACCGTGAAGAGCGAATACAAGGTCGCCCGCTGGTTCGACCAGAATGCCTCTGGCAGGCGTGTACTGGCGCCTGGCTCCATCGAGTTCTTTCTGAACTCAGCGACGCGCACTCCGCAGATGACCGGCTGCTGTTTGCAAAACGCGCTATCGATGGCGGAGGTTTACGCTTACTACCAATACGCCACGGACGATGGCGCGGAACCTTCAAAGGCCGCTGGCATTAACGTGCAGTGGCTGAAGGCGCTGGGGGTGTCTTTTGTCGTTACGGACGACGCGAAGAGCACCGAGGTTTATCACGACGTGCGCCATCCCTACAAGTTCGATGGCGTCCTGCCGCTCCGCTGGCGCGACGATGGCGATTTCATCTACGAGGTGCCCATGCCATCGGGCTCGCTGGCGCACGCTGTGTTCCCGAACGAACTGGTCCGGCGTTTCCCTGTCAACGGCATCGACGTCGCGCCTCTCAGACAATATGTCAGCGCTCTCGATGACCCATCGCGGCCCGTTCTGAAGACCGCCTGGCTTGGCGCCAGCGAACTGCGCGTCGCGGGACCCGTTGCCGCGAATCAGATTGTCAGCATCCAGGTTTCTTACCATCCCGGCTGGCGGGCGACAGCCAACGGACGCGGCGTGCCGGTCTCTCGCGATGCCCTGGGTTTCATCGCGGTATCGCCCGGCTGCTCGGGCCCTTGCGATTTGCGCCTCGTCTTCACCGGTGGCCGCGAATACACCATCACGAGAATTGTCTCCATCTGCGCTTGGATCTCAGTTTTCCTCGCGCTCCTGCTTTCCGCCCGCGCACTCCTGATTCGTCGGCGCCTTGCGCGCTAAGGTCAGACCCACCTGCCAGAGGTGAGCAAACTGCGGCTCCGCGCCGATGTCAGGCGGATGCGCCAGGTTGAACTTCAGGAAGATGATGCGGCGGGGTGTGCGAATGTGTATTCTCCCCGTGTTCGTAGATCGCCTTAGCTGACCCGATGATGTGCGGATCGGGGGCATTCACCACATCCGTGTCCTTGCCGGAGTAAGGGATGGTGTGCAGGATGTGCTTGATCGCATTGAGCCGTGCGCGGTTCTTGTCATCGGAGCGCACAATGGTCCACGGAGCGTCAGCGGTGTCGGTGTAGAAAAGCATTGCCTCCTTGGCCTTGGTGTAAGCTTCCCACCGCCCCAGGGACTCCACGTCCATCGGGCTGAGCTTCCATTGCTTGAGGGGATCCTGCGCCCGGCCCAGAAAGCGCCGTAGCTGTTCCTCCCGGCTGACCGAAAACCAGAATTTGTAGAATCGAATCCCGCTTCGCACCATCATCCGCTCGAATTCCGGCGTTTGTCGCATGAATTCCAGGTATTCGTGCGGGGTGCAGAATCCCATCACGTGTTCGACACCGCCGCGGTTGTACCAGGACCGGTCGAAGAAGACGATCTCACCTTTAGTCGGCAGGTTTTCGATGTAACGCTGGAAGTACCATTGGCCTCGCTCCGTATCCGATGGCTTGGCCAGGGCCACCACCTTGGCGCCGCGCGGATTAAGGTTTTCCGTGAACCGCTGGATCGTGCCTCCCTTACCAGCGGCATCGCGCCCTTCAAAGATCAGCACCAGACGTTCGCCAACTTCCTTGACCCACGCCTGCATTTTCACCAGCTCAATCTGAAGAAGCTCGATCTCCTCCAGGTAGTGCGCCTTCTTCATTTGCTTCGGATAAGGATACGTGGAGCTGATGATGTGTTTCTTGCTCTTTGCCTCCTTCACCCGTGCGACCAGTTCCGGCGGGATGCTTGTTCTCACCTGTTCGTCGATCAGCTCGACCATGGGGAAGGTTCCGGCCAGAACTTTGGTGGTGTGTTTCTTCTCCTTAAACTTATGCCTCAGCTTCTTCTTCTCAGCTTTGCGGGCCTTCTTTTCGGCTTTGCGAGCTGCGTCTTCGGCAGTCTCGGCATTCCCCGTTCCGTTCAGCACGGCGGCGGAGCTATCCTTCTCCGGTTTGCTTTCCAGTTGGTCCGTTTTCGGGGCCTTCTTTTTCGGCTTTCGGGCTGGTTCCTCCAAGGTCGCGGAATTCGCGGTTCCGGCCAGCCCTATGGCAGCACCCTTCTTCTCCCTGACGTGATTTCGCTGTGCTGCCATGTTTTCCCTTCTCGCTCTCGGACGGGCCGCCGTTGTCCTGGCCACTCGCCTAAGCCGTCGTCAGGCTGGCCTTCGGGACGCTGTTGATGGTCTTCAGAATGCGCGAAACGATCTGGTAGGGATCGCCTTCGGAGTTCGGACGGCGATCTTCCAGGTAGCCCTTGTAACCGTTCCTGATGAAGTTAACGGGCATGCGGATGGAAGCGCCGCGGTCGGAAAGACCAAAGCTGAACTTGTCGATGGCCTGCGTTTCGTGCAGACCCGTCAGGCGCAGATGGTTGTCCGGTCCATACACCGCGATGTGCGCGGGGATGTTGTCGGAAAAAGCCTTCATGAGGGCTTCGAAGTATTCCTTGCCACCCACTTCGCGCAGGTATTTCGTCGAGAAATTGCAGTGCATGCCGGATCCGTTCCAGTCGCCCTTGATGGGTTTGCAATGTAACTCGACATCCACCTTATATTTCTCGCAGAGACGCATCATCAGATAGCGAGCGGCCCACGTATCGTCGGCGGCTTTGGCGGAGCCTTTGGCGAAAATCTGGAATTCCCACTGGCCTTTGGCGACTTCGGCGTTGATGCCTTCATGGTTGATGCCGGCGGTAAGACAGAGCTCCAGGTGTTCATCGACGATTTGGCGTGCCAGGCTGCCCATCTGTTTGTAGCCAACGCCGCAGTAGTATGGGCCCTGCGGAGCGGGGTAACCGTTTTCCGGGAAGCCGAGCGGCTTGCCATCCTGGAACAAGAAATATTCCTGCTCCAGCCCGATCCACAGGTCGGGGTCGTTCTCGATGGTAGCTCGCATATTGGTGGAATGCGGGGTGCCATCGGCGTGCAGCACTTCGCTAAGAACGATATACCCGTCCTTGCGGCTCCCATCGGGATACAGAGCCACGGGTTTCAGCACGCAGTCGGAGCTCTTGCCCTCGGCCTGCATGGTGGAACTCCCGTCAAATCCCCAGTTCGGCACGTCGGCAAGGGTGGGAGCCTTGTCAAAAGCCTTCATCAGCGTCTTGCCGCGCAGGCCTGGAACGGGCTGTCTGCCGTCGAGCCAGATGTATTCAAGTTTGTACTTAGTGCTCATAGTTCTCCCTGTTGAATCGTCGGATATCACTAGCAACGGGCGATTAAGACTAATCGCTCTCGTTTGGACGCGAGCCTCGTTTAAGACTAATCGCTCTCGTTTGGACGCGAGCCTCGTTCAGGCTGAACTAAGATTGTCGGCGACGAACCACCTGCCGCGCAACGGATTCGCGCGGTTTTGCCCATAGATTGTCTTTATGAATGGCCTTTGTGGAATTGATGTGGGCGGCCCGAAGGGCTTCCCCACTGTTGCGGGCTTACAATAATGAGGTGCGTCTAACCAGACTGATCCTCATCCCATGCCTGCTAACCGCGGCTGCTTACGCTCAGAAATCCACCGCTGCGCCGTCCTCCGCGGACATACTTGCCACGTACCCTGTCGACAAGAGCATTAGCCCCTGCGTCGACTTTTTCCAATACGCCTGTGGTCCCTGGCTGGCCAAACATCCCATCCCGGCGGATCGCCCTATGTGGGGCAGCTTCGACGAACTGGACCAGCGCAATCAGGACATCCTTCGCGGCGTCCTGGAGAAGGTGTCAGCGGACGATCCCAAACGCTCCCCCATCGAGCAGAAGATCGGCGATTTCTACTACGCCTGCATGGATGAGAAGGCCGTGGCCGCCAGGGGCTATGCTCCCCTGAAACCCGAACTTGCTCGCATCGATGAAATCGCCGATAAGCACGCTCTGCAGCCCGCATTGGTAAGGCTCCAGGATCACGGCGTGAACGTATGGTTCGCGTTCGGGTCGTCGCCCGATCCAAAGAATTCCACCATGGAGATCGCCGACGCCGATCAGGGTGGCCTGGGCCTGCCGGACCGCGATTATTATCTGAAGGATGACGAGAAGTCAGTGGCGTTGCGAGCCGGTTACGTGAAGCACGTTGCCGCTATGTTGCATCTGATTGGCGAAACGCCGGAGCAGGCCGCCGCGCATGCCGATGCCATCCTCGCTTTCGAAACGCTTCTGGCCAAAGGCGCGCTCGATCGCGTGGCGCGCCGCGATCCCGACAACCTGTACCACAAGATGACCGTGGACCAGTTGGCCGCGCTGTCGCCTTTTATGAACTGGCCGGATTATTTCGAGAGCGTCGGAGCGCCGAAAATCGAGAGCCTGAACGTCGATGTGCCGGACTTCTACAAAGCCCTCAACGGTGCGGTGGAAGGAACCAGTCTCGACACTCTGAAGGCGTATCTGAGATGGCATCTGGTGCACGCTCAGGCGGCTTACCTGTCGCCCGAGTTTGTCGACGAGAATTTCAGCTTCTATGGCAAGGTTCTCACCGGTACGAAGGAACTGGAGGCGCGCTGGAAGCGCTGTGTGGGGGCCACCGACCGCAGCCTCGGCGAGGCGCTCGGCCAGGAGTACGTGGATCTCACCTTTGGAGCGGAGGGCAAAGCGCGCACTCTGGAAATGGTCCGGGCAATCGAAAAGGCCATGGCCAACGACCTCACCACTATCTCGTGGATGACTCCGGAGACGAAGAAGGCAGCCTTTGCAAAGCTGGAAGCCGTGGCCAACAAGATCGGCTACCCCGACAAATGGCGCGATTACTCCAGCGTGCGCATATCGCGGGACGATTACGATGGCAACGTCGTGCGCGCCAGGGAGTTCGAAGTCCATCGCGATCTGAGAAAAATCGGCAAACCGGTGGACCGCGGTGAGTTCGTCATGACGCCGCCCACCGTTAACGCATACTACAGTTCACAGGAAAACAACATCAACTTCCCCGCCGGAATCCTGCAGCCACCGTTCTATAGCAACAATGCCGGCGACGCACTCAACTTTGGAGCCATCGGCGCGGTCATCGGGCATGAACTGACCCATGGCTTCGACGATCAGGGTCGCAAGTTCGACGCTCAGGGCAATCTCCGCGAGTGGTGGACAAAAGAAGATGCGGAGAATTTCCAAAAACGCGCCCAGTGCCTGATTGACGAGTATTCGAAGTTCACGCCCGTCGACGGCGTCCACCTGAACGGCAAGCTCACGCTCGGCGAGAATACCGCGGATAACGGGGGCATTCGCCTGGCCTTTGCCGCGCTCATGGAATCGCTGAAAGAGAAGCCCGAGGGTAACGTCGACGGTTTCACGCCGGAGCAGCAGTTCTTTCTTGGGTATGCGCATAGCTGGTGTGCAAGCCGCACGGAGGCCTTCGAACGGATGCTGACCCAGGTGGACCCGCATTCCTCCGAGAAGTACCGCGTCAACGGAGTGGTGGAAAACGTTCCGGAGTTTCAGAAGGCGTTCTCGTGCCATGAGGGTCAGCCCATGGTTGCCGCGCCGGCCTGTCGGGTTTGGTAAGGAAGAGGAAAATGGTGAAACGATTCGCCGGATTGGCGTTGCTGTTCGCTGCCGCGCTTTGCGCCGCGCCGCCTGGTTATCACGTGATCCGCAGGATTCACGTGGGTGGCGAGGGCTTCTGGGATTACCTCACCGCCGACTCCGCTCAGCGCCGCCTGTACGTATCGCACGGCACTCACGTCGTCGTGCTCGACCTCGATACCGATAAAGTTGTTGGCGATATACCCGACACGCAGGGCGTGCACGGAATCGCCATCGCGGGCGATCTTAACCGCGGCTTCATCAGCGACGGCCGGACCAACGACGTTACCATCTTCGACCTCACGCACCTCAACGTGATCGGTAAGGTTCCGGCCGGGACCAATCCCGATTCCATTGTCTACGATCCTGTCTCGAAACGCGTCTTCGCCTTTAACGGCCGCGGCAACAGCGCGACGGTGATCGATGCGGCGGTGGGCACGGTTGCGGCAACCATCCCGCTGGCGGGCAAGCCCGAGTACTCGGCGGTGGATGGCGCTGGAAAGCTCTACGTAAACCTTGAAGACAAGAGCCAGTTAGTGGAAATCGATACCTCGAAAATGGCCGTGCTCAACACGTGGCCGCTGGCGCCCTGCGAGGAACCATCCGGGATGGGTATCGACGCCGGGCACCGTCGGTTGTTCATAGGCTGCCACAATCGCATGATGGCCGTCGTCGACGCGAAAACCGGCAAGGTACTGGCGACGCCGGCGATCGGCCCGGGAGTCGACGGCAACGGGTTTGATCCTGGACCCGAATACGGCTTCAGCGCTAACGGCGGCGACGGGACATTAACCGTCGTCGGCCAGACCGGCCCCGGCAAGTTCGAAGTCGTTGAGTCTGCAGAGACCCAGCGCGGCGCGCGCACCATGGCTATCGATCTGAAAA
>JBEKFB010000182.1:0-8768 GCA_050013535.1 Bryobacteraceae bacterium | reverse complement strand
GCGAGCCCAGGAACCCGGCGGCGATCGAGATAAGCATCGTGATCGCGGTGAATTCCAGGGTGTTCATGGGGACACGCGGCGCCAGCCGCGTTCACGGTTACTTTCGCGATAGCGCGGCTTCGCCGCGTGTCCACCGCACAATCGGCTTGCGTGCCGCGGTCACCTCGTCGACACGTCCCGTGCGCGTGCTGTGCGGCGCCGAACGGACCAGATCCGGGTTCTCTTCGGCTTCCTGCGCGATGGAGATCATCGCTTCGGCGAACAGATCGAGCTCCTGCTTGCTCTCGGTTTCGGTGGGCTCGATCATCAACGCGCCGTGGACAATCAGCGGAAAGCTCACAGTGTAGGGATGGAATCCGTAGTCGATAAGCCGCTTGGCGATGTCGCCGGTCCGCACGCCGTTCTTCGCCTGGCGCGCATCGCTGAAGACGCACTCGTGCATGGATGGCGATTGATAGGGGAGATCGTAATACGGTTCCAGCAGCTTCCGCAAATAGTTCGCGTTCGCTACCGCGTCCATGGTGACCGCGCGCAGACCAGGGCCGCCATGCGCCATGATGTACGCCAGCGCCCGCACCAGCACGCCGAAATTGCCGTAGAACGCACGCACCCGGCCAATCGACTGCGGCCGTTTGTAATCCCAACTCCAGCCGCCAGCGGTTCGCTCCAGGCGAGGCGTTGGCAGGAACTGCTCCAGATCAGCCTTCACCGCTACCGCGCCGCAGCCCGGCCCCCCTCCGCCATGGGGCGTCGAGAACGTCTTGTGCAGGTTCAGGTGCATCACGTCGATACCGAAATCGCCCGGCCGCGCCACGCCCATCAGCGCATTCATGTTCGCGCCATCCATGTAGACAAGCGCGCCTTTGGAATGTAACAGGGCCGCGATTTGCGTGATTTGTTCCTCGAACACGCCCAGCGTGTTGGGATTGGTGATCATCACCGCGGCGGTATCGCTGTCGACGAGGTGTGCCAGCGCGGAAACGTCCAGAGTGCCGCGCTCGTTCGAGGGCGCGTTGACCACCTGGTATCCGGCCATCGCCGCAGTGGCGGGATTGGTGCCGTGCGCCGAATCGGGAATCAGCACTTTCTTTCGGGCGTCTCCGCGCGAAGCCAGCAGCGCTCGCACCAGCAGAATGCCGGTGAGCTCGCCATGCGCTCCCGCCGCCGGTTGCAGCGTCACCGCGTCCATGCCGGTAATCTCCGCAAGCGCGGCTTCGAGAGCGGAGATAACTTCCATCGCGCCCTGCGAGAGCGATTCCGGCTGATAAGGATGCGCCCACGCAAGCCCATCTACCCGCGCCACCGCTTCGTTCACGCGCGGGTTGTATTTCATGGTGCAGGAGCCGAGCGGATACAGACCAAGATCGATGGCGTAATTCCACGTCGAGAGACGCGTGAAATGACGGATCGCCTCTACCTCGCTCACTTCGGGGAAGCCTTCGATATCGGCGCGCGTGTTGCGATCGCCCAGAACCTCGCGGGCATCTATCGCGGGCACGTCGAGATCGGGCAACTGGTAGCCGAGCTTGCCGGGCGAACTCGATTCAAACAGCAGCGGCTCGTTCTGCGTGGGATGCTCACGGACCTTACGGATCATCGCGCGTAGGCCTCCTCAGAAGCGAACACGCCCGCCACCGCGTCCATGTGCTCGCGCCGGTTCATTTCCGTGGCGCAGAAAAGCATGCAATCGGCCAGCTCCGGGTAGAACCGGCCCAGCGGCAGGCCGCCGATGATTTTCCTCTCAAGCAGCTGATCGTTCACCTCATCCGGCGTACGGCCATTCGTGCCAGCTACGAACTCGTTGAAAAACGGACCGCGGAATCGCAGCGGCAAGCGCCCAGCGAGGTAATGCGCCTTGGCCAGATTCTGTTCGGCCAGTTCGCGCAGACCGGCGCGGCCGTACACCGTCATGAACACGGTGGCCATTAAAGCGATGAGCGCCTGATTGGTGCAGATGTTCGACGTAGCCTTCTCGCGGCGGATGTGCTGTTCCCGCGTGGCCAGAGTGAGACAGAATGCGCGATTGCCGCGAGTGTCCTTCGTTTCGCCGACCAGACGCCCGGGGATCTGCCGCAGATACTTTTCCTTCGTCGCGATGATGCCCGCGAATGGACCGCCGTAGCTGGGTGGAATCGCGAACGATTGCAGCTCGCCCGCCACGATGTCGGCATCGCGCGGGGGCTCGATAATCCCCATCGACACCGCTTCCGTGAACACCACCACCAGTAGCGCTCCCGTGGCGTGCGCAATTTCAGCAGCACGCTTCACGTCCTCCACCATGCCGAAGAAATTCGGCGATTGCACAATGACCGCCGCCGTGTTCGAGTGGAGCGCGCGCTCAAGCGACGCGAAATCGATGCCGCCGGTCTCCTGGTCATATTCGAATTCCACCGCGCGCGTATCCTGATGCTGCAGGTACGTCGAGAGCACTTCGCGGTATTCCGGATGCACCGCTCGCGAGACCGCCAGATGATCGCGCCCCGTTATGCGCATGGCCATCATGGCCGCTTCGGGAACAGCCGTCGAGCCGTCGTACATGGAGGCGTTAGCCACCTCCATGCCGGTGAGCTGGCAGATCATCGTCTGGAATTCGAAGATCGTCATTAACGTGCCCTGCGAGATCTCCGCCTGGTACGGCGTGTACGAGGTGAGGAACTCACCGCGCGAAATCACCGTGTCCACAAGCACCGGACGATAGTGGTTGTACACACCCGCGCCCAGGAACGACGCATAACCGTTGGCGTTTTCGGCCCCGAGCGCGCGAAAATAATCTACTATCTCGTATTCGGATTTGCCAGGCGCCATGGCCAGCGGCCGCCGCAGCCGGGTCTCCGCGGGCAGGTGAGTGAACAAATCCTGCGCTGAAGCAACGCCGATAGTATCCAGCATCTGCCGGCGTTCGGACTCGGACTTGGGTAAGTAGCGCAAGATCAGCTTACAGGCCGGGCCGCCGCCGTTCCTGTTATTCTCCGGTGTATTTTTGATAATCCCCGGCGCTGAGGAGATCCTTCAACTCGTCGGGCGAGGACAACCTGATCTTAACAAGCCAGGCTTCGCCATGCGGGTCTTCGTTGAGCTTTTCGGGCGCGGTTGCGAGTGCCTGGTTTGTCTCGATAACTTCGCCCGAAACCGGCGCAAAAATGTCCGATACCGCCTTCACCGACTCCACCGAGCCGAGCGTCTTGCCCTTTTCAACCACGGTTCCTGGCTTCGGCAGGTCGACGTAGACGATGTCGCCGAGTTCCTTCTGCGCGTGGAAGGTGATGCCGATCACGCCGATGCCGCTTTCTTCGCGTACCCATTCGTGCTCTTTCGTATATCGGTATTGTTCCGGATACATGATCACGCTCGCTTATAGAATGGCGTCGGCGCGGTGACGGCGTCGACGGGCTGGTCGCGAATAACGATTTGGATTGGGCGGCCGGGCTCAGCGGCCTCGCGCGGCAGATAACAGAGCCCGATATTCTTCCCCAAAGTGGGCGAGGGTCCGCCGCTGGTCACCCAACCAGCCGGCGCGCCGTCGATGTGCACTTCGTATCCATCGCGGCCGATGCCCCGGCCGCGCATCTCGAAGCCGATCAGCATGCGCCGCACGCCATCCTGCTTCTGCTTTTCCAATGTGGCGCGTCCCACGAAATCGCCCTTGTCCATTTTGACAATCCAGCCCAGATCGGCTTCCCAGGGCGTGATGGACGCCGTGATCTCATGCCCATAGAGCGCCATCTTTGCCTCGAGCCGCAGTGTGTTGCGCGCGCCGAGCCCACACGGCTTAATGCCGAACTCCTGCCCGGCGGCGAGCACCTCGCCCCAGATTCGGCAAGCCTCCTCGGGAGCGACATAGATCTCGAAGCCGTCTTCGCCGGTATACCCCGTGCGAGCAATACGCGCCGGCGTCGACGAGACTTCTCCATCGGTGAAGTGATAATAGCGAATCGACGTGAGATTGGTTGCTGTCAGCTTCTGCAATGTTGCCAGCGCCTTCGGCCCTTGCACGGCGAGTTGCGCATAGCGATTGCTGGTAAGTTCGACGGTGGCATTTGTGCCGTTCAGCGCGCAGAGATGCTCGAAATCCTTCTCCTGATTCGATGCGTTGACGCACAGAAAATAGTAATCGTCCGCCACCTTGTGAACCAGAATATCGTCGACGAAACCGCCATGCCCGTAGAGCAATGCCGAATAGTGCGCCTGGCCGGTGTTCAATCTCGCGGCGTTGTTAGTGGTGGCATAGTTGACCAGATCGAGCGCCTGCGGACCGCGCACCTCAATCTCGCCCATGTGGCTGACATCAAACAAACCCACCGAGCGGCGGACGGTCTGGTGCTCGTCGAGAATGCCGGAGTATTGCACCGGCATGTCCCAGCCACCGAAATCGACCATCCTTGCTCCCAGCCGCCGGTGAGCGGCATTCAACGGGGTGAGCCGCAGGGTCCCGGGTTCACTCATGAACCACGATTGTATCAGGGCCGTGTATTAGAGCCGCTCCTGGAGCAGCCACACGGCAGACGGCTATTTGTAAAGGTACTTTACATTCCCTGACTTGTTCGCTGGGTGGCTATGTGTTCCAATAATCGTTAGTTGGATTCGCCCAAGTCCCGTCTGCGGCCTGTGTTGTCGTGGCGCGCGGATTTGCCCGCGGGACCTTACCATTTCGGAGCCCACAAGTGGAGTCTGCAAACCGTAAACTAATTCGTCCTTCGCTCAATGAAGCGAAGGAACCGGGTGCGAGCCGCCGGCCAGCGGCGCACCGCAATACGCCTCCCGATCAGACCAACGCCGAGAATTTCTACTACATGAAGCAGATGCAGTCGAAGACGCCGATGGTCATCGTGCTGAAGGACGGCGAAACGCTGGAAGGCGTGATTGAGTGGTACGACAAGTGTTGTCTGAAGGTGAACCGGGAAGGCGCGCCGAATCTGCTGCTCTTCAAGTCGAACATCAAGTACATGCACAAGGCTGGCTAAGACCGCTCCGATAGGGTTTGATGCCTGGAAACCTGGGCATCTGGGGAAGGCTAGTGCACGGGGATCTCAGTTCCGGTCCTGGGAGTGGATGCCGCAAAGTGCGTCGGGTTTGCGGCGCGAATCTGAATCGCTCTTAGTGCCAGGGCTTGTGCTTTAGCTGGCTCGTTGCTAGTAAGGAAAATCTTGCTTCGGGCTGTCAGCGCCGCCGAAAGTACCTCCGGACGAACCTCGTTGTCACCTCTTGCGATGACCGCATCCAGATATGGAATCGCTTCGTCATAGCGTTTCTGAAGAAAAAGTTCGGAACCATGCAAACCTTGGACGTCCGCCAAGCGCCGGTCGCAAACGGACCTGAGCTCGGGAAAACTGTTCATGCAGGTCGTGTAGAACATGACCGCCTGCGTCATGTAGCTTTGGGCTTCCGAGCTAGGCCCTCGAACTTCGTAGATGGTTTGCAGATCGAACAGTGCGATGCCAATGTCCAGAATCGGCGTCTGCCCCTCCTTTTGCTGAGCGCCGAGGATCTCAAGGCGCATTTTGTAAGCCGATTCGGCCTTATCGAGTTGCTTTTCGCTCGAATACAAGTTGCCCAAATCCCTCAGCAGGTCTGTCTTAAGTTGATAGGAATCGGGGAGTAAAGCGTCGCACTCGCCAAGGGCTTCCTTCAGTTTCTCCTCCGCCGCGGCAAGTTGACCGCTTTGAGAGGCCTTGGTCGCCTCCGCGCGGAGGGACAGGATACTGCTCTGTGTTCCCGCCGAAGCCAACCCCGCCTTCGCCAGCATCGCCTGGAACTGCTGCCGAGTGCGCATGTCGATTGCCGTGGCTACCAGCTTCCCTTCGCGGTCGTAGACGAAGCTCTTGGGAATGCCCTCGACGCTGAACAGCTTGTGGACCTTGTTATCGGGGTCGAGGAGAACGGGGTAGGGCACCTTCTGCTCTTGCACGAATGGCGCAACCTTGTCCGCCGTCTCGTCGGAGATGCCTAAAACCACGAGGCCCTGCGGCGCGAAGCCTGAATAGAGCGCGGCGAGGTCAGGAATTTCTTTGCGGCACGGCGGGCACCATGTGGCCCAGAAATTGACCAGCACGACATGTCCGCGAAGGCCGCTTAGCGTCCATGGCTTGCCGCTCAGATCCAGAAGGGTGAAATCGGCCGAGGCGCGTTGCCGTTCGTCCTTTTCGAGTTCCTCCATCGCAGCGCGATAGGGCACGGCATCCAGCGACACCGTCACTCCTTCGTATCGCACCAACTGCGCCAGCGTGATGTAAGGTGAAGCTGGTTCCCCGTCCTTATCGGGAAGCGGATGCTCGGCGAGAGACAAGGCGAGCGTGGTGGCCACTTCCTGTAACGTGCGTCTGCCAAAATCTCCCTCCGTCGAGAGACCGGCCAGAGCGTCGGCCAGCCCGACCTTAGCATCGGTTTTCGGCAGTTTGCGAATGTCCAGCGCCAGACGCGTAGTTGCTTCGCCGCGCTTCGCATCGGGCAACTGCCGCAGGACCTTCAACTGATCCTCGATGCTCTGTTCCGCGGGACTCGGCGCCGGCTTGTTCTGCTGTCCGAAAAGGAAGGCCGAAGAGAAGATGGCAAGGGCAAACCACAGCACAACGGGTCGGCGCATTTATCGACTATATACTTCCGGACCGTCAATTGCCCCCGGATGCACCGCCACTACTCCGTTGTCGGTGATCGTATAGCCGCGCGCGCGATCCTCCTCAAGATCGTAACCGATCTGGCTGTTCTCGGGGATCAGCACGCCCGGCGGAATGATGGCGTTTCGAATGCGGCTGTAGCGGCCGATTTCGCAGTCGGACATCAGTATCGAGTGCTCCACCTCGCAATAGCTGTTGACGCGCACCCCCGGCGAGAGCACGCTGTGCACCACGCGCCCGCCCGAGATGATGCAGCCGGCTGAAACGATGGAATCGAGCGCCACCCCCATGCGCCGGCCTTCGTGCGCAAACACGAACTTCGCCGGAGGCCGCTGCAGCAGCCGCGTACGGATGGGCCACTGGTTGTCGTAGAGGTTGAATTCAGGGTTTACGGACACCAGGTCCATATTCGCGTCGAAGTATGCATCCAGCGTGCCCACGTCGCGCCAATAGCGCACGGTCTTCCGGTTCAGGTCGCGAAAATCGTAGGCGACAACGTGGGCCCGCGAGATCAACTTTGGGAGAATGTCCCGGCCAAAGTCGTGCGTCGAATCGGCATCTTCGGCATCGTCCAGAAGCGCCCGGCAGAGCACTGCGGTATTGAACACATAGATGCCCATGGAGGCGCTGGCCATCTGAGGGTTGAACATTGAGCGGGCGGGATGGCCGTGGTGCGGCTTCTCCTCGAATCCGATCGCGCGGTGGCTGGCGTCGATCTCGACGATCCCGAAGCGATCCGCTTCTTCCAGCGGAATCTGGATGGTGGCAATAGTGACATCGGCATGACGCTGTTGATGCCAGCGCACCATTTCCTGGTAATCCATCTTGTAGATGTGATCGCCGGCGAGGATCATGGTCAGCTCCGAGCCCTCACTTCGGATGCTCTCGATGTTCTGATAGACCGCATCGGCGGTACCCAGATACCAGTCGTCGTGGATGCGCTTCATCGGCGGAATCACTTCGATGAACTCGTTCAGCTCGCCGTTGAAAATGTTCCAGCCTTCGCGGATATGGCGCGTCAATTCCAGCGCCTTATATTGAGTAAGAATAAAGATTCGGCGAATCCCGGAATTAATGCAATTGGAAAGAGTGAAGTCGATAATGCGGTAGCACCCGCCGAAAGGCACGGCGGGCTTGGCGTTGTTCAGGGTCAACGGAGCGAGCCGCGCCCCGGCTCCGCCCGCCAGCAAAATGGCAAGAAGGTTGTTCATTTGGGATATCGGCGCGTACCGGCAAACTAATCGTTAGTTGTGCGGGCAGCCCCCGCCTTCGTATCATAGAAAGAGCTTCGCCGCTTCTCCCAGATGATAGCGTGTCTGATGAAGATTCGTTCATTCGAGGAGCGCGGCAATCAGAGTGCAGAGGAGGTGATTCGAATTGGCTGAAGTTTATGTCCAGGAAGGGGAGACTCTCGAGAGCGCTCTCCGCCGATTCAAGCGCAAGGTCCAGACGGAAGACATCATCAAAGAGATCAAGCGCCACTCCTACTATCTCAAGCCAGGCGAGAAGAAGCGCACTAAAGCGGCGCTGGCGCGAAAGCGCAACCGCAAGAAGCGCAACCGGGAATCTGAGTAGTCAAAGGGCCGGCTCACCCGGCCCTCCCTCTGTACAGCTTTCGCGCGCCTGTCTGTAGAAAAACGCCTCAATATAGACTCACGCTGGTCCGAATTGTTGCGCCCGCCGTCACGCTCCGATAAACTCCTGGTCAAGTGTGACCCGCACAATCTTCTTCATCCCCGCCATACTCCTGTTCAGTCTTACCGCGCTGGGGCAAACGCCCGCGAGCGACGCCGCCACCTGTGGCGCGTGTCACGACGCGGAGCCGAAGAAGCTGGCTTCCGGCGTCCACGCGTCCGTGGCGTGTTCCACCTGCCATCCCCACCACGAGGATTTCCCTCATCCCGAGGGGATCCCGAAGCCGCAGTGCGGCACTTGTCATCAGCGCGAGAACCGGTCGTACACGATGGGCATTCACGGACGCGAGCGCGCCAAGGGCAACGCGGCCGCACCCGATTGCGCGGTGTGCCACGGCGCGGCGCACGAAGTTCAGCCGACCGGGACCGATGCATTCCGCAAGGCCATTCCGGACCTGTGCGGGACCTGCCACGGCGATATCGAGAGCGAATACCAGCAGAGCGTGCACGGCCAGGCGGTGGC
>JBEKFB010000181.1:0-8882 GCA_050013535.1 Bryobacteraceae bacterium | reverse complement strand
GGAAGACCTTGAGACTGGAAGTCCCGGTGCCGAGCGTGCCGTGGGCCGTGGATGCCTGCATGGCCATGCGCCAGGTTGTGATGCTGTCGGCCACGGGGATTGTTATGCTCGCGTGACCGTTGCGGTCCGTGATAATCTCCGGGTTGATGTAGAGCGCCTCGGGGAACCACGAACGGACGTGCGCGTTCGGTGCTGAGTGTTCACCCGTGGACATGTTGCTGAAGGCTTTCCTTTCCGGCGATGCCTGACGTGGCGGCGGCGCCACTCCAGGCGCGATCCTGACGAGATCGGAAGCGTCGCGGCCGGCCAACGGAGCGGCCTCGCCGCTGTCCGTGGCAACAACTGCGCCATTCGCCGCTACCACCTCTACCTGTTCCATGGCAGTACCCACCTGCATGACGATGTTCTGAACTTGGATGCTGGTGAGCGGAAGCAAAGCGATGGCTCGCTCTTCCCAGGTGTTGAATCCGGGGGCCGATATGGTCAGTGTGTATTTGGCCGGTGCGAGCCCCTGAAAACGGAAGAAACCACTGGCGTCGGTCACTGCCGCAACGGTGGCGTGGGTTGCCTCGCTCTTCAGCACCGCGCTGGCGCTGGGAATGATTGCGCCAGTGGGGTCGGTCACCGTTCCCCTGATCTCCGCAAGACCATCGCGGAGAACGTCGAGACGGGTCGGGCCCGGACGGCTGCTGCACTGGCGAACCTCCAGGGTCTCGACCATGTCGTCCGCGGTGTCGAACTGCCCGTCGGGACCAGCGCTTCGCAGCGCGAAGTATGCCACGTCGCGCGCCCAGCTTGTCGTCTCGATGCGGACGCCGTTGCCCCACGCATCGCGCAGTCCTGACCCACCGGGACCCCGCTGCTCCTCGATTAGCGTAGCCAGGTCGCACGTGTCCGAATGTTTCCCGTATTGCGTAAGGTTCCGGGCCAACTGCTCCACCTGCTCCCGGAATTGCCTCGCGTAGCGTGCTGCGTATTCAGCATGCTTTGCCTGTGCGATATCCCGTCCAAACTGCGCGTCCACTTTGGTGTTGTCCACAAGTTCGGTGGCCGCGAACAGGGCTCGCGCCGCGCGGTCCCGCTGATCCGATCTGAACGTGTCCGTGGATGAAACCGTTTCGGGCAGGCCGATTGAGTGGATCTCGTACCGCGGCTTCATCGCCTCCTGCTCCAGGTAGAAGAACACCTTCGCGAATCCAGGCTGCTTCTCGGCCAGCGCGAAAACGGCCTCGTCTACAATCTGCAGCCCCAGTGCAGCCTGCACTCCTTCCCCCTTCCTGTTGGTGACGCGAAACCCGATGCGGGCCTCGCCGCCGGGTTGGTAGACTGCGGCGTCCAGTGCCGTATCGATCCTCAACTCATCCGCGGGCTGGACGAACACCAGCCGGTGATCGCCGATCGGACGGCCATCGCGTCCGAACAGGTAGGCGTTGAACTCCAGTGTCCCGGCCATCTCCGGCGTAGCCGCGAAATCGAAGCTGGCCCGGCCGTTCACGATGTCCAGGTCGCGGGTGACGATGGTCTGGCCATCCTTGACCACGTCCACGTAAGCGCTGCCACTCTGTTTGGTGCACAGAACTGTGAGTTGCACGTGGTCCCCGGCGCGATAGATGGCGCGTTCGGTGCGCAGGAGAATCTGATCCACTCCGGAACGGGATTCGAGGGGAACGGAAGTCGATGAGTGATTGCCCGCGTCGTCGCTGGCCTCCACGTGCAGCATCATCAATCCGACGCTCCCCGGCAATCGAACCATGGCGACGCCACTCTCATCAGTCGCTGCGGTCTGATTCACGTTTCTCGGGGCATGAATCCGTATGTTGGTTTGCGCCGGTGTGCCGTCAGGATACGACGTCAGAATGAATACCTGATTCTCAAGATTGGGAACGAGTGAGCCGCTTTCGGGTACCGCGGTGATCAAGAGGGGCGAATCGCTCACCGTGATCGGCTCGCCGCGCGTCTCGCTATGGCTGGCGCCGTCTTTCACAGTCGCCTCAATGAACACGTGCGCCGCGCCGTGGTTCAGCGGCCGGCCGGCAAAGTAGCCGGGCAGGCGGATGTCAAATTGGAAGGTGCCATCCGCGTCGGTTCTTCCCGTCGAAGCGCCGACATCGAAAACGGCAACGTCCATTGCCGACGCCTTGACGGTGACTTCGGCGCGATCCACGGCCTTACCGAAAAAGTAGTTGGCCTGCACCGTTCCGGTAACGTGGTCGCCCGGCCGGTAACCTCGTTTGGCAGTGGAGTCCTTTCCAGCTAGGTCGACCGCAACCTTGAACTTCGGTAACACGTAGCGCTCCACCTGCAGCGCGACTTCGGCCTTGTTCGGGGCGTTCACTTCGGCCCCGTCCATCAGCGCCCGCAGATGATACGTACCCAGATTGACCTCGTCGGCCAGCCCGAATTCCGCCGATGCGATCCCGTATGTGTCCGTCTGCGTGACTTTCCTAAACACTTTGTTGCCGCGCGAATCCTCCAGCTCAAAGGTCAGCGTGCGTACGGCGGCGGCCTCGTGATTAGAGCGGTCCAGCGCCAGTGCGCGCACGTGAATGGTCTGGCTGGGCTGGTAGATGGGTTTCTCGGTAGTGAGAAGAATGGAGACTTTGTCATCGAGCCGGATGTTCTGCGTGTACTCGGCCGAGCCGACCGCTGTATCAACCGTGTAGCGCAGCGAATAATTCCCCGCGACGCCGTCCGGGAAGCGGAATTGCGCTTCGGCTGTGCCACGCCGGTTCAGCCTTCCCGAGTAGAGTAGCTGGGTCACTCCGGAGGCCATTAACTCGATTTGCACCGAACCGGCATAGGGGAGAGTCTCATTGTTCCGGTCGGTGACAATCAAGCGCACGGCGGCGGCGCCTCCACTGAGGTACGATTGCTGGCCAATGACGTGAACCACAGGATTGCGGAGCACCTGCGAAATCGAGACGATGCCGTGTACCGCGGCGGTGCTCTCGCCGGCGTAAGTGAACTGGTAGCGCAGGCGATGCCATACGAGGTCCTCGACGGCAAGAGTCCGTGGTAGTTGAACATCCTGATTCCAGGCTCCTCGTCCTGCGCAGATCTTTACGGGCCGGTCAATCAATCCTACGATCTGATCCTCGGGATCGAGAACCTCGACGATCAGCCTGCCCCCGCCGGGGCGAGTTGCATCGTACGGGATCGAGACATGCATCTTGCCACGCGCATAGGTGGCCATCAACGGATCCTGTTTGGCCGGCTCGCCATGCGGAAACGAAGCCAGCGGTGCGAGGCAGGCCAGCACGGATCCCAGAACAAAGACACACTGGTATCCCTGAAGTATCGTCATAACGAACCCACCAATCCGCGCCACGAATTAAGTAACAACTGCCGGGCGCTCTATAGCTGAGAATGAGGGTCGCTTCGAATCTTGCAGGAAGAATCCTGGGTTTTTCCGGCGTGAGTTCAGCGCCGGGCGGGCGCTTGCTTCCAATGAGTGCCCTTCGAGCTTAGCCAGACCGATCCCGTTTCTGTCGTTAGCTGAAACACCTTGCCGTCCACGATGGCGAGGCCAATCACCTTCCCCGCCCACAGCGGCTTGATGGTCTTCCAGTTCTTCCCGGCGTTTCCGCTAAACAGTAGTAAGCCGGCGGAACTCACTCTAAGGATGCGCTTGTCCATCGTGACCGTGGTCACCGGAGGGGAAGACCGGCTGGTTGGAGCGGCCGCACCCGGCATGATCTTGACTAATTCAGAGGCATCGCGGCCGGCCAGCGGTGGCGCTTTGGTCACCTCCTGGTTCAGTGTAGTGCTGCTCTCTCCCGTGTCGGTCGACACAACCGCGTCGCTAGCTGCCACCACGGCAACTGACTCTGCTACGGTGCCCACCTGGAGAACGATGTTCGGGACGGTAAGCCGGGCCTCCTCGACGAGCGTGATGTTCCGTTCTTCCCAGGTGGTGAACCCAGGGGCCGTTACGGTCAGTGTGTAATTGGCAAGAGGAAGTGCGGACAGTGCAAAGTGGCCGGCAGCATCTGTCACAAGGCTGGCGACAGTTTTACCGTCTGGCTGACGCAGCGTGACCGTCGCGCCGGGGACAACAGCTCCGGTCATGTCGGTGACCGCGCCTGTCAGCGTGGAAAGGCCATTCTCTGAACTCTCATCGTGCTGGATGCTCAATGCCGGAGGCACGCTTGCCGATGTACCTGGGGCCGTGGCGGCCACTTCGGCGCCAGTCGAGAGATTTCTGAATCCCTTCCTCTCCCCCTCGGGTGCGCCCGATGTCGGGACGGGCGGAGGAGGAGGCGGAACAGCCTCGGCGACCGTTAACGGCTTTGCGGCCGTCGACACCTGATTGGCAGTCCCCGAAGCCGGTGGCTGTGGTGCGACGGAAGGCTGGCGAATCACGCGGTGCCTGGCGACTAATCCCGCTTCCGCCGTGAAGGAGGATGCCACCTGCGCCGGCTCGCGCTTGCTGGTGGCTTGCGGGATGGGTGCCTGCGGGATCACCTTCACGCGCGCGATCTCATGCAGGTGTGGCGCGGAAGGACCGTGGAACAAGTACAGGATCATCACCACTGCGAGTGCGGAGGCTGCAAGCGCACCGCTCAGGACGGGAACCGGCTTGAGCCAGCGTTGCCAGACAGGAATCCAACTCGGTTCCTCGACGGCCGGCACCTCCGCCCGCGCAAGAAAAATCGCTTCACGGCATTGAGAACAGGCTGCAAAGTGCGCGAGACACTCGAGGCGCTCGTGTTCGGGGAGCACGCCTTCAAGAAAGGCGCTCAGCGAATCTGCGTCCGGGTGCGGACCGGGATGGAGTTGTACCGTCATGGCTGTTTGGGCTCCGTTGATCCTCCCTGTGGAAGGAATGCAGAAGGTGACGAAGTTTGCAACAGGCTTCGAAGATTAATGTCGAGGTCGCGCGGATCGGTGCCCAGCGCCTCGTCCGCCGCAGCCCTGCTCATGCCGGATTTCCGGAGATTCGCGAGAAGCCCTTTGTGGAGATTCGACGTCAGACGCTTGATTCTGCGGCTCATCGTCGACTCGTGAGCGCGCACAACCTGGGCGATCTCGGCCAGCGTGCGCCGATCGAGATACCATGCCGCGAGAAGGAAGCGATCCTCTGCCGTTAACGAGCCCAAAACCGTCCTCAAAGACTTTCCGAGACGCGAGAGCACATCCGATGCGGGCATGGGGGCCGGAGATGCGGCCGCCAGGTCTTCAACCTCCAACGAAGTTTCGCGGCTTGCGGCTCGATAGCGGCCGGCATTCCGCTGAGCGAGCGTCGCACGCAGGAATCCCATCAGTGACCCGCGTCCCGAATAGGAGGCGAGTGGGCACCGGCGTTGTCCATCGCGCTCGGTGAGGCCGAACATTTCGGAGTAGAGTGAATCAGCCAGTTCTGTTCCAATCGTTGCCGATCTGGTGATGCCGGTCGCCGCCTGCGTTAGCGGCTCACGATAGCGGGCCAGAAACTGCTGCCAGGCAACGTCGCGGCCGAGCGCGCAGGCATGTGCGAGAGCCAAGTCCCGCAGTTGAAGCGCGCGCCAGAAAGCGGCAATCTGGTTCCTGCACACGCGCGTTCCAGGTTCGAGATTGTAGTTATACCTGACGCCGATGGCGAGAAGTGCTGTCGCCAATTCTTCCTTGCCTAGGCCGATCGACTCTGCGTCCGCGATCCCGTAGAGTTCCTCAAAGGAGAGCCCGGAAAGCTCCTCAACTTCGGAGACCGGATTCGCCACGGGTCTCTCACCATCGCCGCATTCATCCGTGGTCGGCGACACAGTCTGGTCGGACAGCCTCGCGGACTGTAGCGGCGCGGAATCCACGCTCTCAAAGTACATCAGAGTGGACGAGGAGTGAATGCCGGGTGTGTGCGTGGTGACGCAGGGTGTGTCAAGCCGTAGACGCGTTCGTGCTTTCGTCAGCTCAATTTGATAATATTCCCGCGTCCCATGAATTGGACTTCTCTGTGCTTTGACTGGGGCATGCGTCGATGGCGCTTGGTTGTAGTCGCGTTAACGACAATACCGGTCGTCTTGGTCTGCCTGGCGTTCTGGCGCGCCAGCCGCGTGCGCGACGAATCGGCCCGTGAGGTTGCCGCCCGTGCTGAGTTCCCTTATCGCGAACGGGTGCTCAACCTTGCAGCCCCATCCGGTGTAGAACCGATCTCCGCTGCGCCTGAGTTTCGCGATATTGCCCCGTTGCGCGACTCGGTGCTGGTGAGCTCGGCTGCGGGTCTATATCTATACGACGCAGCCGGAACGCCTGTCCGCGCATGGCGGTCCGGTCTGGAAATTCCGCCGGCCGAGCCGGGAGTGATGTCGGCCGGACCGTCCGAGATCTTCATTGCAACCCGCGGCGCAGGGGTGCTCGCCTTTGACGGCACCCGATTCCGGCAGATCCTGCCCGATGACGTGGCGCTGCGCAACGTGACCGCTGTCCTTGCCCTCAGCACCGGCCGCGTGCTTCTCGGGACGGAGCACAACGGGGCTCTCGCTTATGACGGCCATCGTCTCGTTGCTCTTGCCGGAGGTCTGAAAACTGCGTACGTGACAGCGCTGGCCGGGGTGGAAGGCGACATGTGGATCGGAACCCTCACCCAGGGCGTCTACCGTTACCACGCCGGGCAGTTGGATTCGCTCGCGAGTGCCCTGCCCGACCCGCAGGTGCTTTCGATCTCGGTTGCCGGCGCTGTCGCCTGGGTAGGAACGCCGCTCGGAGTGGTGGAGTTTCGAGACGGGCAGCGGGCGCGCACGCTTGCCGAGGGCGTATTCGCGAAAGCCGTTTCGGCGAATGCTACTGCACTTGCCGTGGGGACCGAGGACGAGGGCATCTACACGGTGCCGCTTGAATCCCGTGGGATGCGGACTGGCCGACCGGCCGTGCAGGAAGTGCCGGGTAGTGTCGAAGCGATCCACGAGTTTGGGAGCGAGCGATACGCTGTCACGGCGTCGTCGGTGTACCGGTTTGACGCCGATCGAGGATGGCGCGAGGTAATGACCGCTCCGGCGGCCGCTCTGAGCGCGCGAAACGTGGCCGCTCTCGGTTTCAGCAACGGCGCGCTCTGGATTGGTTACTTCGATGCCGGGCTCGACGTACTGCGTCCGGACTTCTCACGATCCGCCCATTACGAGGATGACGCGCTGTTTTGTATAAACCGGATCGCGCCCGACCCGAGTCGCGACCGAACGGCAGTGGCGACGGCGAACGGACTCGTGCTCTTCGATGGGGCCGGGCGGAAACGTCAGGTGCTCGGGCGGAAGGACGGACTGCTGTCGGACCACGTGACCGACGTAGCGTTTCGCGAAGGCGGCATGGTGTTGGCCACGCCCGCCGGGCTCACATTCGTGGACAGCGGCGGCGTGCGCAGTCTCTACGTTTTTCAGGGACTGGTGAACAATCACGTCTACAGCGTCGGGGTTGCGGGAGACGAGACCGTAGCCGGAACACTGGGGGGCGTTTCTGTGCTCGATAAAGACGCGATCCTCGCGAACTACACGACGACGAACTCAGGGCTTCGCCATAACTGGGTGACGGCCGTGGCGCGGGTGGAGGACGACTGGTTCATCGGAACCTATGGCGCCGGCGTGCTGCGACTGGGCAGCGACGGCCGATGGTCTTCCTTCGCGGATCTCAAGCGGAGTTTCGTTGTGAATCCGAACGCCATGCTGGCGGGCAAGAGCCGCGTTTACACGGGCAGCCTCGGCCAGGGGCTCTTCGTTTACGACCGCGATTCAAAACGTTGGACGAATGTGACGAACGGCCTACCTTCGTTGAATGTCAGTGCGCTGGCCGAGGGCGGCGGTGCGCTGTACGTGGGCACGGACAACGGGCTTGTGCGGATGTCCGAGGAGGCACTGCCGTGAAGTGCGCGACAGCGGTGGTCCTTGGCCTGATTTGCACGGCGCTCGCCTGGTGCGACACCGGCGTTCTTATCCCCGGCGACCGGCAGGAACCGGACTCTTCCGTCTTCTCGCTGAACGAGATGAGCATCGAAGTTGGGATCGACAACGGGGCCGCACGCGTTCGCATTCATCAGATCTTTGGGAACCACACCGCGAACATTCAGGAGGGCGTGTATCACTTCGCGCTTCCGGCAAACGCGGCCATCTCGGATTTCGCGGTCTGGGACGATGTCACGCGCATTCCGGGTGTAATCCTCGAACGCCGGCGCGCGGGAGAGATCTACGATATTGCGAAAGCGCAGGCGATCGACCCGGGTCTGCTGCAGATGGGGGAGCGCGATGCAGACGAAGCCCGCCGCAGCGCAGAGTTCACCGCGCGAATCGTACCGATTCCGGCCTGGGGAACGAAACGCCTCGAAATTGAGTACCAGCACCCGATTGCGGTGGAGCGCTATCGCTCGGAATTCGTCGTTCCGCTCAAGCCCGATGTGTACGCGATGCAGACCGCCAGACATCTGACGATAGTCTTCGAGCTCCATTCCGATCATGCAATTCGCGACTTCGATTCCCTCGCGAAGTCGTATCCGCTGAAGATCGAGGAGCGCACTCCGAATCGGATCAGAGCCGTGTTTTACGCCTACGACGTGGCGCTGAAAGAGGACCTCGCAATTCGGTACTCGTTCGACGACGCGCAAGCCGATGCTCTGAAGGTGAGCATGGAGCGGGAGAGTTCGAGCGAGCCAGGCTTCTTTCGGGCCGACGCTCTGTTGCGTGTGGACAAGAACGAAACGCAGCCTCAGACCGCGCCGCCGCGAACCGTTGTTCTGCTGTTCGACAATTCGCTGTCGATGCAGTGGGACAAGCTCGAGCGCAGCTTCACGGCCTTCGAAACCGCTCTGCGCCGACTGCGGCCCGTGGATTCGTTCAATGTGGTGCTGTTCAACTCCGAAGTATCGGCGTTTGCACAAATCCCGCGCCCTGCTTCCATGGCCAATATCGAGCAGGCCCTCGCGTGGG
>JBEKFB010000180.1:0-8957 GCA_050013535.1 Bryobacteraceae bacterium | reverse complement strand
AGCATGAAGCCGAAGACCACCCAGCCGTAATCGGATTCGCTCCAGCCGAGATCCTTCGCAATGACCGGCTTCAGAACGCCGAGGATCTGGCGGTCGATATAGCAGACGGTGGTGGCGAAGAAGAGCAGGCCGCAGATGTACCAGCGGAGATTGGCGACGGTGCGCTTCGGCATGGAAGGACGACTCGTTCCAGAATACCGTTTGTGGATGCCGACGGCCGATCGCCGGGCATAATAGACTGATGCATCGCCAGAGCGCGAAACTTGTTCTCGCCGGTGTTTGTTGCATGTCCGGGCTTGTGGCGCAGGTGCTCACTGTCACTCCTGGCTCGGTGCTGATCGACGAGAGCGCCAATATTCGCGCGAGCGGACTGCGGCCGAATGAACACGTCACCATCAACGCGGATCTTGTAGATGGAGACGACCAGAGGTGGGAGTCGGCGGCCGA
The DNA here is from genome assembly GCA_050013535.1 of Bryobacteraceae bacterium. Taxonomy (GTDB): domain Bacteria; phylum Acidobacteriota; class Terriglobia; order Bryobacterales; family Bryobacteraceae; genus CAWACP01. The sequence continues at coordinate 8,510 of JBEKFB010000180.1, read as the reverse complement.
GTTTGTTGCGGATGCTCAGGGCAATGTCGATGCTTCAGCGCAGGCGCCGGTAACGGGGTCGTACAAGGTGGCATCGGCGATGGGACTGATCTGGTCGATGACGCCCGTCACGAAGGGCGCCGGCCTTTATCGTCCACCCAAAGACCAGGGACCGCAGCAGATCCATTTCACGCTCCTGAAGGATGGCCAAGCGATCGCCACCGCGCAACTGGAGCAACGGACCATTGGCGAGGGAGTTCGCGAGGTTAAGATAACCGGAGTGATTCATGGCGTGCTCCTTGTACCCGCCGGTAAGGGGCCGTTTCCGGGTGTACTGGTGCTGGGAGGATCGGAAGGAGGAGTGCCACGACGCCGCGCCGCATGGTTGGCGTCGCACGGATTCGCCGCATTCGCACTTGCGTACTTTCATTATGAGGATCTGCCAAAACAATTAGAAGCGATTCCGCTGGAATATTTCGGACAGGCGTTGGCGTGGATGAAGAAGCGGCCGGAAATTCAGCCAAACAATGTCGGGGTTATGGGAATCTCCCGTGGCGGCGAACTCGCTTTGCAACTTGGTTCGATGTACCCGGCCATCAGGGCCGTGGTGGCGTATGTGCCCGCGAATGCGCGGCATCGCGCCTGTTGTGGCGGAAACATGGTGCCGTGGGCGTGGACGTGGCAGGGGTCGCCGCTCGCGTATGCCGAACGCAAGGAGAGTGGCGCCGAGGATTTGCTCGCCATGATCATGGTGGAGCACATCAGCGGTCCTATCCTGCTGATCGCCGGCGAGCAGGACCATGTTTGGGACTCGGCGCCCATGGCGGAGTCGATTGTCTCGCGACTGAAGCGCGAGCATTTTGCCTACGCGGCGGAGAACCTGACTTACCCGCACGCCGGACACATCGCGGGCCGGCCGGAGATTGTGCCCGAGTGGCACGGACGCATCGCGCACACTATATCGGGCCGTTCCACCGATTATGGAGGAACTCCGGAAGGCAATGCGCTGTCGTCCATCGACGCAATTCCGAAGGTGCTGGAGTTTTTGAGGAGAAGCCTGGCCGGCGGGGCCTCCCCGAACTAAACGCCCCACCCGGTACTAAACGATTTGCGCGGCGGCGGCGATGCGCATAGACTTATTTAGTAACCGTTTGTTCATCGCCCGGTCCGCGACGTAACCCTGTGGTTTCCTGCGCCCCGTCCTCCGCTCGAACCGGCAAAGGATCTGATTATGAGTCACGCTGCCAGCGCGCGCACGGACGCTCACTACGTACTGACCATGGAAGAAATAGGGAATCTCACGGCGGAGGGCGGCCAGCCGGCCGAGACGCTGATGAACGTTGTCGCGCTGATCGCGCGGCGATTTGAGACCGACGTGTGCTCGGCCTACCTGTTGGAGCCGGATCGCGCCAACCTGGTGATGGCGGCGACCCTGGGCCTGCGCAAGTCCTGCATCGGCTCGCTGCGCATGGCGTTGCATGAAGGCCTGGCCGGGTTGGTGGCGGAGCAGGTTTGTCCGGTGGCCGTGGAACAGGTGAAGAATCATCCGCGGTTCAAATATTTTGGCGAGGCCGGGGAAGACGACTACCAGTCGTTCCTCGGCGTGCCGTTGATCGACGACGGCGTGCTGCAGGGCGTGCTGGTGGTGCAGACCATTGCGGCTCGCGTGTTTCGTGAAGACGAAGTGCGCATGCTGGTGGATGCCGCCGCTCAGGTCGCGCCCGTGGTGAGCGAAGCGCGTACGCTGGACCGTTTCATCGCACCCGTGCAGGAGCGGCTGTGGACGCTGGCGCGGAACCTGTGGTGGAGCTGGGATCACGACTGCACCGGATTGTTCCGCGAGTTGAACCCGGCGCGATTCACCCTGCTCAACTGCAATCCAATTTCAATGCTGAATGAGATGCCGCTCGCGGAGATCGACCGGCGCTCGCGCGAGCTGGTGCTGCACAGCCGGATCAACTATGCGTACCGGCGGCAACGCGAATACCTGCAGGCGGACCGCACGTGGGGCGCCACCCATGCGGGCGTGCTGCGGCCCCGTCCAGTGGGTTATTTTTCGGCGGAGTTCGGTCTGCACGAATCGGTGCCGGTGTATTCGGGCGGCCTCGGCGTGTTGGCGGGAGACCACATCAAGAGCGCGTCGGACCTGGACATTCCGCTCGTTGGCGTGGGTTTGTTTTATGGGCAAGGTTATTTCCGGCAACGGCTGGACAAGGCCGGGTGGCAGCAGGAAGAGTACATCGCCACCGATGTGAGCCAGCTTCCCATGCAACCGGCGATCGGGACCAACGGCGTGCCGGTGACGGTGCAGGTGGAAACGCGGAGCGGTTCGATTCGCGCGAAGGTGTGGCGGATGAAGGTAGGCCGTTGCGATCTTCTGCTCCTGGACACCAACGTCGAGGGCAACGCACCCGAGGACTGCGAGCTGACGTCGCGGCTCTACGGCGGAGATGGGCGTGTGCGGATTCGCCAGGAGCTGTTGCTGGGGGTGGGCGGCCATCGTGCATTGCGGGCCATGGGAATCACGCCGGGAGTGCTGCACCTGAACGAAGGGCACAGCGGGTTCGCGGTGCTGGAGGCGGTGCGTAATCGCATGTGGGAGGAAGGCGTCGATTTCGACGAGGCCGTGCGGCGCGTGTCGCGCGAAGTGGTGTTCACCACGCACACGCCAGTTCCCGCAGGGCACGACCGTTTCGATAGCGGACTGATGGAAGAGCACCTGGGGCCGTTGCGCGACGAATTGGGGCTCTCACACGATGGGCTGATGGCGCTGGGGCGGGTGAACCAGTATGACCATCACGAACAGTTCTGCATGACCGTGCTTGGTCTGAAGCTGGCGCGGCGAACTAATGCCGTGTCGGCGCTGCACGGGGAAGTGTCGCGGGCGATGTGGACGGGGCTCTATCCGGGACGCGCTGAAGACGCGGTTCCCATCGGCCACATCACCAACGGCGTGCACGTGCCCACGTGGCTGGCGCCGCAGATGTTCCGGCTTTACGACCGTCACCTGGGCACGGGATGGCATGAGCATAGCGGCGAATCGCGCATCTGGGAAGGCATCGAGAGTGTCGACGACGGTGAGTTGTGGGAGACGCACCTCAGCCTGAAGACGCGGCTCATCGAATTCGTTCGCCGCCGCAGCGTGGAGCAGGCCGCGCGGCGGAATGAACCCCCGGAAATATTGCAGAGATTAACGCGCATTCTCACACCCGATGCCCTGACCATTGGATTCGCGCGGCGCTTCGCCACCTATAAACGGGCCAACCTGATTCTCACGGAGATGGAGAAGATGGCCACCATGGTGAACGATCCGAAACGTCCCGTGCAATTCGTGTTCGCGGGCAAGGCGCATCCGCATGACGAGCCGGGCAAACGCGTACTGCAGCAGATCGCGATGATGATGCGCGATGCGCGGTTCCACGGCAAGATTGTTTTCGTGGAGGATTACGATATCAACGTCGGCCGCTACCTGGTGCAGGGCGTTGATGTGTGGCTGAATAATCCGCGGCGTCCGCTGGAGGCGTCGGGCACCAGCGGCCAGAAGGTTGTCCTGAATGGTGGGTTGAATTTGTCCATTCTTGATGGCTGGTGGGCGGAGGCGTACGACGGCATGAACGGATTCGCCATTGGTGCGGGGCGCACGCATTCGGATATGTCTGTTCACGATGCGCGCGATGGCGAGGATTTGTACCGGGTGCTCCGCGAAGAGGTGATTCCGCTGTACTATCAGCGCGACCGCGACGGGCTGCCGCGCGGCTGGATCACGCGCATGAAGCGGACCATTCGAACGCTGGGATGGCGATTCAACGCCGACCGCATGGTGATGGACTACACGCTGAAGTGCTACGTGCCGGCGGCGGGCGGGACGTCGAGCAACATGAGCGCGTGAAAGGCAGGGACTATCTCTGCTGCGCCCCTACCTGTATGCGGCACGCCCAGAGTTCGTTTTTTATACGGACGTATTCAGCCCGAGCCTCCTGTAGTTTCGCGAGTGCGTCATCTACTTGACCACCTCTTATGAGCCTGTCGGCCTCGTCCATCAACTGTGTAAACCGGTCATCCATATCAGCATAATAGCCGTCGGTATTATTAGATGGTTGAAAAGAAGTTCACGATTCGACCCACTGGTCGATAAGTGCCCACCCTCGATGGCGGAGCTAAGCGAAGTCCAGACGTATGAACAGTCTTCATCGGCGGATGCGGATGCTGTCGATCTGACCGACTACCACTAAGCATAAAGGAGAAGACGCCAATGCCCATGAAAAACCCGCCGCATCCTGGACTATCTGTCCGTCTGAATTGCCTTGAACCGTTCGGCCTCTCCGTAACCGAAGGGGCAAAGGCGCTGGGCGTCAGCCGAACCACGCTATCACGCCTCATTAACGGACAGGCGGGAGTCTCGCCGGAGATGGCAATCCGTCTTGCGAAGGCTTTTGGAGCTACGCCTGACGTCTGGATACGAATGCAGGCGGCGTGGGACTTGGCGCAGGCCCGTCAACATGAGAACGAAATCAAGGTGAAGCTATACCGGGCGCGACCGGCTGCGTAAGACCGCCCTAACACGACGTCCGCCGCGCTGAGTCACCCCGGAATCTGTGCTACATTGTTGCGCGTAATGGCAAAGACACTTGCGCACGAGACAAAATCGCGGGATGGCCGCATTGAGGAAGGCGCGAAGCGCAGGGAGAAGGCGAGCCGCGTCAGCCAGAAGGAACTCAAGGCGGACGAACGGAAGTTCGATCCCGTTGACGTGGTGCTGAAGAGCGGCGCAGGCCGCCTGCCACGATTGCTCCCGATCAAGTATGCGCGCATGGCCGTGTCGCCTTTCGCGTTCTTTCGCGGCGCGGTGCCGGTGATGGCCGCGGATCTGGCGCGCCTGCCGAACTCAGGCATCGAAGTGCAGCTTTGCGGCGACGCTCACGTCCAGAACCTCGGCTCTTTCGCGGCGCCGGATGGACGGCTGGTTTTCGACTTCAACGATTTCGACGAGACCATTCGCGGTCCCTGGGAGTGGGACGTGAAGCGCATGGCCGCGAGCATCGTACTGGCGGGGTTCGAAGCGGGTCACAAGGGGACGGCATGCTACTCGGCGGCGCAGATTTTCCTGGAGACCTACTGCGAGTTCATCGCGGAGTTTTCAACCCAGCCAGTGCTGGTGGCGGCGCGGCATCAGATTCACCGCGAGCAAAGAATCAAGCCGGTGTCCTCGGCGTTGCGCCAATCGCAACGGGCCACGCCCGAGGAAGCGGCGAAGAAATACACGGAGCGGGACGCGCGCGGGAATCTCCGTTTTCGCGACGGACGCCCGGTATTCTGGCGTGTGCGCGGTGAAGAAGCTCGCGAGGTGCTGGCTTCGCTGGAGGTGTATCGCGAATCGCTGCGCCCGGAGAGTGCGCATCTGTTCGATCTGTACCGGCCGCTGGACGTGGGCTTCAAGATTGTCGGCACGGGCAGCGTGGGCATGCGCGATTACGTCGTGCTGATGGAAGGGAATGGTCCCGAGGATTTGTTGTTCCTGCAGGTCAAGCAGGAGATGCCGTCGGCGTGGTCGCCGTTCCTCAGCGTGGCGTATCCGCAGGAAGGCCAGCGCACAGCCGAGGGGCAGAGAGCGATCCAGCCGCTTTCGGATTTGTTGCTGGGGTGGACCTCAATCGGCGGTCATGAGTTCCTGGTGCGGCAGTTGAACGATCACAAAGGCGGTATCGATCTGGAGCGGCTGCGTGGCACGGGCTTGGAGAGCCTGGCCGAGGTGGCCGGAGAGCTGATGGCTCGGGGGCATGCGCGGTCCGGCGACGCCTGCATGATTCACGGCTACATCGGCAATGGGGCGAAGCTGGTGAAGGCAATGCGGCAATTTGCCGAGGCTTACGCCGTCCAGACCCAGTCCGATTACAAGCAGTTCATGGCCGCGGTGAAGAGCGGAAAAATCAAGATCGCCGAAAGCGCGGGCTGACCGGCGTGTAAGCTGGCGAACATCGGGCGAAGAAAATGTTTGACACATTCAGGGCCGGGGGTGTATTCTTAAGGCGAACATATGGCGAATTGAGGTAGTGTTATGCGACTTGTCAATGTCCGCTGCGGTCCGGCTGGTTGGGCATATCCAGGATGGAACGGAGTTGTCTACCCGAGCGGCGCAAACAGCCAGTTTCGGCCGCTCGAGTTTCTGTCGCGGTATTTTGACGTCTGCGAAGTGAATCGCACGTTCTATCAGCCGATCCGGCCCGAGGTGGCGCGGCTGTGGATGGCGCAGGTGGCCGGCAACCCGCGGTTCCTGTTCACGGTGAAGCTGGGGCGGCGCTTCACGCATGAGCGAATACTCGATCCGGCTGAGATCGCCGCGTTCAAGGACGGCATTCGTCCGCTGCACCGAGCGAAAAAGCTGGGTTGCGTGTTAATGCAGTTCCCCTGGACCTTCCGGTTCACGGAAGAGAATCGCGATTTCCTGATCCGGCTGCGCCGATGGTTCCACGAGTTTCCACTCGTCGTGGAGATGCGTCACGCGAGCTGGATGAGGGAAGAGGCGATGGGCACGCTCATCGACAATCATCTCGGGTTTTGCAACATCGATCAGGCCGCTTACACGAAAGCCATGCCGCCGACGGCGCTGCTGACATCGGCGGTCGGTTATGTTCGTCTGCATGGCCGGAACCCCAACGACTGGGATCAGGAATTCGGGCGCGGGGACGAAGGGACGGCCGCACGGAAGCCGGTGGCGCGTCATGACTATCTGTATTCGGCGGACGAACTCGCGGCATGGAAAGCGCGAATTGGCGAGATATCGCGCTTGTCTACGCAGACCTTCGTGGTGACGAATAACGATGCGGGTGGCAAGTCCGTTGTGAATGCGCTTCAGATGGCCGCGATGCTGGGCGACGGGCGGCGCAACGCCCCGGGCGAGCTGATCCAGCGATACCCGCAGGCGTTGACGCAGTTCCAAGCCGATTATCCCGTGCAGCGCGACTTGTTCGTCGAAAGCGAACGAGCGGTAGCGTAGCGGATAGTCACTGGCGCGTCAGCGTTTCCAGATGATTGCCGTAGCCGACGATCACCGTGGACGGCACCAATACGAACAAGCTCACGAACAGCCAGATCCAGGCGCGAGAAGGCGGCAGCTTTGACTCACCGTGGAAGACCGGTGGGACGATGGTGCCGAACGCGGCGCAATAGCCGAGGACCATAGCCCTCCCGCGAGACATGCTGAGACAGCGCATGGTGAGGCCGAAGGTGAGTCCGCCAAAACCCCGGAGAACACCGATAATCCAACTGACCACGCCGCCGGCGAGCCAGTAAGTCTCCCATGACCAATGCTTCACCGCGCGATAGGGAACATAGAAACTGCCGGAGGCGAGACCGCCCAGCCAATGGAAGACCACGCCGAGCGCGGGGTTCGGAGACATGAACCCTACATTGTATTTGCGTGGGGGCGATTACTTGACGTCGATGCTGCCGGAATCGGTTTCGAGATCCACCAGCGGGCCGCCGCCGCGGATGCGTCCGTCGATTTCTTTATGCGTTGGGCGGCCTCGAAATTCCATCTCCAGCGTAGTGAGCCGGCCATGATCCGTTCGCAGGCTGATGTTGTAACCGGCATCGGGGGCGAGCCTCACGTCGATGCTGCCCGAATCGGCCTCGGCGCGGATTGACGCGGCCAATGTTTGGGAAATGCGGATATCGCCGGAGTCGGTGCTCGCCTGAACGTCACCTGCGATGTCCAGAGCTTCTATGTCGCCCGAGTCGGCGTTTGCACGGACGCGGCCTTTCACCTGGCGGATTCGAATGGTCCCGGAGTCGGTGGATGCGTGAACATCGGCGCCGACGGAGAAGATCTCCACGTCGCCCGAGTCGGCTTCACAATCTGCCGGCGCGTTGGTCCCTTCGACCCGGACATCGCCGGAATCGGCAAGCGCGCGCACCCGCGTGTCCGCGGGCACGGCGATCTCGAGGAACAGCGTAACTCCGCGAAGCAGCCAGCGGTCGCCCACGTCGCCCACCCGAATCGTGTTGCCGTCCTGCTGGATGGGCGGTCTGACTTCGAGCTGACGAATGCGGTTTTCGACGTTGCCCCAGCCAAACAGGGTATGCCGCGCGCGAAGGATCCCGCGGATCAGGACCACGCCATCCTCGCCGGCGCGCACGCGGACGAGACCGGAGTCGACGGCGGCATCGAGCGTGACCGGGGCCGACACCTTTATTGCCGCTTCGAACGTGCCTTCGATCTGTTTCCGCTCTCTTGTTTCCACGTCTCATTACTACGATAAACGGAGCGGCAACGTTCCCTGATGTTGCGGCGAATCCCGCACAGCGATATCGTGGTGGTCGAAATGCCAGACCTGCGCACTCGTCGCGATTTCGTGAAACTGTCAACCGCCGCGTTGGTCCTTGCCGATGCCGTCAACGTGCCCGCGGCCGAGACGGATGTGCCAGCGGGCGAGATTGAAGTTCACGTTACCGCCGGATCGAAGAGATATGCGCGCGAGGCGCCGGTGAACTGGCGGCCGGTGGACGGCCCGACCGACGACGCCATCGTGCTC
>JBEKFB010000179.1:0-8958 GCA_050013535.1 Bryobacteraceae bacterium | reverse complement strand
GGCACCGAGATCATCAAAGAGCTTGGCGCGGAGCACATGCGGACTGGCTCGCCTATCGTCTACACGTCCGCCGACAGCGTGTTCCAGATCGCCGCGCACGAAGAAGTGATTCCGCTGTGGGAACTCTACCGGATGTGCGAAATCGCGAGGCAGATTCTGACCGGTCCATACGAAGTGGGCCGGGTGATTGCCCGTCCGTTCACGGGCTCGCCCGGAGCTTTCACGCGGACCTCGAATCGAAAGGATTACGCGATCCCGCCTCCCAAAGGGATGCTGCTCGATGAGCTCGAAGGGGCCCGCGTGCCCGTGTACAGCGTCGGCAAGATATTCGATGTGTTTCTCGGCCGCGGTATCGGTCCGCATGCGAAGACAACGAGCAACGCCGACGGCATGGCGAAAACTCTGATCGCCCTGGATGAGGAGCCGAACGGTCTTGTCTTTGTGAACCTCGTCGATTTCGACATGCTGTACGGCCATCGTAACGATGTGGACGGTTATGGACGAGCGCTCGAAGAAGCCGATACCTGGCTTCCTTCGTTGATGGATAAACTGACCGCGGACGACCTGCTGATTCTCACCGCCGATCACGGATGTGACCCGACCACCCCATCCACCGACCATTCGCGCGAATATGTTCCGTTGCTGGCTTACTCATCGAAACGGCCGTCCGGCGCCGACCTGGGAACGCGTGCCACGCTGTCCGATATCGGCCAGACCGTGGCGCAAAATTTTGGAGTACATATTATGAAGGGAACCAGCTTCTTAAGCGACCTCACATCATGAGAACACCCGTAATGGCGGGCAACTGGAAGATGTACAAGACGCCCGCCGAGACTACCGCATTCTTCGCCAGGTTTCTGCCGCTGGTAGCCGCCACCAGTGGCCGCGAAATCGTCATCGCGGCGCCATACATCGACCTTCCCGCCGCTGTCGAGGCCACTCGAGGATCGAGTGTGAAGGTTGCCGCACAGGATGTCTTCTGGGAAAAGGAAGGAGCCTTCACCGGCCAGATATCCGCCGGCATGCTGACAGCCGTTGGCGCGCAATGGACGCTGATCGGACACAGCGAACGCCGCCAGTATTGCGGCGAGACCGACGAAACCGTGTACAAGCGGACCATCGCCGCTCTGGACGCGGGGCTGAAGCCGATCGTCTGCGTCGGCGAGCTTCTGGATGATCGCGAAGCGGGCTGCACGAATGATGTTCTGCACGCGCAGTTCACGGGCGGACTTGGTCCGCTCACCGCCGAGCAATTTGCCGCCGTGGTTGTCGCCTATGAGCCGGTTTGGGCCATCGGCACCGGCAAAACCGCAACGCCGCAGATTGCAGCCGATGCCCACCGTTGTATTCGCGAACTAGTCACGGCAAAGTTTGGCAAGGCCGCCGGCGAAAGCCTGCGCATTCTCTATGGCGGCAGCGTGAAACCGGAGAACGCGAAAGAGCTGATGTCGCAGGAGCAGATCGACGGCGTGCTGGTGGGTGGCGCCAGTCTGAAACCGGAAGGCTTTGCTGCGATCGTCAATTATTGAGCGCGATGTTCGTGGCGTATCTCACGAGCGTGCTTTTGCTCGGACAGGCTCCCGAGCCTGCGTCTCCACCGGATAAGGATCATCGGGAAGTCGTCCTCAAGCTTCCTGAAAAGCTTCGCCCGCTCATGGGAATGGTCACTGCCGCTCCACCGGAGTTCGGTGCACAGGCCCTTGAGCGAATGCTCGAGTCCGGCGGCATCGACGACCCGCCAACACGCCGCGAGCTGATCGAACGCGCCTTTCAGCTCGCTTCCCAGGCGCATGATCACTGGCGCGTCCGCACTCTGCCGGGTGCGGGCCCGGCATCCGTGGCGCGAGTTCGGCTCGGTGAACTTCGGCTGGACCGGTTGTCTCTGCAGACGCATGCCGTCCGCCTGATGCTCGCTCTCGACAAGAGCCGTGCCCGCGATCTCTTTCTGGAAATGCCGAAGCTTTCGCCCGAGCCTCTCACCTGCGACGACTGGGTGGGGCCCGATCCCGCCGACTTCTACACCACCCTCGCATTCGTCTTCGATCAGTCCTCCACGCCCGCTGAGCGAGCCCGTGAAGACGATATTCATCTCATCGTTGACGCTCTGGCCGCCATTACATCGCCGCTCCAGTTTCATCCTGCCCTGAGCATGATTAACGGCCTGCATGTCACGCCTGCCCAGCGGCATCTGTTGCTGGCCAAATTGGGCTCAGCGATGAGCACGGTGCCCGCCGACGACCGGTCGTATCAGCCTGTGGTCGCCGCCATCACCCCGGGCCTTCCCGCCGAACTGCTGCCGGCTCTACAGATCTTCATGACCAGCCATTCCACTGCGCAGGTGTGCAGCGCATCGGAGCCTGTGCCGAAAGAGGGCGGGCAATCGCCTGAGGAAAAGCAGGTGGCTGCCGATGAGATGAATCTGATGTTCAAGGGCGGCACGCTGATCTCGAAAGCGGGCCGTGACGATGCCGACTGGCAACAGCGCTTCGAGGCCTTTCTTGCCGAAATGACGGCATGGCAGCAGGGGACGGACGAGTCCGCCTCGGGTTATTTCCATCGCAAGATGACCGCCTATGAAGGGCTGCTCGATGTGACCTCCGGTCCGTTGCGCGCCCGCCTGGTTGACGAAATGGTGGGCTTTGCCATCGAATCCGATCTCCAGCGCGACTCGCCCGAGGAATGGTTCTTCGACCTCAGGACCGCCGAGGATCGTGTCCGCACCGGAAGCGCGCCCGGCCCCGATGTGCTTCAGGGGTTCGAGCGCAGCGGCCATCCTATTCTGGTGCTCGAAGCAGCATTGGACCGCGCGCTCGGTAAGTAACGGGATCAAAAAAAGCTCAGCGGCATTCTCTGATGAGTCACCGTGCTGAGAATTCCCGCTTGTACACCCACTAGTGCAAAGTTCGACAGTGCTCGTGCAGGAAACGCCGATAATGTGTGTTGTCTTACGGTTCTGTCGCCCGATGATGGGTGAGCGGGAGTGGGTTTTCACCCAGGATTTCCCCAATGCACGCCGGAAAACGCAACATCGGAGCAGTGAATACCGCCAGTTGGCCAGTACCGGCGTTTGGCTGGCAATCTGCTTCCGGGTTTGGCGATAACTGCGTTAGTAGCCGTACGAAGGGAGTCGTCTCATGCGAATTACAGGGACTGCTATCCGAATCCTTGCCGGCCTCGTTGCACTGACCGGAACTCTCGCGCTCACCGGGACTCATAACTCGCTCTATTCGAAACGCGACAAGGCATTCTACGCCGATCAGGCGGTGATTGATTTCGTCCGCCCCGGCCTTGTCATCACCATCAACTCGGCCTCGATTAACAGCAGCGGTGTAATCAGCGTTACATATACCCTGACGGATCCCGCGGGCCTGCCTTTGGACTCCGCTGGCGTGACGACGCCTGGTGCGGTTTCGCTGGCTTATGTGGCCGCGTACATCCCCCAGGGCCAGGAACAGTATGTGGCCTATACGACTGCGTCGGCCACCGGCAAAGCGCTAGGGACAATCATCCGCCCGGATTTCGAATTGGGAGGCACGGCCACCGCGACCGGCACGCCGGGACAGTATCAATACACTTTCATCGCTAAGGCGCCGGCGGGATTCGACCCCACCGTGACCACGACGGTAGCGGTGGATGGAAACCGCAATCTTACGGCGTTCGGCCTTCAAACGTATTACGCCGGGACGACATTCAATTTTGTTCCCAATGGCTCGCCGGTCACGGTTACCCGCGATGTCGTCCGAACGGCGAGTTGCAACACCTGCCACGACACGTTGGTGTTCCATGGCGGTTATGCCCACGGCACGAATATGTGTGTTCTGTGCCACCAGCCGCAAAACGTGGATCCGACTACCGGTAACACCCTGGACCTGAAAGTGATGGCGCATAAGATCCACATGGGCTCTTCGCTGCCCAGCGTCGTTGCCGGCACGCCGTATGAGATCGCCGGCTACATGGGTTTCCTCAGTAACTTCTCCACGGTGATCGATCCCGCCAGTGCCCAGCGGTGCGAGGTTTGCCACAGCCAGACCACCGGCGCGGCACAAGAAAAAGCGTTCCTGACGGAACCGAGCCGCGCGGCCTGCGGCGCATGCCACGACGATGTGAATTTCGCCACCGGCGCCAACCATCCCGGCGGCATCCAGAACGACGACAAGGAATGCGCCGACTGCCACATCCCACAGGGCGAGATGCCATTCGACGCCTCCATCCTTGGAGCGCATGTGGTGAACACCGATACCCCGGCGACTTACCCGCAAAACCCCGATACCTTGCTGGCCGGTATCAATTTAGCCATTAGTGGCGTGACCAACAACTCCGCCGGGGAAACACCCACCGTCACCTTCACTCTGCAGGATGACAGCGGCAACAATATCCCCTTGTCCCAGGCCACCACGCTGGAATTCACCATGGCCGGTCCCACCACCGATTACGGCTACACCAGTTTCGGAAGCGACGTGACTACGCCGGGCTACGTGACTGAGAGTGCCGCGAAGGCCACTTGCAGCGCTGGCGGGGTCTGCACGTACACGTTCACCCATGCCATACCGGCAACTGCCACTGGAACGTACACCATGGGCGGTGAGGCGCGCATGAATGTGTCGGTACCAGTGCTGACCGGCGGCACAACTACCACGCAGGTAGTCAATCTGGGCGCCATGAATCCGCTGATCAACTTCTCGGTCGACGGCTCGCCTGTAACGCCGCGGCGCACAGTGGTCGCGCTCAGCAACTGCAATAATTGCCACGTCGCGCTGTCGCTGCACGGCAATTTGCGCAACCAGACCGAGTACTGCGTGCTGTGCCACAATCCATCGAACACGGATGCATCCCAACGCGTCAACGCCGTGGTTGCCTCGGATAAGGCGCTGCCGCCGCAGGGCATCAACTTCAATCTGCTGGTTCACCGCATTCACGATGGCGTGAACGTCGTGGCCAACGGCGGCAAGCCCTACATCGTTGTAGGATACGGCGGAAGCCACAATGACTTCTCTGGCGTGCTGTTCCCGGCGTTCAGCCCGTCGGGGTCGGCCACCGATCTCGCCGACTGCGCGTTGTGCCACGTCAACAGCTCCGAGCAGAATGACCTGACTATATCGGGGCTGAATCCGGTGACCGACCCACAGGGGCTCATCAATCCGGTTCAGCCGTTTACTTCGGCATGCACGGGTTGCCACGTTGGAATACCGACCGCGTCACACGCGCTGTCGAATACTACTTCGCTCGGCGAAGCTTGCGCGGTTTGTCACGGCTCCGGCGCGGCGTTTGCTGTCGATCAGGAGCACGCAGGCTTCTGAGCACCGCTGACTACCGGATGCTATTAGAGAAAGTCTGCCTCTTCGCCGCGGCCGCCGTGCTCCTCGTGGGCATGACGGCCGCGTTCGCGCAGACGCCCAAGGGCTTTGGGGGAACCGCACAATGCGGGACCTGCCATGACGAAATCTCGAAGGCATTCGAAAAGAATCCGCATCACGTAGTCGACACCGACAAGCATCTCGGCCATGCCGGCTTCGCTTGTGAAACCTGCCACGGACCGGGCGCAAAGCACGCCGACTCGCTTTCCGCCGCCGATATTCGCAACCCGGCGAAACTCAGTCCCGACGAACAGAACAAACTCTGCCTCACTTGCCATCGCAACGAAAGCACGCCGGTAGGCCGCATTGCTGGCGGCCATCCCGAGGGAGGTCCCGGCTGCGTAGGCTGCCACTCGATCCATGGAACCGACCATCGTCCTCTGGTGGTGCATGCAAGCGCTGATGTGAACAAGATGTGCGCGGCCTGCCACCAATCGGTATGGGCCGATTTTCAGCGGCCCTACAAACATCGCCTGCCCGAGGGTGCGATGTCCTGCGTGGGATGCCATAATCCGCACGGCAGCGGCTCTGAGACGCAGCGCGTGGCCTTTGCCAACGAACCGGGATGTTTCCGCTGCCATGGCGAGATGCGCGGCCCGTTCACCTATGAGCACGCGCCGGTGCGGCTGGAAGGCTGCATGGCGTGCCATGAACCGCACGGGTCCGCCAATCCGCGCATGCTGATTCGTCATGAGGTGCGCTTCGTTTGTCTGGAGTGCCACTCGAACCTGGTCTCCAATCCACCTTCGGCGGGTCACCAAACGCTGGGCGGAACGCCCCCGTCATTTCACGATCTGCGCAATCCGCGCTACCAGAACTGCACCGTGTGCCATGTGAAGATACATGGTTCGTATGTGGACGGGACACTGCTGCGATGAGACTCCTGTTGCTGGCTCCCTTAGTTTTGGGCGTTGCATGGGCACAGGTACAGCCCGCGCCACCCCCCGCCACCCCGCCTCCCCCGGCAACGCCTTCGACGACGCCCCCCGCCGCAACTCCGGATCAATCCGCCCCGGCCGCATCCGATTTCCCGATCTCCGGAAGCGTCGAAGTTGGCTATCGCATTGTTCCGGGCGTCGGCGGCAATCAAAACGTTTACGACAGCACGGTGAATCTTGGGCAGGGGCTTCGCCTGATCAATCTGGATTTCACCGTCAGCCCGGTCAAATCGCTGTTCGATCACTTCGAAGTACAGGCCAGCTCCTGGGGCGATCCGTACGACTCCGCGCGCGTGGAAGTGGACAAGAACGGCCTGTACCGCTTTACCGCCGACTATCGCAATACCGCCTACTTCGACTTCCTTCCATCCTTCGCGAATCCGGCGGCCAGCAGCGGATCATTGCTCACCGAGAGCAGCTTCGACACTCATATCCGCACTTCCGACGTCGAGCTCGACCTGTTGCCCGGACACTGGATCAGCCCGTATCTGGGATGGTCGCGCGATAGCTGGTACGGCAGCGGGACCACCGATTTCACGGATTTTCCGAACAATTACCCGGTGGCCAATTCGGAGAGCGATTCGACGAACACGTTTCGCGGCGGGGTCCAGCTTCAATTGCCGCGAACGCACGTGGTTCTGGAAGGCGGCGGAACGACATTCAAAGACGATCAGGGCGCCTCTGACAGCGTAACGGAAAATGGCGATCTGACCCTCCCGTATTTCGGCGAACAGCTCAATCTGAGCGGCCTGAGCGAGTTGTATCGCGTCCGTGGCGATTCGATTTACACGAAGGCATCCATCGCTTCCAACCCGTGGGAGTGGCTGAGTGTCTCCGGCACTTTCATGTATGCCGACCCGAGCCTGACCACAAATTACACATCCTCAGCCAACGGGACGCTGTTCCTGCCGGCCACGTTTGCGTTTTACAACTCGGGCCAGGACATGGCTACCGCCGATGCCAACATGCCGCACAGCAGCGGATCGTTGACGGCGGAGGCGCGGCCGATGCGCCGTTTGCGCATTGTCGAATACTGGTCCACCGATCGCCTGCACAATGCCGCCGACTCACTTCTCACCGAGGAGTATCTGACCACCGGCTCGACGTTTCTTAATACCAATCCCGATACCGACCGCCTTGTACTTACCGACAACCAGCAGCAGCTTGAGGCCTTCTATGAGGTGCTGCCCGGACTCACGGTTCACGGCGGCGAGCGCTATGAATGGGGCGATGCCACGGTCCGCGGATCCACGCTGTCGGAGCTTCCACTGGAATCGTCAAGCCTGAGCCGGAATACAGGTCTTGGCGGCGTCTCGTTCCGTATGAAGCAGACCGTGCGCGCCAGCGCCGACTTCGAGGCGTCTTCGAACGGCGAAGCATACTTCCGCACCAGCCTGCACAACTACTGGAGACTGCGGTCGCGCGCCCAGTGGGAGTTCCTGCCCAACTGGCGTCTGGCCGGGGATTTCTTCGAGTTGAACAACAACAATCCCGATCCGTCCGTGGACCTGCACTTCGTGAGCCGGGCCGAATCGGCATCGCTGTCATGGCTGCCGAAGGGCGGACACAACGTCGATGTGCTGCTCGAGTACACGCGCTCGAATGTGAACTCGAATATTCTGTATCTGGATCCCGGAACGCTGGGCACCGCTCTCTCCACGTATCTCGAAAACGGAAACACCGCGACCGCGCTGATCGACCTCGCCCCGAAGGCCTTTGGCAGCTTCGCTCCGCGCTTCTCTTTCGGTGGCTCGCTGTTCACTTCGGCGGGAAGCAGGCCAACCGATTATTACCAGCCGACGGCCCGCCTCTCGGTTCCATTGGCGAAGGGCGTCCAGTGGAATTCGGAGTGGCGCTGGTACAGTATGTCGGAGCGCCTGTATGCATTCGAGGACTTCCGATCGAATCAGCTCATGCTGAGCCTGAAGTACACGCGATAGCTCGACGCGGCCCGGGGTCCGGGGGGTTAACCGGGAGGGGGACACGCGGCCGCCAGCCTCGTTCCTTCGGGGCAGCACAAACGCGACTGACGTCGCGTGTCCATTCGACGCCGTTCAAACGTAGAAATTCCGTTCCCAGGCGTGGCGGTGCAGCACCGCGAGCGTCCGCTCATCGAGCGGGCCTTTATCGCTCACCTTCGTGTTGGCCTCTGCATTGCGAACGCGTCGCATGCCCGGAATCACCGTGGACACGGCGGGATGGCTGATGGTGAAGCGCAACGCGATTTCCGCCAGCGGCCCATCGGCCAGGCCTTCGAGAGCCTTCTTCAACCCGTTGACGTGCTCCACCACCTGTTTCTTCCGATCACCCTTGAAGTAAGCGGCGCGAAACTCGCCCGGCTCGAACTTCGTGTCTTCCGCGATCGCGCCAGTCAAACCCCCTTCATCAAGAGGCACGCGCGCGATCACTCCTATGTTCATTCGCTGGGCGAGCGGGAACAGATTGAGCTCGGGGCTCTGGTCGAAAATGTTGTAGATCACCTGCACCGTATCGATCACCCCGGTCTTCACCAGTTCGAGGGCAGAGTCGGGATCGTGATCGTTAATGGAGACGCCTACCGCGCGCACCTTGCCTGCTTTTTTCAGGTCCTCGAAGGCGCGGCGCCATTCCTCGCGGTCGATCCACTCCGGGTTCCAAACGTGAAACTGCTGCACGTCGATGGTATC
>JBEKFB010000178.1:0-15278 GCA_050013535.1 Bryobacteraceae bacterium | reverse complement strand
GCACACTCAGGATAATAACAGCCGATGCTGCGCACGTTAGAATGCGATTTGCCCTCCACGGATTCTGTCCTTGAGCGAGAGCGCGCGTACCACGAGAAACTGTATTCGGGTTTCGCGCAGAAACACTTCGCGCGCCCCGCGGTCCGGGCCTTTCGAGAGCATCTCGCAAAGCGCATTCTTCACCTAACCGAAGCCGGGCGATCTTCGCGTGTCCTGAGCCTTGGCTGTGGAATTGGGGACACAGAGCTACTGCTCGCGCCACACATAGGCGAGGTGGTGGGGCTTGATCTGTCGCCCTCCGCCATACGGCAGGCGCGCGCCGATGCCGACCGGCTGAACCTTCGCAATGTCACCTTCGTCGAAGGTACCGAGCCGGACGCCGGCGATAGATTCGACGTGATCATCGCGATTTTCCTGTTGCATCATCTGCCGGATGAGATTCTGTTCGCGCTGCCGGTTCGGCTGGGCGCGATGCTCAACCCGGGTGGCGTGTTCTATTCCTTGGACCCCAGCATCCGCCGGCTTTCGGGCGCCATCGGGAGGCGGCTCATTCCGAACATGATGAAGAAGTACCAGAGCCCCGACGAGCGGGAGCTCGACCCGCGCGCGACTGCCGAGCTGTTCCGTGGCGCGGGCTTTCAGGTGCGGTCCGAAATGTACGACTTCGGGTCGACGCCCTTCGCCGGATTGTTTCCAGCATGGCGGCTCGGCTATCGCGCGGTGCGCGCGGCCGACGATGTCCTTATGTGCATGCCCGCCCTGAAGCAGTTGGGCAGCAACTTCGAGATTATCGCCACACGCCCATAGTTCGGTACGCGGCGCACCGGCTCGGGCCGTTACCGCTACACTGACTGTTTGGCGACGCTCCCATCCGCGATGACCAAAGCAGTGGCCGAGGCGGCCGCGACGGCGGAATTACGCCAGGGCCTCGAATGGTTCGCTCGCGCAAAGCAGTGGATCACCGATCGCCATCTGGAGCTTTGCCGCATCCCCGCCCCCACCTTCTTCGAACAAGCACGCGCCGAGTGGATGCTGGCGCAATTTCGCGATCTCGGTTACGACGCCCGTATCGACCGCACCGGCAACGTGGTGGCTTCCGCGCCCGGCTATGACGATGGGCCCGTGGTCGCGGTAACCGCGCATCTCGACACAGTGATGGCGCCGCAAAACCCCCAGAAAGAAATCACGCTGCAGCCCGACGGTAAATTTCACGGGCCGGGGGTATCCGATAATGGCGCGGGATTATCGGCGCTGCTGGCAATGGCCAGAGCAGTGCAGGTTTGCGGTCCCGAGATGTTTCGCCGTGTCGTGTTTGTCGCTAACGTCGGTGAAGAGGGCGAAGGAAACCTGAGCGGTATGCGCTATCTATGCCGCCAATCGCCCCTCAGCAGCCGCATTTCGGCGCTGCTGGTGCTGGACGGTCCGGCCACCGATCACATCACGTGCCAGGCCCTCGCCAGCCGCAGGTTCGATATCAACATCACCGGCCCAGGGGGGCATAGTTGGAGCGATTATGGAATCGGCAATCCAGTCCACGCCCTGAGCCGCGCCATTGCGCTTTTCACGGATACGCCGCTGAATGGCTCGTCACGCCCGCGGTCGTCATTCAACTTCGGCATTGTGCAGGGCGGCCTCAGCATTAATTCAATTGCCGGGTCGGCGCGCGCGAAGCTGGATATTCGCTCGGAAAATGTGGCCTGGCTCGAGGAATTGTCGGCAATTCTCACTACCTGCGTCGAAAAAGCGGTGGAGGTGGAGAATGACCGTGCGAGCGGCGGCCGCGTTTCGGCGCGAATCACCGACATTGGCACCCGGCCGGGCGGGAAGTTGGCCGACGACGCGGACATTCTGAACATCCTGCGCGCCGTGGACGCGCACCTCGCGATTCGCGCGCGTATCGACTGCGCTTCCACCGACGCCAACATTCCACTCTCCATGGGGATGCCCGCGGTGGCCATCGGAGCGGGTGGGCAGGGAGGCGGCGCGCACACGCCGGGCGAATGGTACAACCCGGAAGGCCGCGATCTGGGGCTTCGGCGGATTCTGCTCGCGCTTTATCTCTTGGCGCGCGATCCTGTACCCAGCATCGGCTCGGCCGGCCACGACGAATGAGCGCTCACGTGCGCTGGCGCGCCGACCTGGCGCTTGTTTTTGTCTGTATGGTGTGGGGCGCCACCTTCGTCCTGGTGAAGGAGGCGCTCGCCGACGTCAGCACGTTGCTCTTCCTTGCCATCCGCTTCACCATGGCGGCAACCGCGCTCACACTGGTGTTTCTGGGGCCGATGCGGCGCGCGGGCAACCATGGTCAGTCCGTTCGCGGCGGCGCAATCGCGGGTGTTCTGCTGTTCGGCGGCTACGCTCTGCAGACGTTCGGGCTGAAGCTGACCACCGCCACCAAGACCGCCTTCATCACGGCTCTCTATATTCCGTTGGTTCCCGTCTTCAGCGCGTTCATTCACCGGAGAGCGCCGCAGGCCGCTGAATCCACCGGAGTGCTGATGGCAGCCGTTGGCATGGGCCTGATGACTGCGCATCGCAACCTGCTTGAAGTCAGCCTGGGAGATCTGCTGGTGGCGGGTTGCGCCGTGGCCTTCGCGCTGCACATCGTGGCGCTGGGGCATTTCGCTCGCGCAGCCGATACGGGAACGCTGGCGGTGACACAGATCGCGACTTGTGCGCTGTTGGCTTCGGCGTTGTTTTGGTGGGCTGAGCCGATGCGTGTCCGGTGGTCTGGCCGCGTCTTGCTGGCTCTCCTGGTCACCAGCCTGCTGGCTACCGCGCTGGCGTTTGCGCTGCAAACTTGGGCGCAGCGTTTCAGCAGCCCTACGCGCACAGCGCTGCTGTTCTCGCTTGAACCGGTGTTCGCGTGGGTCACGTCGTGGTTGGTGGCCGGCGAAACGCTCACCGGCCGGACCTTTGGCGGCGCGGCGCTCATCCTCGCGGGCATCCTGCTGGCGCAGCTGAAACCGTTCGGCAAGCCCACACATCCGTCTGTTATAGGTCCTGAGACCTTGTAATATATAGGTACGGTCGGCGGCGGAACGGTCACCCCCTTGGAGCATCATGCGCCTCTTTCATAAAATGCGTGAGCAGAAGCTGCTGTCGTTTGGACTGCTTCTCCTCACCCTGTCGATCGGCATCGTCATCGGCACTCTGGTCAACACCGGCGCACACGCGGCGCGAGGACAGGTGGCCGCGCCCGACGCCTCACCTCTTCATGTACCCGACGCGGTGCAGATTGGCAATGAGTTCACCCGTCTGGCCAAACGCCTGGAGCCCGCAGTCGTGAACATCACGGCGGACTATACGCCCAAAGAGGCGAGCAACAAGAAGGACCCCAACGGCGACCAGGGCGATGATGCTCTGGAACCGTTCCGGCGTTTCTTTCACGGGTCGCCCCTGGGCGGCGGCGAAGAAGGGCACGCGTTCAAGCACGAACAATCGGGCAGTGGCTTCATCGTGGATCGTAACGGCTACATCATCACTAACAACCACGTGGTGGAAAAGATGGACCACATCCGCGTGAAGCTCAACACCGACGACACCGAGTATCACGCGCGGCTGATTGGGTTCGACCGCGAAACTGATCTGGCGGTGATCAAGATCGATCCGAAAGCGCCGCTCGCCGCGGTGACCATCGGCAACTCCGACGCGATTCAGGTGGGTGACTGGGCGGTGGCCATCGGATCGCCATTCGGCCTCGAAGCGTCGGTGACGGCGGGCATCGTCAGCGCGACGGGCCGCGAGATTCCGTCGGCGCAACAGTTCCAGCGGTTCATCCAGACCGACGCGGCTATCAATCCTGGCAACAGCGGCGGACCTCTGCTCGATATTCGCGGCGAAGTGATCGGCGTGAACACGATGATCGCCACGCAAACGGGCGGCAATAACGGCATCGGCTTCGCGCTGCCCATTAATATGGCCGTGCACGTTTACAACGACATTATTCGCACCGGCCGCGTCACGCGCGGGTCCATTGGGATCACGTGGAGCAAGGGCGACAAGCCGGACCTTCTGAAGGCGCTGGGCGCTGATCACGGCGTGCTGGTTGGCGATGTGCATAAGGATGGCCCGGCGGAAAAGGCCGGCATCAAGGCGGACGACATCATTCTGGCGATGGACGGGAAGCCGATCAAAGATGGTGACGATCTGGTGGCGCGCGTGGCCGAATCGCCCATCGGCACGGTGGCCACATTTGACGTTGACCGCGGCGGCAAGCGAATGAGCTATAAGGTAACCATTCTCGACCGCACCGAGGTGTTCAAGGATCGTCCCGAGATAGCCGGCCTCGAGGAAGAAGAGCAGCAGGAGTCTAAGGGCGAGACAACTGCGCCCGCGAAGTTCGGCATCCGCATCCGCGCTCTATCCGATCCCGAGCGAGTGAATCAGGGCCTCGCGGATAAACGCGGCGTGGTGGTGACCAGCGTCGACGAGGATTCGTTCGCCGAGGACATCGGCATTCAGGAAAAGGACATCATCGTCTCCATCAACCGCGAGCCGGTTACATCGGTGGACGACGTGCGCCGCATCCAGAGCCGTCTGCAGCCAGGCGACGCGGTCGCGTTCCGCATCATGCGCGAAGGCGGCGCAAACCCGGACCACACGCCGCGCTGGAACAGCTTCTTTGTGTCAGGCACGCTGGCGAAGCGGTAGCCCACAGCGGCCATTTGCAACCTGCGGAAGGAGCCAGTTGGTCGGGAGCGTCAGCTTCCCTGGTTAGCCGCGATCGTCATCACGCTGCCAATCTTCGAGAAGATCGTGCTGATCTTAGTCGCCACATTGGGCATGATGGCGCCCGCCGAGACCGCTACAAAACCGGCCATCAGCGCGTACTCGATCAGATCCTGAGCGCGGCGGTCACCCCACAGCCGGCGGAAGAAGCGGAGCCTGCCAAGACGGTGCATACAGTATTCTCGAAATATTTGCCGCTCCGATCAATAAACTGTAAGTACCATAACACTACGGAGGTCGCGGCGGCTCCGTTGGTGAAGTCCAGGGTCTGCCCAGGGCGTTTACCCGATGTGTTCAGAGCATTCGACACCCGCCGCGCCGGACGCCTCACCCGCTCATCGAGCTCAAAAACTCGCCGTTCGATTTCGCCTTGCTCAACTCATCGCGCAAAGGGACTCGCGTAGAATATATCATGGTATATATCAACTGGGAGGATCGCATGCCGCGCACCGCAAAGCTCTTTTTCAATGGCCGGAGTTAGGCTGTCCGGCTGCCTTCCGACCTCCGTTTTGAAGGCAGCGAGGTTTTCATCCGGCGGGATCCGGCCACCGGCGACGTGATTCTGTCCCGCCGTCCTGGGTCGTGGGATGACTTTTTCCAGCTCAGACGGGAAGCGAACGTGCCGGATGAGTTCGCGTCGGACCGCCGCGATGAAGCCCCGCAGAAGCGCGAGTTGTTCTGATGGACCGCCGCTACCTGCTGGACACCAACATTGCGAACCACATCATCAAAGGGAACAATCCCGCCGTGGACCGCCGTTTGGCCCGTGCGCCGGTGGCACAACTCACCATATCCGCGGTGACGGAAGGGGAACTACGTTTCGGCGCGGCGCGTCTCCCGCGAGCCATGCGCCTGCATTCCCTGATTGAGGATTTCTTTCTGCGGGTGACCATCCTGCCCTGGGATTCCGATGCGGCCCGGCAATACGGGCAGCTTCGAGCCACGCTGGAACTGGAAGGCCGCCAGATGGGGAACCTCGACATGATGATCGGCGCACATGCCCTCGCGCTGGGAGCGGTGCTTGTGAGCGACGATCACGCATTCACGCGGATCGAAGGGCTGAATGTAGAGGACTGGACGAAAGGAGCGCGCCGATAGTTCCCTACGACGGAATGTGAATGAGGGCTGGCTTCACACCCTCATCCGCTCATCGAGCTCAAGAACTCGCCGTTCGATTGCGCAGCACCCACACGCGGTTCAGCTCTTCCTTGGGCAGCAGCAGCTCGTCCTTGCGCGTGCCGCTCTTGTTGATGTCGATGGCCGGGAACACGCGCTTGTCCACCAGCTTGCGGTCCAGGTGGATTTCCATGTTGCCGGTGCCCTTGAATTCCTCGAAAATCACGTCGTCCATGCGGCTGCCGGTGTCGATCAGCGCGGTGGCCACAATGGTCAGCGAGCCGCCTTCCTCGATGTTGCGCGCCGCGCCGAAGAACCGCTTCGGACGTTGCAGCGCGTTCGAATCCACGCCACCCGACAGCACCTTGCCCGACGGCGGCACCACGGTGTTGTAAGCGCGCGCCAGACGCGTGATGGAATCGAGCAGGATTACCACGTCGCGCTTGTGCTCCACCAGGCGCTTGGCCTTCTCGATCACCATCTCGGCAACCTGCACGTGCCGCGACGCGGGCTCGTCGAAGGTCGAGCTGATCACTTCGCCCTTCACCGAACGCTGCATGTCGGTGACTTCTTCGGGACGCTCGTCGATGAGCAGCACGATGAGCGCCACTTCCGGATGATTCGTCGACACCGAGTTGGCGATGCTTTGCAGCAGCATCGTCTTGCCGGTGCGCGGCGCTGCCACGATCAAGCCACGCTGGCCCTTGCCAATGGGCGTCAGCATGTCCATTACGCGGCCGGAGTAATTCTCGCGCACGGTTTCCAGCCTTAGCCGTTCGTCGGGATAGAGCGGCGTCAGGTTGTCGAAGAAGATCTTGTTGCGCGCTTCCTCCGGCGGCTCGAAGTTGATCGCGTCAACTTTGATGAGTGCGAAGTACCGCTCGCCTTCTTTCGGCGGGCGGATCTGGCCGGAGATGGTGTCGCCGGTGCGCAGATCGAAACGGCGAATCTGCGATGGCGAAACATACACATCGTCGGGGCCCGGCAGATAGTTGTACTCGGGCGCGCGCAGGAAGCCGAACCCGTCGGGCAGGCACTCCAGCACGCCTTCGGAGAAAATGAGGCCGCTCTTCTCCGCTTGCGCCTGCAATATTTTGAAAATGAGCTCCTGCTTGCGCAGCCCGGCCACGCCCTGGATGCCCATGTCCCGGGCCACCTGGTTGAGGCCCTGGATGCTCATCTCCTTGAGTTCCACAAGGTCGAGCTTTGACTCGCCGTTCTTCGGCTGCTGGGCTCCGCCGCCCGCGCCATGTCTGCGTCCGTGGCCCGAACCGCGGCCTCCTTCCTGACGCTCGCGCGCGGGGCGGCCTTCGGGAGTCTTGCCCTCCGAGGTCTTGCCGTCGGTCTGCGGCTCGTCGGCCGGCGTGGCTTCAGCCGCCGGCGTCTCCTCCACCTTTTCCGGCTCCGTAGCCGCTACTGTGGTGGACTGTTCTTCCTGATTGTCGATATCGCCTGCCAAATTTCCCTCACTCCCCGGCCTGTCTTCGCCGAGAACGGCACCAATTCGCAGCCCGTGGCTCGAATCGCCGCCATGCCATTGTCGTGGTCCTTCCGCGACTTTAACTTGTCCGTCTTGGTGGCGACTACGAGGTATCGCCGCCCGTGAAACTCGAGCCATTGCCCGAGCTCCTGATCGCGCTCCATCCAGCCCCGTCTGGCGTCGATCAGTAGAATCGAAAGCTCCAGCGTTTTTCGCCCGCCCAGATAACTCTCAATGAGTTCTTTCCAGCCCCGCCGGATTTCCTGGGGAACTTTCGCGTATCCATATCCGGGAAGATCCACGAAATGGTACCGGCCGTCCACGCGATAGAAATTGACCCCCTGGGTCCGGCCCGGCGTCGCACTGGTAAAGGCCAGCCCTTCGTGGCCCACCAGCGCGTTCAGCAGCGTGGATTTACCCACGTTGCTGCGGCCCAGAAACGCGATTTCCGGCAGAGTCTCCACCGGAAATTGCTCCGGCCTCATCGCGCTTACCAGAAACTCAGCTTCCATCCATGAGTGGCAAAGAGCAGAGGGACGCGTTGAGCGCCGCTCGCTTTAGCGCAGCTCCCTCGCCTTTAGTGAATACCCGTCTCTTCGCCCGGCCGCGCCATCTCCACCGGGGGCGTGCTCGCGGCCAGCGGAAGCGCCACGATTTCCCGCTCCAGCGCGATCTTCAGCACTTCGTCCATCGAACCGACGAGATGCAGTTTCATGTCGTTGCGGATCGCTTCCGGAATATCCGGGAAATCCTTCTCATTATCCTTCGGCAGAATCACTTCCCGAATTGAGTGCCGGTGCGCCGCCAAGAGCTTTTCTTTCAGCCCGCCGATGGGCAGCACTCTGCCGCGTACGGTAATTTCACCAGTCATCGCCAGGTCGTAGCGCACCGGGATGCCGGTCAGCGCGCTGCAGATGCTGGTGGCGATGGTGATTCCCGCCGACGGCCCGTCCTTGGGAATCGCGCCTTCAGGCACGTGCACGTGAATATCGAGCGTGCGGTAGAAATCGCGCGGCAAGCCCATCAAATGCGCGCGCGAGCGCACGTAGCTCATCGCCGCCTGTGCCGATTCCGTCATCACGTCGCCGAGTTTACCGGTGCTGGTCAGCTTGCCGCGGCCTTCCATCACCGCCGCCTCAGTGGTCAATATCGATCCGCCAACCTCGGTCCATGCCAGCCCGATAGTGGCGCCCACCTCATTCTGCTTGTCGGTGGCGAGATCGCGGAATTTCCATGGACCAAGGAAGTCCATCACCGTCTTCTCGTCGAGCACGGCCTTCGGGGGCTTCTTCTTGTCACCCTCCACAACCTTGCGGGCCACCTTGCGGCAAACGTTGCCGATTTCGCGTTCCAGATTGCGCACGCCCGATTCCCGCGTGTAGTTCTGAATCAGCGCCTGCAGGCCCGCATCGGTGAAGTCAACCCCGGTCTCGACGCCGGTTTCCTTCCTCTGCTTGCGAACCAGGAACCGTTTGGCGATTTCCAGCTTCTCCAGTTCGGTGTAGCCGGAGAGACGAATCACTTCCATGCGATCCTGCAAGGCCGGCGGGACCGTGTGTATCACGTTCGCGGTGGCGATGAAAAACACCTGGCTGAGATCGTATTCGACGTCGAGGTAATGATCCATGAACATGAAGTTCTGTTCGGGGTCGAGTACTTCGAGCAGCGCGGCCGACGGATCGCCGCGGAAATCGGTGGACATCTTGTCCACTTCGTCCAGCATGAACACGGGATTGCGCGTTCCCGCCTTCTTCATCATCTGCAGAATCTGGCCGGGTAGCGCTCCAATATAGGTGCGGCGATGGCCACGCACCTCGGCTTCATCGCGCACGCCGCCCAGTGAAAGCCGCACAAACTTGCGCCCGGTGGCCTTGGCGATGGACATTCCCAGTGAAGTCTTGCCGACGCCAGGAGGCCCCACAAAGCACAGGATGGATCCCTTCGGGTTCTTCACCAGCCGGCGCACCGCTAGGAATTCGAGAATGCGTTCCTTGATCTTTTCAAGGCCGTAGTGATCCGACTCCAGAACTTCGCGCGCAAACTTCAGATCGCGAATTTCCTTTGACTTCTTCTTCCACGGCACCGCCAGCATCCAGTCGAGGTAATTGCGCGATACGGTGGATTCGGCCGACATCGGCGGCATGTTCTCCAGACGCTTCAGTTCGGCCATGGCCTTTTCGAACGCGTCCTTCGACATCCCCGCCGTTTCGATCTTCTTCTTCAGCTCATCGATTTCGCTCTTCTCGCCGCGGCCGAGTTCCTTCTGAATGGCCTTGATCTTCTCGTTGAGATAGTATTCTTTCTGCGCCTTTTCCATCTGGCGCTTCACGCGGCCCTGGATGGTGCGGTCGACATTGAGCTTTTCGATTTCGATGTCCAGCAGTTCGGCCACTCGCGTCAGCCGGTCCACCGGATCGAAGATCTCAAGGAGTTCCTGCTTCTCTTCGATAGTCAGCGGCAGGTTGGCGCCAACAGTGTCGGCCAGTTTGCCGGGCTCGTCCACCCGAACCGCCGCGATCATCGTCTCGTAGTTCAGATTCTGGCTGAGCTTTACATACTGCTCGAAAAGGTTGGTAACGCGCCCCACCAGCGATTCCAGTTGCGCGCCTGGGTCCACTTTGTAGTGGAACGTTTTGATGGTCGCGCGGAAGAAGCCTTCTTCCTCATTCACCGAAACGATTTTGCCGCGCTCCACGCCTTCGACCAGCACCTTGATATTTCCGTCGGGCAGCTTCAGGCTCTGCACGATGCTCGCAACGGTGCCCACGCTGTAGATCTCATCGGGCCGCGGTTCGTCGACGGAAGCGTCGTGCTGCGTGGCCAGGAAGATCTTCTTGTCCGACGCCAGGGCTTCTTCGAGAGCGCGCACGCTCGATTCGCGGCCCACCACGAACGGCGTCATCATATACGGGAAAATCACCACGTCCCGTATGGGCATCATCGGCAACCGCCGCGTGTCGGATTTTTCCTTCGATGTCAGCATGGGGTAAGAACAGTCAGGGAGACCCGGGAATCAGGCCCGGCGGGATGCTTCTATGATTCTATCTGAAACGGCGCGTCAGGCGGCGGGATTCCCGTCAGCCCGCCTTCTCCAGTAACTGCACGTTAATCTTCCTTGAATGTACCATCTCTTTAGTAACCAGGAACTCGCGAACTTTCTTGTATGAAGGGAGATAGTACATCAGGTCGAGCATCAAATCTTCGAGGATCATCCGCAAACCGCGAGCGCCGACTTTGCGCTCCAACGCGAGACTCGCAATTGCCTCCAGCGCGTCGTCGCTAAACTTCAGTCTAACATTCTCAAAATCAAAAAGCTTCTGGTACTGCCTTATGATGGCGTTCTTGGGCTTGGTCAGAATCTGCACCAGCGCGTTCTGGTTGAGGTCTTCCAGAACACCCACCACCGGCATACGGCCGATGAACTCCGGAATGAAGCCGAACTTGATCAGGTCCACCGGCTGCATCTGCTCCAGCAGCGCGGTATCGCGGCGCGGGCCGGTGTTCCGCCGCGTTTCCAGGCCCTCGTCCGGGGCGACGAATCCCATGGTCCGGGTGCCCACGCGCCGTGACACGATTTTCTCCAGCCCCACGAATGCTCCGCCGCAGATGAACAGGATGTTGCTGGTGTCCACCGGCGTAAACTCCTGGTGCGGATGTTTGCGCCCGCCCTGCGGCGGCACGTTGGCGATGGTGCCCTCCAGAATCTTCAGCAGCGCCTGCTGGACGCCTTCGCCCGAAACATCGCGGGTTATGGACGGGTTCTCGTCCTTGCGGCCGATCTTGTCGATCTCGTCAATGTAAATGATGCCCTGCTGGCAGCGCTGCACGTCCCAGTCGGAATTCTGCAGCAGCCGCAGGATGATGTTCTCGACGTCCTCGCCCACGTACCCGGCTTCGGTCAGCGTGGTGGCGTCGACAATGGCGAACGGAACATCCAGAATTCGCGCAAGTGTCTGCGCCAGCAGAGTTTTACCGGTTCCCGTCGGGCCAATCAGCAGAATGTTCGATTTCGAAAGCTCCACTTCGGCGCCGCGCTGTTTGTTCATTTGCACGCGCTTGTAGTGGTTGTAGACGGCCACTGCCAGCTTCTTCTTGGTGCCGTCCTGCCCGATGACGTACTGATCCAGATACTCTTTTAATTCCAATGGCTTAGGGAGCTTATGGGGCGTGCCGTAGGGCTGCTCATGCCGGTCGTCTTCAAGGATCGAGTTGCAGACCGAAATGCACTCGTCGCAGATGTAGGCGCGCGGGTAATCGCTGGGAGAAGAGATCAGCTTCCCAACGACGTCCTGACTTTTGTGGCAGAAGGAGCAGCGGAGCGAGTCGTCGGAACCGGCACGTTTCACGCAGTAATCTCCGGAGAGGCTGGATCTCAGCGGTGACCCGATTACACTCTCTGAGCCTCCATTATAGCAGTGAACCTGATCCTGTTCCCCCGGAATTCCGGGGAGATGCTACGGTTAGATTCCCCTGGTACTAAGAGTACCAAAGGACCAGCCAGGCGTTGAACTTATCCGAAAGGTGCCGACTCGGCAACACGATTCCGGCATCGGTATAACTGGAGATGTGAGCCATCCAACGGTCGACGGCTCTGCGATCTGCCTCTCCTCAGCGGAACGTTCGGTGTGAGGGCTACGGAGATAAACCGCTGGAGTTAGAAAATGCACTTGGTTTCTCGAAACTGTAGAATGTCTCGACAGGATTTCACCGATATCCCCGCCGTGAGATTGGCCCAAAAACTCTTCCGTTTTGCCTCGCTGTGGTGTGACCGCCAAGGCCAGGATCTTATCTTATCGAATACGCGTTGATGGCCGGTTTTGTTGCAGTCGCCGCCGGAGCCATAATGCCCAACGTCGCCAACAGCATCAGCACCATCTTTTCGGAGATTGGCAGCGTGATGTCCAATGCGGCGAACCAGGGAAGCTGATAACAATCGTTTGCAGGCGGCGAATCCTCCCGAGGATCCACCCCGGTATGATATGTTCGCCTGCAGACGATGAAAACTCTGGCAACGTTGGCCATCGCGGCAGCGGCCTTCTTCCTGCAGTCCCCCGCACAATCAAAATCCGGCGCTGAGCAACTGGCCGAGCTTCGCAATCTCGGCAAAGCGTTCTACGAGAATCCCACCACAAAGCAGGAAGCCGTCGACACGTTTCGGAAAGCGCTGGCTCTTGCGCCCGATTCGGCACGGGAGCGGCTGAATTACGGGCTCGCGCTGTTGCGCAATGGCAATGTCGATGAGGGCAGGGCCGAGCTAAAGAAGGTGCAGAAGCAGGACCCGAGCATTCCGCACACGTGGTTCAATCTGGGCATTCTCTATAAGAAGGACGATGACATCAAGGACGCTCTCTCGCAGCTCCTGCACATGGAGGAACTGGTCCCCGATGAACCGGTGACTCACTACAACGTCGGCACATTGTACAAGCAGACCGGGAACACCGCCGGCGCTCTGAGTGAATTCGAAACGGCCGCCAGGCTCGACAGCAATTTTGCCGCGCCGCGTTTCGCGATCTTCGATGTGTACCGGCAGCAGGGCGCCAAAGACAAAGCCGACGCGGCGCTGAAGGAGTTCAAGGAACTAAAGAAGCGGCAGGAGGTGTCGGATTCGGGCTCGGAAGATGTGAGCTGGTCGTATTACGCGGAAGTCTACGATCCTGCGCCGGCGGAGCCGGTGGAGACCGCGCCAACTCCAGCCGAATTGAAATTCACGCCGAAGGAACTGCCCGGCAAGATCGACCCCGCCACCGCGGGCATGCTGGTGCTGGACACTCGGGATGACGGCCACGCGGATCTGCTGGTGTGGTCGAGCGCCGGAGTGCATCTGTATCGCGATGGCGCTGAAGTTCCCCAGCGCGCTTTCGCGGAACTGAAGGGCGTGATTTCCATCGCGGCGGGCGATTACGACAACGACGGTTTCGTGGATCTGTGCGTGGTCTCCGCAACCGGGCCGGCGCTCTATCGCAACGACAAAGGCACGTTCCGGAAGGATCCCGCGAAGCTCCCCGCGGGGCATTTCACGAAGGCGCTCTGGATCGATTACGACCACGATTACGATCTGGACCTGCTGCTGTTCGGCGACAAGCCCGTGCTGCTGCGCAACGATGGCGCGAACGGATGGGAGGACCGCACGAAGGATTTCCCGTTTGTTGCCGGGGCTCCGCTGGACGCGGTCTCGTTCCGGCTGGTACATGACACCAAAGGTTTCGATGTGGTGGTGTCGTACCGGGATCATGGAGGCGTTCTGTATCGCGATCAGCTCGGCGGCATTTACCGTGCCCAGGAGTTGCCGGCGCTGCCCGCGGGCGCAACAAGCCTCACGGTCGCCGATCTGAACAATGACCAGAACCTGGATATCGTGTACCACGACGCCAGCGGCGTCGAGCTGTCGGAGAACACGGGAACCGAGTTGAAGCCGGCTCGCCGCATCCTGGACAAGAACGCGCCGTTCGTCGTTGCCGATTTCACTAACCGGGGCCGGGAGGAAGTGTCCGGCGTAACCGCCGATGCAGTGGCTCTTGCCGCGGCCGATTTCGACCGCGACGGCAAGACCGACGCCGCGGTGGTGACGCGTACCGGAGACGTCCATCTCCTCATCAACGAAACGCCGCTGAAAACCAACTGGATGGCGCTCCATCTGGAAGGCGTGAAGAACCTGAAGGCCGGCGGCCCGGGCACGGAAGTGGAAGTGAAATCGGGCACACTGTATCAGAAGAAGTTGTATACGGACGCGCCACTGGTCTTCGGTCTCGACGGGCGCAAACAGATCGACACCGTGCGCATCACGTGGCCCAGCGGTCTCATCCAGAACGAAATGCAGGAGCCGGTGGACAAGGCGCTGATCATCAAAGAAGCTCCACGCCTTTCGGGTTCGTGTCCCATGATCTATACGTGGGACGGCTCCGGGTTCCGGTTCATCACCGACGTGCTCGGCGTTGCGCCGCTGGGCGCGAGCTCCGGCGACGGCAGCTATTTCCCGGTGGATCACCGCGAGTACATTCAGATCCCGAGCGAAGCGATGACTCCCGTGAACAGCCGGTATCGGATACGCATCACCGAAGAGCTGAGCGAAGTTTCGTATCTGGATCAGGTGCGCCTGATGGCTGTTGACCATCCCGCCTCAACCGAAATCTTCACCAACTCCAAATGGAAGAGCCCGCCGTTCCCCGAGTTCCGCTCCTTTGGAGTGAAGCGCCGCGTGTATCCGGTGCGCGCTCGCGACGGCCAGGGACGCGATGTGCGGGAGGCGCTGCTGCGCCGCGACGGTCAATATGTGAACGGGTTTGAACGAACCTATGCGGGCGTCGCGAAGGAACACGCGCTCGATCTCGACTTCGGCGACGCAGCGCCGGACAATCGCGCCGTGCTGGTGCTGAACGGATGGGTGGACTGGGCCGATGAAAGACGCGCGGGGACAATGGAAGACCGTCATCGAAGATATGGGCATGCCGTCGGGTAAGACCAAGACCATCGCCGTCGATCTTGCCGGCAAATTCCTCTCGGCGTCACGTGAGGTGCGCATCGTGACCAGCTTGTGCGTGTACTGGGATGAGATCTTCCTGGGCACCGAAGTCTCCCTCGGGGACGACGCGCGCGAGCCGGAGGTACGGTTGACCGCGCTCGATGCCACCACGGCCACTCTTGGCTTCCACGGCTTCTCGCATCCCACCATCGATCCACAACGCCTGCACCCGGAAGCCTTCGATTATCAAAACGCGGCGTCGGTGTCGAACTGGAATCCTACGCCCGGTTTGTACACACGATATGGCGACGTGCGCCCGCTGGTGACCGCCATGGACGACAAGCTGGTGGTGATGGGTTCCGGCGACGAATTGCGGCTGGAGTTCGGCGCAGCTTCGTTGCCTCCCTTGCCCGCTGGTTGGACCCGCGATTTTCTGCTTCTGGTGGACGGATGGGCGAAGGACCGCGACGCCAACACCGCGTTCTCACAGAC
>JBEKFB010000177.1:0-9572 GCA_050013535.1 Bryobacteraceae bacterium | reverse complement strand
CTGCGCCTCTGGCTGCTCATTCCTTTGCGCGACCTCTGGGCGACCGGTGTGTGGCTGACGGGCCTGTTCGGCAACCGCGTCCGCTGGCGCGATCGGGAGCTGACGCTGGACGGGCAGGGACGAATTGTTCGTTCGGAGGCCGAGTGAGCCGGTGACCTGCTGATTCCGCGTGCGCGGGACCGCCTCGTGCTTCCATGCAGCATCTGCGCGGTTGCTTCGCCCACATCACTGGGTTGGCTTGAAACTGCTCACCAACTCGAGAAGAACGCGCTCGTAGTCACCGCCTTTAGGATCGGCCTTGTAGGACGAGAGTTCCGCGCCGAACGGTTGCCCTCCGTACTCCCAATACACGGTCACAAAATGCAAAGAGGCCAGCGGCGCCTTGCCAACTCGCCCCAAGCCAGGCTGATCGAACGATACCAGGAGCGCAGACGACGCCCTAACAGGGCCCTGGATGTACTTCAGTGAGAACGACGTGCCGTCATTGATTGCCGCCTCTTGTTCGGCGCACATCGTGATCGAGGGCACTTCAGTATGGCCAGGGCGGCTCTTACATGAGAGGAGGAAGATGTTTGCTCCACCCGGTGGCAACCGTGCCTGCGGCGGGGCGTCTTCCGCCGAGTAATTGAAGAACAGTGGAAGATCAGCTCCCTCATATACGAACCACCGCAGAGGACGAACGACCGAGAAGTGATACTTCCGACTGATGACGAGCCGCTCGGGCGCTGCCGGTCCGCGTCCGACAGCCTCAACGGTTGTTGCTGCCCGACACGCGAACAGACTCGCGATGGACCAGAAAGCCGTCAGTTGCACGACGAGTAGGAGGGAAACACAGGGTGGTGATCCAGTGCGTGACTCGGACAAGGGCGGAGTGCCGCGAGGTAACCGTCCTGGCTGGGATGGCCGAGTCAGACGTCGGGACGCAAGCGGAATCGCCCACAAGGGAATGGTATCAGGTGGCGCGGAGGCGGCGCACGGAGCATGGAAATCTTGGCCAACTCCTAGCCCAGCTTATCCAGGTCGATGCCGGCGTCCCAGGTTTCGTGGGAGGCGAGCAACTCGTCCCAGGTGACTTCGCGGCCTGTGTACATTGCCGTGCGGCCCAGCATCGCCGTCAGCGACGATTCCACTCCCAGGGCAGCCTGATTGTGGAACCGGCCGGACGTGATGCTCTCAATGAAAGAGCGGTGCTTCTGGGCATCCGCCTGCGCGAGATTGTCGGCGAAAGCGCCGGATGCTGAAAACTCGCCCGCTTCCTTCGTCTCGCTGCCCGCCCATGTCCACTTCTCTTCGCCGTCGATTCCCAGCGGGCCGGAATAGGGCGATTGCGAGGATCCGCGCGTGCCAAAGAAGCGCTCGCACACATCGAACGGCCCCTTGCCAAACTGTTTCGAGCTGAAATTCACCTGCACGTCGCCGGGGTACCAGAAGCACACCGAACAGTGCCCCAGACAATCGTCGGGCGCGCGGCCTTTCCGTCCACCTGCGCCGAGGGCCTTCACCGGGTGGCCCTGCAATACCCAGTTGCAGATGTCGAGGGCGTGGATGTTCTGCTCCAGGATGATGTCGCCGGACAGCACGCGATCATGCAGCCAGTTGCGAATGCGCATTTGGGCCGGCGGCGCATCCGGGTGGCTGGCATCCAGATATTGGCAGTAATAATAGGCGTCGGCGAACCCGATCTCGCCGATGGCGCCCGCGTGAATGCGCCGCACCAGTTCGACAAACGGCGGCGCGTTGCGAATCTGAAAGCCCACCTCGAGACTGAGCCGTCCCTCGGCTTTGCGGCCAATCTCGAAGACGCGCCGCGTGCCCGGAACGTCTACCGCGACGGGCTTTTCGCAGTACGCATGCTTGCCGGCGTCGACCACCGCGTTCAGATGCTGCGGATGAAAGTACGGCGGCGTGGCGATCACGATGGCGTCTACGGCAGTCGACGCAGCTATCTGCTCGAAAGCACGCGGGCCGTGGAACATCTGCGTGGGATCGACAACCGCGAAGCCGTCGAAGTGCTTCTTCGCGCGGTCGAGCTGGTCCTGGAACAGATCGCCGAGCGCCACCACGCGCGCGCCCGCGTTGTTCACCATGCTGTTGGCCACAGTGGTCCCGCGGCCACCACAACCGAGCAGCCCGACCCGTATGGCGGAGTTCGCCTCGGTGCCGCGCACCAGCCGCGATCCCATAATCGTAAGCCCGGCGGCTTCCAGGAATCCTCGCCGAGTGCTTCCCATGCCCCCTCCTCAACCGATCAGTTTTTCCAGATACGTTTTCGACGCGCGAATGTCGTCGGCCTGCGCGGGGCCGGAGATTTCCCGCTCGATAGTGATGGGCCCGCGGTAGCCGGCGTCCTTGAGCCGCTGGATGAAGCGCGGGAAGTCCACCCTGCCCTTCCCGATGGGAACCTCTTCGCCGAGCCGGTTGGGATCGGTGGGATAGAGGCCGTCCTTGGCGTGGACGCCGAGCACGTAAGGGCCGAGAAGATCCAGCGCGTCCACTGGATTGGCCTTGCCATAGAGGATGAGATTCGCGCAATCGAAGTTGACGCCCAGGTTGTCGAGCCCCACCGCCTTGATCGCGCGCAGCAGCGTCACCGGAGTCTCCTGGCCGGTCTCGCAGCGG
The DNA here is from genome assembly GCA_050013535.1 of Bryobacteraceae bacterium. Taxonomy (GTDB): domain Bacteria; phylum Acidobacteriota; class Terriglobia; order Bryobacterales; family Bryobacteraceae; genus CAWACP01. The sequence continues at coordinate 6,953 of JBEKFB010000177.1, read as the reverse complement.
AACGTCTGGCCGTGGTCGCGGCAATACGCCACCACCGTTCGCAAGGCCGCGACTGTCTCAGCGAAGAGCGGATCGGCGGGGTTTTCGGGAAAGAACCCGCAATGCCCCTGAATGCCGGGGATGCCCACCAGCTTCGCGAAATCGGAGCCCTGCTTCATGCGCGCGATTCGCTCCGGACGGTATTTCGCGGGAACCAGTCCGATGGTGGCGGGACCTTGCAGGAAATCGTAGACCTCGGGTCCGGGTCCAGTGATGATGAGCGAGGTGGCTTCGATCTGATATTTGTCGAGGGCGACGCTCAGGCGCGCGGCGGCCGCGGTATCGGGTGAACCCAGGTACACCTGGCAATTGGAGAAACCGAGATCGCGGACCCGGCGAATGGCGGTGTCGGAGTCGGCGCCACCTGTTACCACCCCGAGACGCATCGGTCTTGGTGGCTCCGCGGCGCGGGCGCTCAGGCCGCCAACGGCACCGGCAGCCATCTGCACAAAGGCGCGGCGATCAAGCATCTCCATGGAGTCACCACCTCATCCCTGCAAAAACGGATTCCGTTCTTTCTCGCGGCCGATGGTAGTTTGCTCGCCGTGGCCGGGAATGACGATGGTCTCCTCGGGCAGCGTCAGCAGCTTCGTGTGGATGGATCGCAGAATACTCTTGAAGTCGCCACCGGGCAGGTCGGTGCGGCCGATGCTGTCGCGAAACAGGGTATCGCCAGCCACCAGCTTGTTTTCCGCCGGAATCCACACGCTCACGCTGCCCTGCGTGTGACCGGGGGTGTGCAGGAAACGGAATTCCGTGCCACCGTGTGAGAGCGAGTCGCCATCGTGGATACCCACGTCAACACTGGTCCGGGAGGGTGTGGCCATGCCCAGCCATCCGGCCTGCATCTCAAGCTGATCGTAGAGATCCTGATCGTCGGCGTTCATGTACACCGGCGCGCCGGTGACTGCTTTCAGACGCGCTGCGCCGCCGATGTGATCGATATGCGCGTGCGTGATGATAATCGAAGTGACACGCAGCCCGTGTTTGGCGAGGCGGGCGAGAATCGTGTCGATCTCGTCGCCGGGATCCACCACCACGGCTTCCTTCGTCTGCTCGTCGCCGAAAATGGAGCAGTTGCATTGCAGCACGCCAACGGGGATGATCTCGTGGATCATGACCCGATTGTACCCGTCTGTTCTCACTGTTCTTCGTGGAAACGATTTAGACGAACCCTACGCGTGCAACACTATATTGAGGAAATACAGCATGGCCTGGAATCGTGATCGCGACGAAAGACAACAGCCCGCGCCCGAACCGGTGCGCCCGGTGCAGCAGGCGGCGCCTCTGCCTGCGCGTCCGGCACCTGCGCCAGGCGGCTCGGCTGTCCTTGGCAGGAACGTAAGCGTGAAGGGCGAGATTTACAGCGGGGAAGACCTGACCATCGACGGCGACGTGGAGGGCAGCGTGGAGGTGGCGGGCCATCGCCTCACCCTCGGCCCCAACAGCAACCTGAAGGTGAGCCAGGTAAAGGCTCATGACCTGATCGTCTTCGGAAGCCTGACCGGCAAGGTACACGTTGTCGACAAGGTGCACATCCGCAAGGACGCAAGCCTGATTGGCGACATTCAGACCGCGGGGATTGTGATCGAGGACGGGGCGTATTTCCGCGGCGGAATCGACATCACCAAGAAGATGGAATAGGCTTCACGCGGCCCGGCGATCGCACTCCAGCACCACTCGCCCGCCGGCGATGCGCGCTTCCACTACCGACCCTGGCGCGGCTTGTCCCGACGCGATCAGCGACGCCAGGGGCTGCACGATGCTGCGCTGCAGGGTTCGTTTAAGCTCCCGCGCGCCATATTCGGCGCTTGTTCCGGCGCTCAGCAGAAACGCGCGCGCCCGCACGCCAACGTTGAGCCGGAACGACCGTATGCCGAGCCGTTTGTCGAGATGCTCCTGCAATTCCGCAAGCAGCAGAACAAGAATTGACTCGAGAGACGCACGGCTCAGCGGTGCGTACGCAATGATGCTGTCGATGCGGTTTACGAATTCCGGCGAGAAGCGCTTGCGCACCGCGCGAAGGCCGATCTTCTGTATGCGCAGTTCGCGGACGGTTTCGTCGCAGGGCATCGCACCAGCGAAACCGAATCCGCCGTTCAACTCTCCGCTCATTCGCTCCGCGCCAAGATTGGTCGTGAAAAAAATCAGCGTCTTTTCGAAGTTGACCGTGGTGTTGTCGCCGAGACGCAGCAGACCCCGGTCGAGAATGCCTAACAGCAGGCGAGTCAGCGAAGGCGCGGCTTTCTCGATTTCATCGAACAACAGGAGGGACAGTTCGCATTGCGGGCTGGTCTGAGCCCGCAGGACGTCGCGCGAGAGATACGCGGGGGTTTCGCGGTGCCCCAGATATCCCGGGGGTGCGCCAATCAGCCTGGCCACCTCGTGCTCCAGCGCGAACTCGCCGCAATCCACCCGGACCAGCTTGCGCGGACTCCCGTGCAGGATGTCGGCGATGGCTTCCACGGTTCGCGTCTTACCCGTGCCGGTGGGGCCCAGCAGAAGAAACACGCCCGCGGGCCGGCCTTCCGGCGAGAGTCCTGCCTGGTGAACGTCGAGCCATGGCGTAATCGCTCTCACCGCCGCGGGCTGTCCCACCACGCGCCGCGCCAGCTCGTCGGCAAATCGAAACTCGCTCTTCGACCTGCTCCTTCGAGCTTCGCCCGCGCATGCAGTCACTGCGACCTCCCTCGGAAGCCTCAGTGTATGCCGGAGAAATGCTCCACGGGCGCGATATTGATCTTATCAGCGGCCTTCTTCGGCGCTTTGGCAGCGCTTTTTTTCCCGAGAAATGAACGAATTGCGGTCTCAATTCGCTCGCTGGCGTGGCCATCCCCGTAAGGGTTGTGAACGCGCGCCATGCGAGCGTACTCGGCCGGGTGATCGAGCAGCTCCCGGGCGCTGTCCAGGATGCGCTTCGGGTCGGATCCCACCAGCTTCACCGTGCCCGCGGCCACCGCTTCCGGCCGCTCGGTCTTCTCGCGCAGGACCAGAATCGGCTTGCCCAGTGACGGCCCTTCTTCCTGAACGCCTCCTGAATCGGTGATCAACAGGTACGCGCGGCGCATCAGGTCGACGAACGGCACATAGTCGAGCGGTTCAATCAGGCGGATATTGGGGTGAGCGCCAAGCATCCCTTCAAGCGGACCACGTACACACGGATTCGGATGCACCGGGCAGGCAATCTGCACGTCCGGGCGCGCGGCGAGGGCCAGCAGCGCCTGGCAGATTCGTACCAGCCCGCTGCCGAAACTCTCCCGACGGTGGGCGGTGACGAGGATCAAGCGTTTCGCCGGGTTGAGCCAGGGCCATTCGGGGACCGGCAGAGCGCCGTTTTCAAGACCATCGCGGACATGCAGCAGCGCGTCCACAACGGTATTGCCGGTGACCGCGATATCGCCGATAGCGATTCGCTCGCGACACAGGTTCGCGGCGGCCATTTCAGTCGCGGCCAGGTGCAGGGAAGCCAGGCGCGTGGTCAGCACGCGATTCATCTCTTCGGGGAAAGGCTGCGACAAATCGCCGGTTCGCAGACCGGCTTCCACATGGGCAACGGGAATGCGCCGGTAGAAGGCGGCCAGCGCTCCGGTTAAGGTGGTTGTCGTGTCGCCCTGTACGATCACCATATCCAACCGCTCTTTCTCCAGCACTGGATCGAGCGCGGCAATAGCGCGCGAGGTGGACTCGGCAAGCGTCTGGCCGGGCAACATCAGATTGAGGTCGTAATCGGGAGTGATGCAGAAGGCCGCCAGCACCTGATCGAGCATCCGCCGGTGCTGCGCGGTTACGCAGACGCGAACGCGATAATCCGTGGGGAAACGTCCAAGATACAGCACCACCGGGCATAGTTTTATCGCCTCCGGCCGGGTGCCGAAGACCACGAGAATGTCATGACGCACGCCTCTCTAGTGCGCGCGCGAGGAGAGGGTTCTCAGCGCGAAGCGGCCGTGGAAACGGGGCTACTTGTGCCGGTAGGTGATGCGCCCCTTGGTGAGATCGTAAGGGGAAAGTTCCAGAGTCACGCGGTCACCCGCTAACACGCGGATGCGGTTACGGCGGAGCCTGCCGGCAAGGTGAGCCAGCACGGTGCGATCCTGATCGAGTTGCACACTGAAGGTGCCGGCAGGGAACTTCTCAACAACGGTTCCTGTCACTTCAATGCAATCTTCTTTACTCATCGTCCTCCTGACAGAAAAGTGTCCACGGTAAGTAGGTTAGCAGATGCGGCAGCTTTTCGGCGGGGGTGGCGCGCAAGATTTGTGTAGCTGCTAATCCGAATGGTCTACGACGTCCGGCAATCGTCGTTTAAAGCTCCTTGTTTCAGCAACAGAAGCCGATGAGAAGAATCGTGCGCGCAGACACTTATGAATGGTGCTCTCGTCGTTGAAACTCATTAGGGCGACCTTCAAGTCCTCAGCGAGAGCGCGGCGTTTAGCTCGCTGACGCGGCAGTGCTTCGGCGCCTTTCACCGTGATAAGGTGAGAAGTCTTAGGAGCTCCGGAGTTCCCATTGTTGACGCTTTACGCCTGGCCGAGATCGTTCGCCGATCCGCATATCGCCACTATCCAGTGGAACGCCATACAGAGTTGGTTGCGACTCGAACCCCGGCCCGCGGTGATTCTCTTCGGAAATGAAGAAGGAGTGGCTGAGACCTGCAGCAAACTCGGGCTGATCCATCTGCCTCTGCCTCGCTCCGCTGCCCCGGAATCCACACCTTTGAGTCACCTCGCCACTCAGGCGGAACGGGTCAACCGAACTCTTTTTTATGGGTTCACGAACAGCGATATTCTACTGACCAACAGCCTGATGAACGCCCTGCCGGTGATCCGCGCGAAAACGCCCCGCTTCCTGCTGGGCGTCAGACCGTGGGATGTCAACGTAACGAAACGCCTGGACTTCGGCCCGGGGTGGGAAGCGGAACTCGATCGCCTGGTCGAGGCCGGCAATCACCTTCGCGAACGGCATTCGGCGGATTTATTTGTCTACCCGCGGGGGTTCCTGCAATCCGCGCCGGAGGTTGTTGCCGGAAGATACTACGTTGACAACGCGCTGATGTGGTGGACGCGGCGGCAAAAGGCGTGGCTCATTGACGGCACGCCTGGCATCCTGACCTGCCACCAGAATCATCCCTACTCGCACCTGGGAGAGCTCCGGTTCAGCCAGCATGAGACGCCTGGCGCACACTGGAATCTCCAGTGCGTGGGCGGAAAGATGCATCTCTTTACTTTGGCGAATGCGACCCATCATTACACGGGCGAGAGCCTGCGCCGCTACGTGGTGGGAACGTTGTGCCGCTGGAGCCCGCATCCGCAGGCATCCCGATCGCTGTACCTTTTGACGCGCGCGCTGGAGATTTCCACGCATCCCTTCCGGCGGGCGCTGGGAATGGCAACTCCGCTGACGACGCTCAATTCGCGATCACGGTAAAGCCGTGACGTGCTCCGTGAGCATCAGGCGCACTGCGGCGAAAATGCGCTCGACGGCCGGGCGGCGGTAGGCCCACCGCTCGTCGGGCTCCGGCGGATTGACCACCATGGTCGCGTTGGCTTCGAAGAGGAGTACGTCTCCGCTGGCGCTCAGGCCAAAATCGACGCCGCCATAGTCGAGCCCGAGAGTGGCCTGAATCTGCTCCAGCGCCTCCATCGCGCGAGCGCCGAGAACAGCGGGCATGTTTTCCAGGAACTCGGCGTCTTCAGCCCGGTTGTTGGACTGATCGGCCATGTCGGCGGTGAAATAGTGGATTTTCCAGTGACTGGAAATCGCGACGTGCAACGGATAAAGCTGACCGCCGATCATCATCACGCGGTATTTCCGAACCTTGCCGTCGGCGCCGCGCGCGTCGAGGAATTCGATCAAAGTGAGCTCTTTGCCCGGGAGCCCAGCTACCGCGCTGGCAAGCGTTTCCGCGCTTTCCACGCGAACGAAGTGGCGTCCGGTGTGAAAGCCCGGTGTTCGCACCAGCAGCGGAAACCGGAATCCGTGGCGCGCCAGCGTGGCGGCGGCATCGAAAGATTCCAGAAGCTCCCGGGGTAGGGTAACGGTGAGCGGCATCACCACGCCGGGCAAGTTGGCGAGCCGGGCGTGATCGGCGCGGCCCGTAGCCAGCACCTTCGAAGGCGAATTGATTACTGGCGCCGTCGTCAGCGCGATGACGGATCGCGCGGTCATAGAATTCGGGGACCAGCACGGTGGTCTGGAAAACGCGATCATCGAGCAGATGGCGCGTGGGGATGTTGCCGCCCACCGAAGAAACAAGCAACAGCAGGGACAGCGGCACTCCTTCGCCACGATACGGCAACACGCGAACGGGCCGGTCCTGAAAGCCCAGGCGGCGATGCCGCTGAGCGTCCTCGTCGTCACCGATTTCGGCGAGCGCGTAGGCCAGTCCCTGATGTGCCTCCGCGTGTGCCGGGTCGGCCTGGAGGGCAGCTTCATAGCGTTCTCGCGCGGCTTCGAACTCGCCCGCTTCGAAGAGGACATTACCCAGGTTGACGAGGCTCATGGGATCGGCGGGATGCCGGGCGACCGCCTCCGTATATGCGGTTCGCGCGGCGGTCCGATAGCCGGTGGCATGCAGGAGCGTGCCCAGGTTGTTCAAAGCGAGGCGATGAGAGGGTTCGCGCGCCAGCAACTCGAGATAAGCGTCGCGAGCTTCCCGAGCGCGGCCCACTTCCGTGAGCAGACAGGCGAGGTCGAAGCGAAGATTCACATCATTCGGACTGGACGTCATGCGAGTTTGGAGATCCAGCAATGCCGATTCCTTCGCCCGTTGCCGCCCATCCGTCTGCGGTTGCGGCGCGCGGCTCTGAGCGGCACTGGCTTCCATCGCGCGTCCAAGCTCCACGGTTTTTTCGAGGAGGGTGTCGATCTCCCGAGCGGTGGTTCGATGATTTACGATGGCCACGCGAATGGCC
>JBEKFB010000176.1:0-9584 GCA_050013535.1 Bryobacteraceae bacterium | reverse complement strand
GAAAAGTCGCACGTCTGGCCGTGAACGGCGATGGTCATTTGCTGCGTAAACGAGCCGCCCACGCGAAAATCCATCTCCACCCGGCAACTGACGGCTTCCTTGCAGCTCGACCACTGCTGTAGCTTTTCGGCTTCGCTCCACCAGCCGAAGACGACCGGCCGGGGGGCTTGAAAAGTTCTGGCGATCCGCAGGCGGTTGCCGCTGATTTGAACGTCCGTCTTCATTTCTGTTTTTCCTTTCGTAATTCCTGCTTGAGCAACTCGTCGAGCTTGTCGAAACTGAACTCCCATCCGGCAGCGCATTGCGTCAGCCATTGCTGCGCGGGCGCCAGACCGGCGGGACGTGCGCGAACCAGGTGGACGCGGCCTTTCCGGCGACGCTCAATCAGGTGGGCCTTTTCGATGACTCGAAGATGCCTCGATATGGCCGGAGCGGAGATGCGAAACGGTTTGGCCAGCGCGCTCACCGCGCTTTCCTCACCGTTGGCGAGGCGCATAAGGATGCGGCGGCGGGTCGGGTCCGCCAGAGCCGCGAAGACGGCGGTCAGCCCCCGCTGATTGTTAACCATCCCGTTAATTGTACGGATTGGCCGCTCACCCGTCAAGACCAAAGATTAACCGGAAGGTTAATCGTTAACGGACCGCCGCCCGCCGCCCGGCGAGGTCGAGTATCACGCCTGGCTGAGCGTGTTCGGAACGCACATAGGCGAGTGCGACCACATGGCCGAGCGCGGGCGAATATGCGGAAGAGGTGATCTCGGCGGCATCGCGCCCATCGGCCTGCAGCTTCGTGCCGGGCGCCGGTGCTTCCATGCCTTCAATCTTCAGCGGCATGAGAATGCGATGGATTTGGGCCCGCGAGCGCACACGCTCGACAATCTCCTGGCCCAGATAACAGCCCTTCTGGAAATGGATCGCCCGGAGTTGGTTGGTTTCCTGGGCGAGATAGCGCTCCGTGATGTCTTCGCCGTAGCGCGGGTGGCCGTTCTCGAGGCGCGCCACATGGAAATCGCTTTCGCTCGCGACGATGGCCCCGGCGGCCTTCAGGTGACCGACCACGTCCCCGCGCTCGAGGGCGGGCGCCACCACGAGCCAGCCCGGCAAGCCGGTGTAACTGACGTTGGACACCAAGCGCTCACCCCATAACTCGCTGGCGAATTCGGCGCCCGGCGCGGGCGCGCCTGCCTTACGCAGTGCATCGGCCGCGCGCGGACCCTCCACTGCAATGGCCACAGTCTCTGCCGCGATGTCCTCCACCGTCACGTCATCGGCAATGATGTAGTGGTCCAGATGCTCGCGAACCTTTTCCGCGGTTTCCGGTTCGGTGTCGAGCAGAAGGTGATCGGGCCTGCAGAATATATTGACGTCGGCCAGGACGCGCCCCTGGGCCGAAAGAAAGAACGCGTAGCAGCCCTCGCCGGGCTTCAGTTGCTCCACGTGATTCGTGGTCATTGCATGAAGGAACCGCGCGCGGTCCTCGCCGGTTACGCGGAGACGGCCACGTGATGAAACATCGCGCCACGCCGCAGCTTCGCGAAGCGCCGCGTACCCGATCACGGCAACTTCACCACGGGCGTCGCCGACAGGTAGCGCAGCCCGCCGGAGATGAGCACGATGGCCACACCTGAGATGATGATGCCGGTAGCGCGGCGGTTGCGCTTCGCTTCATCGCCGGGGACCAGCGCGTACAGCAGCGTGGCCGCGAGGACATGCAGAACAAGCAGCAGCTTGATTCCCATCCACATGTGATAACCGGGCGGAAACGCGGTCTTGGTGAGGTAGTTATAGAGACCGGATCCGAGGATGGTGAACACAACGGTCACCAGTATGGGCCGGAATCGCGCAGCGGCCTGATCGCCAAAGGCACGCCGTTCGGTTCCCGGCAACGCTATCAGAGTGGGCGCCAGCACCAGACGCGCATAGAAGAATCCGCCCAGCAGCGTGATCACCGAAATCACATGCGTCCAGCGCATGATCAACGCGAGCACGGCGCGAATGGCAGGGTCCATTCCTCCGAGTATAGCCGTCAGCCCACGCGCGCCAGTCTGCGAACAGCGAGCGAAGTGAGCATTATCGTGAGTGCCGCGAGCACCGCCGCGCACACGTATGCAGGCACGCGGTCGGCCAGCCCGGCCGCGGCAAGAGTGAGTTCTCGCAAATAATACACCGGGGAAATAAGCGACAACCATTTCGCGGAGGGCGGCAACGGAAACCACAAGTCGGCGATCAGGAACATTGGTACGTAGAGGAGATTCACTATAGCGGGCGCGCTTTGGCCGGTAGCGCGCACGCCAACAAACAGGCCGATCGCACAAAACGGCAGCGAGCCCAGAATATTCGAGACCGCGAAGATGAGATACCGGCCCGCGCTAAGGTGCACATGTCCGAGCAGCGCGCCTCCCACGATCAGGGTCATTGTGATCATCGTAGCGAACAGCGCCGCCATCAGCATCTTCCCCAGCAGATACGCCGCAGGCGGCATAGGCAAAGCGCGTTTCAGGGTGAGGACGCCCTCCTGACGCTCCATCGCCACTGCCATGCCGAAGCCGAACATACCGGGCCCCATTACACCGAACGCGGAAAAGCCGGTGAAAAAATACAGGGCGACCTTCGGATCGAGCAACGCTTTGCCAGCGACCAACACGACAAACAGGTAAATCGCGATCGGGAGAACAAGAAAGGGGACGCCGAAAGCGGGCGTGCGAAGCATGCGCGTGGATTCATAGCGCGCCTCCTTGAGGTAAGCGCCCCACACGCGGCCAGCGGGCATGGCGATGGCGCTCATTGTGCAACCTCCCGAGTGAGTTCGGTGAACGCTTCGGCGAGCCCGGCGCGGTGGACTTCCAGGTCGAGCAGATTCTGATCGCTGGCCAGCAGGCGCCGCACCACGGCTTCGGCATTGCTAACGGTGATATCCAAGCGCTGTTGTTCGCGATGCACTACATCCACATCCGGCCACGCGGCCACCAGTTCCGCGGGCAGAGCGGTGGCGCAACTGATGCGCTTGCGAACCACCAAGGCGCGCATTTCGTCTACGGTGCCAGATGCAATGGTGCGGCCTCTCGCCAGAACCACCACACGGTCCGCCAACGCCTCGGCTTCTTCCAGATAATGGGTGGTGAGCACGATGGAACATCCATCGGCGACCAACCGGCGCACCGTGGCCCACAGCATTTCGCGAGCCTGTTGATCCAGCCCCACGGTTGGCTCATCCAGAAACAGCAATTGGGGGCGGCCGCACACGGCCATGGCAAATTGCACCTGACGCTTCTGCCCATTCGACAGCTTGCGGTACGGGCGGTCGGCGAACAAGGCGGTGTGGGTCAACTCCATGGCCTGTTCGGACGACAACGCATCCGGGTAGTAGCTGGCGACAAGGTCGATGTGCTCGCGGACCCGAAGCTCGGCGGGGAGGGTCACGTCCTGCATCATCACGCCGACGCGACGGCGCGCTTCGAGGAGAAGAGGTGAGAGATCGAACAGGGTCGCTTTACCCGAGTCCGGTTGCAGCAAGCCCAGCAACAGAGAAATGGCCGTGGTTTTTCCCGCGCCGTTCGGCCCTAGAAGAGCAAGCAGCTCCCCGCGGCGCACATCGAGGTCGAGCCCGTCGAGTGCCACGACATTGCCGAAGCGTTTGCTCACGCCCGACAACCGCGCTAGACAGTCGTTATTTAAAGGTTGCATCGAGAGCCTCATGATCGGTTAGTTGACCTCAGGTAGTCGCGGAGTTTTCGGTGAAGGCCGAGACGCTACCGGCGAACAGCGGGCAGGGGCTTTTCAAATCCTGCGCGCTACGGCGGGAATGCGGCGGAGGGCGGCAGTTGTAGTCCAACTCAGTGCTGCCGCGCCCACAAAAACCAGCGGCGCCTTCGCGAAACCTGGCAGGGTCATTTTCAGCAGAGAGTATTGCAGCCACGTTACGAATGCATAGTGGATCAGATACATTCCATATGCGTTGGCGGTGAGGCTGTCCAGGGCACGCACGCGAGTCCGTGCGAAGCGCACGAACAGCGCAAGAAAGCAGAGGCACGAAGCTGCACAGGAGAGCACGAAGGTGATCGCGTTAGCCGTCGCCCATATGAAAGGCGCCCCGTGGCCGGAGAGAGAAGCGATCAGCACTATGCTGGCAAGACCGAACACCCCAATCGCCCTCAGCACCCACAGCAGCCAGCGCCGGGCGAGTTTTCCATCGGGCGCCAGCAACCCGCGCTCGATGCCCCATGCCCCGACTCCAACGCCCGCGAGAAACCAGACGAAGTAAAGCAACGGCCGGCTGCTCTGAACAACCCATGGATTCCAGCCGGTCCACGCCATCGGACCGACAAGCACGGCCAACGGCACATACGCGACCGCGCAAACGCCCACCATCAGCCAGAAGAATCGAGCGGGGCGGCGATCGGCGCCCGACGAAAACCGGCCCAGGTATTCTCCCCACTTCGGCGACAACCAGAAGAGGAAGGTGGCGATCCAGTCGAATGCGAGCAGAACCCAAATGAACCACGCGGGTCCCGAAGGCCACTCTCCGAGGGACAGCCATTGATGCGCGAAGCCGCCCAGCGTCGGATGCGCGGTGGCCTGCGCGTACGTTGCTGAATAGGCCAGCGGCGAGATCACAGCCACCGCCCAAACAAACGGAACGCCCAGGCGGCTCCAGCGATCACGCGCGAATGTTCCTGGGCCTTTGCGCAGCAGGCTTTTCCAGACGAACAGGCCGGACAGAAAAAACATCAGCGACATGAAGAAGATGTCGTTGAAGCCCACCAGCAGCGTGGCCCACGACCAGCGTGCGCTGTCCACGATGGGAAATGCCTCCCACCAGCGTGGCTGGGGCACAAGCGAAGTTGGCGGCGGCGGAGCATACGGATGATACGCGAGCATGGAATGATGCGCCAGAACCAGAAGCGTTACGAAGGCGCGCAGATAACCCATGGACACGTTATACGTGCCTGACGATTGCGTCATTTTGCACTTCCCCGACGTGCGCCGAAGAAGCGGAGCACTTCACTAACTATGTCGATGAACGTGATGATCGCCACCGAGACCAGAGCGATCTTCATCCAGATCGGCGTCCAGGCCAGCCACGCGCCGGCAAGACCTGGCGCCGACGTCTTCGGTGACGTGGCTGTCCACCACGCTCCCGCATTCGCCAGCAAGCCGACCACGCCGAGGGTAACGCCATCGATGGCCACGCGAATGACCGCGCGCAACCGTATCCACCAGGGCCATATCAGGCCGGTCCAGCCCAACACTATTCCGGCTACACAGACGAGCAGGATCGGCCAGTAAACAATGCGCCAGACCGGAGCCGGCGTGACGTGCAGAACACCCAGATCGAACCCGGCCCGGTACCACGCTAACTGCAGCCAGACGCCGGTGAAAATCACGCCAAAGGTGAACTCGGCAATGGCAGTGGCCCGCGGTATCGGCTTTCCGGCATCTACCGTGGGCCTCGTCTTTGGCACGCGTGGCAGCTTGCGCGGGTCCCATTTTTCCAGCTCTCTGATTGGACGCCGCTCCAGAATGGCGAATACCAAAGTGATGACACCGAGGGCGAAGACGTCCCCCATGGCCAGGTTCCAGACGGTTTGAATCGCGCCGATTGTCGGGTTTTCGGCGGTCGCGATGACGATGGGACCGACGATCAGCACAAACACCGGCACCATCACCCACAGGAGCACGATTCGCAGCCCCACCAGATACGCCGGATATAATACGGGACCGATCAGGCTTCGCTGCGGCAGATAACGGCTGGCCATCAGCATGGGATGACCGCGCTGCTTCAGGATCGCGGCTACATCGTCGTCGTCCAGCTTGTGGCCGAGTGTCTCTTCGCGCTCTTCGATCTGCGTGCGGATGTCGTCGCCCAGCTCCGCGATAATATCGTCCTGCTGCGCGGGCGGCAGCCAGAATCGAACGGCGTTTAAGTAACGATCGAGAAGTTCCATTATTATTCCCCCTGCACGATCTTGCTGATCGAGCCGTTGATGCCCTGCCATTCGCCCAAGAGCTGCCTGAGAATCGCCTCGCCGTCGGTCGAGAGGCGGTAAAACCGCTTGTTGCGCTTGTTCTCTTCGCGCCACTCGCTAACCAGCAACCCCTGGCTCTCGAGGCGCCGAAGTAAGGGATAAAGCGTGCCTTCGTCTACGGCCAGGCCAGCATCGGCGAGCGATTTCCTAAGCGTGTAGCCGTATTGCTCCGTCCGAAGCCGGGCCATCACGGCGACGGTAAGGCACCCACGCCGAAGCTCAAGTCGAAGATTCTCAAAGAGTTCGGAGTTCATCATGTCAGCTGTGCATCATACAGTGTGCTATACACACTATGTGTCATACAGTAATTATTGTCAAGAGCCTTCTTCACAGGAGTTTTACTGCCCGCCGATTACGCAGGCAGCAACGCGAGCCCATACTGGCCGTGATGTCTTCTTCTCGCAAGGTGGTTCTGTTCCTGCCGCCGTATTCCGGAAGGGTTCTGGGACCGCCCCTGGGGCTGTTCAGTCTTGCCGGCTCGTTGCGGGAAGCCGGCTACGAATCCTGCATCATCGACGGTGCGCTTGATCCCGATTACCGCCGGCGCGTAACAGAGGAAGTGCGGGATTGTCTCTGCTTCGGCATCTCGCTGCTCACCGGTCCCATGATCCGCGACGCCATCGAAGTGAGCCGCACAGTGCGCAAGCTGCGCCCGCACTTGCCCATCGTGTTCGGCGGATGGCATCCCAGCCTGATGACCCGCCAGACTTTGCGCGAAGACTTTGTCGACGTAGTGGTGCGCCATCAGGGCGAGCAGACACTCGTTGAGATTCTGCAGCGCATCGAGGCCGGCAAGCCGCTGGATCTCGTGGCCGGTTGCTGGTTCAAGCGCAACGGGTGCATGGTGGAGAACGCGGACCGGCCCACGATCAAACTGGCGAACCTGCCCCGGCCAGCTTACGACCTGATCGATTTCGACGCCTACGAACGCGCCAGCGGCGAACGGAAACTGCCGTACGCCACCAGCATCGGCTGTCCCTACGCGTGCAATTACTGCACCGACATGGTGTTCTACAATCGCCGCTTCAACGCCTATGACGCGCGCGATGTGGTGCAGGAGCTGGCGGAGTTAGTCGCGCGCCACCGCCTCACCGAAATCGCCCTGCTCGATTCTAATTTCCTGGTGGACGTGCGTCGGGCGGTAGCCATTGCCGAGGGCATCCTCGAAACGGGCGCGCGTTTTCGCTGGTCCTTCCAGGCCTCCACCGATTTGCTATGCCGCATGAGCGACCACGAGGTGAAGCTGCTTGCGGCGGCGGGCCTGCATCACATCGGGTTCGGAACCGAATCGGCCTCACCGGAAGTTCTGAGGCATATGAACAAGGCTCACCAGAGCATCCCGGACATGTACGAAGCGGCCGAGAAATGCTGGCGTGCCGACATCCGCACCACATTCAATCTCATCTTCGGATACCCGGGCGAAGAGGAGGGCCATCGCGCCGAGACGTTTCGCGTGATGGGCGAAATCGCCGGCCGGTTCGACAACGTGAGCTTCTCGCCGAACATCTTTACGCCGTATCCGGGCATTCCCATCTGGCCGCAGCTTGTGGAAATGGGCATACGCGAGCCGGCGTCGCTGGCCGAATGGGTGAACGTCGATCTGGGCCAAAGCAGTCTGCCGTGGCTGCAGGGCCGGTCGCTCGCGCGGCTGCAACGGAGCGTCCGTTATTTCCTGTTGGACAATCGGCTCAACGGCGCCCGCAGGCGATGCCGGCCCGGCCTGCGGCGAACCTTTCTGCGCGCATTGCGCAAGCCGCTCCACTGGCGTTTGCGGCATTCCTTTTTCGAAGCCCCACTGGAGCTGTGGATCTCGCGGGCCCGTCGTCGGCTGGTGGTGCGGCGGTCGCTGCTCACGGGCCAGGCGCTGACCACGGAATTGGCGAAGACGAGATAGGGGGTCGCCATTTCACCGCAGCACGTTCCACTTCACGGCGCGGCTCGGGATGGCCGCGGAGGCAAAAGGAACGGGCGAAAAACACGTTTTGTGAACGGCGTAATCACGGGCGATTCGATAATCGCAGCGCGATACACTACAGCAAATGGCCACGCGGCCGGTTCTCCGCATATTTATCTCGTCCACGGCGGTTGATCTCCGCGATTATCGCGATAAAGTGCGCGATGCGATCCAGGGGCTCGAGAATCTCCCCGTCCAGATGGAGACTTTCTCCGCGAAAAGCGGCGAGCCCGCGAACGAATGCATGCGCATGGCCGCCGAAGCGGATGCGGTAATCTGCATCGTTGCCCACCGTTATGGCTACGTCCCGCCGCCGAAGCTGGGGGAAAAGCTGACGGCCTCCACTTCTGCGGCATCGCCCACCAGCGCCTCGGCGAGCAGGAACTCGCCCGCCAGCGCCTCACCGCCGCCCTCGAACTTCGCGAGCAGCTCGGCCACGGCCGCATCGACGAAACCCGCCGCGCTCTCGATCAGTGCGGCTAACAACAGCCCACCCCAATCAAACCATCATCCCGCCCGTGAATCCCGCTGCGCCGTGCTACCCTCAGCCCGTAATGCACACTAAATACAGGCCTCACCGCCGGCCCGGTGACAAAAACGAACCCAATTCCGCACTGGCCGTCGCAAACGCTCCAGGACGAAACGAACCCAATTTCGGATACTTCCTTTATTCCCCTTTTTCCTTTTATTCCCCCTACCGCACCAATTCCAGCGCCTTTCGGAACAGCGGCTCGAACTCCGTCCCCGCCCCGGCCGCGCGCGCTTTTCGGACTGCCGTCTCCGCCGCCGCGCGCTGACATCCCAGATTGAGCAACGCCGAGAGTACATCCTGCTCCACCGCATTCAACGCATCGGCGGGCACAGTTGCCGGTCCCGCCGCACCACGCGGCACCCGACGCCGGGGATGCGCACCAGCCGGTCGACACCGCCTTCGCGAATCGCCGCGACCAGGTCCGGCGTGGCCAGTCCCGAGAGCACCGTGATGGCGAGCTTCGGCCCGATGCCGCTCACCGAAATCAGCCGCTCGAACACCGTCTTCTCTTCCGCCGTCAGGAAGCCGAAAAGCTGGATGGCGTCCTCGCGCACGTGCGTGTGGATGCGCAGCCGCACCTCGGTGCCCACTTCGCTCAAGCTGGAGGGAGCGCGACGCTCGCCGGCGAGGATGCGCATCATCTCACACGGGTGCTGCGCGTGGAGAAGGGGCAGAAGTACGAGATCTCCGACAACCGCGCGGTGTACCTGGCGGAGGTGGAGGCGGCACGGCGCGACCTGGTTACGTTTCGCGTGATCGAACGGATTGATGCCGCCGAGGCTCCGGTCCGCGTGGCACTGTACGTTGCGCTGGTGCGGTTCGAGCGCATCGATCTGTTGGTGGAGAAGGCGACCGAACTAGGGGTGGAGCGAATGGCTTTCTTCGAAACCGAACGAAGCGAGCGCGGGCTGGACCGGGGAGCGGAAAAACGTGTCAGCCGCTGGCAGCGCATCGCGCGTGAGGCCAGCGAACAGAGCCGCCGGGTTCGGCTTCCCGAGATTGCCGCGCCTATATCGTTTCAAGATGTCCTCGAAGACGCCGTGCCGTGCCGATTGCTGCTGGATGAGGAGCCT
>JBEKFB010000175.1:0-12358 GCA_050013535.1 Bryobacteraceae bacterium | reverse complement strand
GATCCCCGCCGCCGACGCCGAGCATGTTGAAGTTCGTTTCGACGATCCGCAGCGCGCCATCACGCCCGGCCAGGGCGCGGTGTTCTACGATGGCGATCTGGTGCTGGGCGGCGGCTGGATAGGGTAGGCCGCCCGACGTGCCTTTCACGCGCCACCCAATTGGAGTAAGCTACCGGGCAGGTAGACGGACACAGCCGTCGTCGTAGCGATCATTTCGGGAGTAGTTGCTGTTTTCGCTCCTAGTTCTGCGTTCTTTTTCACTAAGGCCAAGGAGCGCGAGGCCGACCGGCAGAGGCGCAAGCTCGAGCAGTACGGGGAATTACTTGCGGCGATAAGCAGCATTGTAGGGACGGACGCCACCCCTCAGGGGCACCGGCGCTTTGCCGCCGCATGCAACACCCTTAGCCTCATGGCGTCAGTCGGAGTGATTCAAGCGCTACATGGATACCAGGACGAAATACGAGTTTCCAACCCCAACAAGTCGGACGAGAAACACGATGTGTTGTACTCGAAACTCGTCTGGGAAATACGAAAGGACCTGGGAATACCCGGTGGCTCGCGATCGTTTGGTGCTGGATTGGTACGCACTCCGACTACGACCGGCTGTTCTGATCGTAATCGATAGCGGCTATTGCCACCTTCCGCCGGAAAGCGCACCCTGAGAGGGGAAGGCATCATATGGAAGTTGTCATTCAACATCTCGGGAAGGTGAGGTTCGAGGCCCGCGCGGGCTCGCACACTCTGATTTCAGACCAGCCGGCCGCCAATGGCGGCGAGGACAGCGGCATGACCCCGCCGGAGCTGCTGCTCTCGGCGTTGGGAACATGCGCAGGATATTATGCGGCGCAGTATCTCTTGGCACGGTCGCTTTCGACCGAAGGCCTGGGGATACGGGTCACGGCGGAGAAAGCGGCTCAGCCGGCGAGGCTGGGTTCGTTTCGCATCGAGGTGACCGGGCCCGCGCTCGGTGAGAGACAGCGAGCCGGTTTAGATCGTGCCGTGAAGGCCTGCCTGATCCACAACACGCTGCTGCACACGCCGGAGATCGAGACCGTGGTGCGGACGCCGCAACTGGCTCATCACTCGTAACGAAGCGCGGGTCATTCGTACCTGAGTGCACGGAGCGGATCAACACGGGCTGCGCGAGCCGCCGGAAGATAGCCTTTCAAGCGCTCGATGCCCCGAGCACGGCCATGGCCGCGCCGATGCCGGGAGTTCCCCGTAATTCTGCCGGTCAGGCGGGGATGGCGCCCATGCGGCCGGCGCGGAAGTCTTCGAACGCCTGATAAAGCTCTTCCTTGCTGGTCATGACGAAGGGACCATAACGGGCCACCGCGTCGCCAATGGGCTCGCCTGCGATGAGCAGCACGTCAATGGGCTTGTCGCCGGGATTGGTGAGTTCAACCGTGTCGCCGTTCTTCGCGAAAACGGTGAACTCATGAAGATCCACGCGGTAAGCGAAAGCGTTCCACGAGTGCGGAACTTCCTGTACGTGTTTCGCGCCTGGCTGCAGGGTGAAGTGCAGATACAGAATGGGCGTGTGTGTTCCAATGGCTGCGCGTTGTCCGAGAGATTCGCCGGCGATCACCTTCACGCGAACCGATCCGTCCGGCGTTGCGGCGGTGGGAATGTCACTGGCCTTTAGTTCCTGATAACTCGGGGCAATCATCTTGTCCCGCTTCGGCAGATTCACCCAAAGCTGGAAGCCGTGCAGAATGCCGCCGTTCCTGACCAGGTCGGCGCCGGGCATCTCCGAGTGCACCAGCCCTGAACCAGCGGTCATCCATTGCACGTCACCGGAATTCAGGCGGCCATGGTGACCGAAAGAATCGCGGTGTTCCATCTGGCCGTCCAGAAGATAAGTCACGGTTTCGAAGCCGCGGTGGGGATGGTCCGGGAAGCCGGTGGATTGGCCGGCTTTGAACTCCAGCGGCCCCATCTCGTCCAGCAGAAGGAAGGGGTCGAGGTAGTCGAAATTGCGGGTTGGGAAGCCGCGGTGAATGCGGACACCTGCGCCTTCCTGAGTTTCTTCGGCGCGGATCGAATTGAGAATGCCGCGCGATGTGTTGGTAGTGGCCATGGCAGTTACCTTGATGTCAAGATAATAGATGCGGGAGAAGCGAAAAGGATTCAGGACGCCAAAACGGACCGGGCCAGGGCGCCTTCGCTGTTACGATATTCGCGTGAGGGTGGCGCTGATTGGCTACGGGGGCGTCGCGCGGGCGTTCGTACGGCTGCTGGATCAGAAGCGCTCCGTCTTCCCGTTTCGGGTGGTCGGGGTTCACACGCGAGGCGGGACGGCGGTGAACCCCTCCGGAATGCGGCCGGACGCGGAGCTGGGACCGGCGGCGGCCAGTACGGACGAGTTCCTCGATCGCGTACCGTCCGATGTCGTAATCGAAGTTACCGAACTCAACCCCTCCACCGGCGAGCCCGCGTTGTCCCACATTCGCGCGGCGTTCCGCCGGCATCGTCACGTCATCACCGCCAACAAGGGGCCGCTGGCCCACGCCTACGCGGCTTTGCGGGATGAGGCCCGGACCGCAGGCGTCGAGTTTCGATACGAAGCCACAGTGATGGACGGCGCGCCGGTGTTCAATACCGTCCGCAACAACCTGCCCGGCGTTCAGGTGCTGGGATTCACCGGCGTGCTGAATTCGACAACGAAGATCGTCGTGGAGGCGATGCGCGAGGGCCGGTCTTTCGAAGAGGGCGTCATCCAGGCGCGCGAACTCGGCATCGCCGAGGCCGACGCCAGCTACGATACCGATGGTTGGGACGCGGCCGCGAAGACCGCCGTGCTCGCCAACGTGCTGATGGATGCTCAAGTGACGCCGCTCGATGTGGACCGCCGCGGCATCGGCAAACTGACCCCGGAGCGCGTGCGTAGTCTGGGCGGCGATCGCAAGACGGTATGTCTGGTCAGCCGGGCTAAGCGAACCTCCGCTGGAATCCGCCTGCGCGTACGTGCCGAGGTGCTGGACGACACCGACCTTCTCGCGTCGGTGCACGGGACCTCCAACCTGATCCTGTTTCACACCGACCTGATGGGGACCGTCGGCACCGTGTCCATTTCCCCCGGCGTCGAGCAAACCGCCTACGGCGTGTTTAGCGATCTGATCGACATCGCGAAAAGTGTGTAGCCGGGAATGAGCCGGGTAAGGCGGGCCTTCCGGCCTGCGGCGGCAAGTGGGACAATTGATTGTGGAACCAGATCCTGCGAATCCGCCTCAACAACCGGCAACCCGCGACGATGCCAACCTATCCAGGCGTCTCGATATTCTTGCCTATTCAAGACCGAGAGGAACGCCAGCGTCTCCGTCCCCATCGTCTCCAGCACGTCGGTCAGCTCGTGGCCCGAAGGGAGCACGCGGAGGGTAACGTTTTCGTGCCCTTTCGCGAACCGGTCCGAAAAGGCCACCGGCACCGCCTCATCCTTCGAGCCGTGAAAGATCAGCCCGGGCTGTCGGAAATCGGGCGTTTCCTCATATCGCCGGGCGTCGACCATGAACTGCCATCCCAGATCGCGCTGGTAGTTCTCGGCATAGTGAAACACGGAGAGCCGACCCGTCGTTTGCCATCCCTGCATCCGCTCCTCCCCGAGTGTCTCAGCCCAATGTGACGCGAACGAAAACGCCGGGGCCAGCAGCACGACCCGCTCCACCTCGGCATGCCGAGCCGCGTAAAGGGCCGCCAGATAACCGCCGAGGCTCGAACCGATCAACACCACCTGGTCGCCATGGCAGACTCGTGAAACGACAGTAAGCTGCCCCGTAATCGTTAGTTCAGTGAAACGCCCCTCGGCGAGATCGGGAATCTCCACGTCAAATCCGCGCGCGGTCAGTAGATCGCGAAAGTACCGGGCCTTGCGCGACGCCGGACCGCTGGCAAATCCATGCAGGTAGACGACGCGCGTCATTTCGTGGCGCCGGCCTTCGCATCGCCGACCGGGTTCCAGTCGGTGTATTGCGCGCGGTCCTCCGCGCGAAGGGTTCCGTTCACGAAACGGCGATGCACCAGCGCGGCAGGCAGGATGACTCCGTGCGCCACTTCGCCGTAATCCACCTCGGCCTCGTCGCGAATCTCGACATCCGTGTTCTTCCGAACCGCCACCACGGTGATGCGCACGGGCGCGCCGTCGGAATCGCGCAGGGCCACGGTCCCCTCCAAAGGCAGAGTCTTATCGTCGTCCAGGTGCAACGAGGCCCCCCCGGCCTGCTGCGAATAATCGAAAACGGTAACACGCTGGGCGCCGATCAGTTCCAGGCCTTTGAGCGTGAATGTGAACCGGTCGACGGCGCGGCGCGTAAACAGCATGACGAGCTGGCCGAAATCGAGGGGAGCATCGCTCATGGTGGCCGTCTGAAATCTCCTAACGAGCTCTTCTTTGGCGTCGTCGTCGCGCCCCAGCAGCAGCTTGCGGAACTTGTCGGCCGATTGGGCATGGGCCGCGGGCTTGCCGTCCACCGAAACAACCTGGCGTAGTTCATGTACGGCTTCGGGATTCTCCGTGTAAGAGGAGAAGCCATACCAGGAGACGATCTCGCGGTGGACCATTTCGGCCAGATTCACCGTCTTCAGTTCGCCAAAATGGATACCGTGGCGCGCTGGCTTTACTACGGGCGGCCCGCTTTGCCGAAGCGTTTCCCGGCAATACCAGGACGGGGCGGCGTTCCAGAACCTGCTGGCCTGAGTGGTAAGCTGACCAATCAGAGGGGGAAGTCCGGGCGGCGGCGGCAGATCGGCGGTGCACCCGATGCCCGTTAACGCGAGAACACTCGAACAAACGAGAACGAGCCGCCTGGCCATTCCCTTCATTCTATGGCGCGCGAACCTTCGTTCTTTGGCCTGCGGCCAAGCGTGCCAGTTGCGAACGCGCCGCGGATACTGACAACATAGCAACGGAGCCGATAGTATAGAAACTGTCAGCATCGCATCATCCGCAAATAGTTGAAGCCGTATCGCCTCGCCGATAGAATCGGGAGTTTGCCAGAGAGAGGGAGGATTCATGTCAGTTGAGCAGAAGGTGAAGCAGATCATCGTGGAGCAACTTGGGGTGGACGAAAGCCAGGTGGACGCCACCGCATCCTTTGTCGACGACCTCGGCGCGGATTCACTGGACATCGTGGAACTGGTGATGGCCTTCGAGGAGGCCTTCGACATCGATATCCCCGACGAAGACGCCGAGAAGATCGCCACGGTGAAGGACGCCATCGACTACATCGACGCGAAGAAGAAATCGTAAGGCGGCACGGGGAATCGCTTGTCTCGCAGAGTTGTCATCACAGGTGTCGGTCTGGTCAGCGCCGTAGGCGTCGGCACGAATGAAACATGGCAGGGTATTCGCGAAGGGCGCAGCGGTGTAAGCACCATTGAGCAGTTCGACCCCACCGCTTTTGCCTGCCGCATTGCCGGCGAAGTGAAGAACTTCGATCCCTCGCAGTTCATCGAGCGCAAAGAAGTGAAAAAGATGGGGCGCTTCATTCAGTTGGCCATCGCGGCTTCTGATTTTGCGATGGAAGGCGCCCAGCTGAAGATTCCCGAGGAGTGGGCCGAACGCGCCGGCGTGTACATTGGCAGCGGCATCGGCGGATTCGAGATTATCGAACGCGAACATCGGATTCTGCTGGAGAAGGGGCCGGGTCGGATCTCGCCGTTTTTCATACCGGCCACCATCGTGAATCTGGCTTCCGGACAGGTTTCCATTCGCACCGGCGCGAAGGGACCGAATTCCGCCACGGCCACGGCTTGCACCACCAGCGCGCATTCCATAGGCGATTCCTACAAGATCATCCAGCGCGATGCGGCCGATGTCATGATCTGCGGCGGCACTGAAGCGGCGATCACGCCCATGGGCATCGGCGGATTTGCGGCGATGCGCGCGCTTTCCCAGCGCAATGACGAACCGTCCCGCGCCTCCCGGCCGTGGGATGCTGAGCGCGATGGGTTCGTGGTGGGCGAGGGCGCGGGGATTCTGGTTCTCGAGGAACTGGAATTTGCGAAGCGCCGGGGAGCGCCGATTCTGGCGGAGATCGTCGGCTATGGGATGAGCGGCGACGCGTATCATATCACCAGTCCCTCGGAAGACGGCGACGGGGCTTTTCGCGTGATGCGGGCGGCGGTTAAGGACGCCGGGATCGAACCGCACCAGATCGATTACATCAACGCGCACGGGACCTCCACCGGCGTGGGCGACAAGATTGAGACCATCGCCATCAAGCGCTGCTTCTGCGAGCACGCGTATAAGATGGCGGTGAGCTCAACCAAGTCGATGACCGGGCACCTTCTGGGCGGCGCGGGCGGCCTGGAAGCGGGCATCACGGTGCTGGCGCTGCGCGACCAATTGGCGCCGCCGACCATCAACTACGAAGTTCCCGATCCCGAGTGCGATCTCGATTACGTCCCCAACCACGCACGACCGATGAAGATCGAATACGCCCTGTCGAACTCGTTCGGCTTTGGCGGAACAAACGGGAGTCTGGTGTTCAGAAGATGGGCAGAATAAAAGGAATAAGGGGAGTAAGAGGAATAACGGGAGACGGAGACAATCCAGTACGTCAACGTGCGTCCTTTATGTCCCCTACTCCATTTATTCCCTCTACTCCTTTTGTTTCATGAAGATCATCGTTTGTATCAAGCAGGTTCCGGTTCGCGACGCGCAGTTACGCATCGACGCGGGCGGCCGCTGGATCGACGGGAACGACCTTGGCTTCGAAATCAACGAGCCCGACGCCTACGCGCTGGAAGAAGCTCTGCAACTCCGCGAAAAGCACGGTGGTGAGGTGGTGGTTGTGTGCGCAGGTCCGCCGCGAGCGGCGCAGACCATCCGGGAAGCGCTCGCCAAGGGCGCCGACCGGGCCATTCACATCGAACTGGAGTCCGCCCGGTCTGACACGCTGGCCCTGGCCCGGATGCTGGCGGAAGCCATCGGCCCGGAAAAGGCGGATCTGATCGTCACCGGCTTACAGTCGGACGACCTCGGCTATGGCCAGACGGGCGTGGTGCTGGCCGAGGTGCTCGGTCTGCCACACGCGACAATCGTCATGCAGGTGGAAAAGACCGAGGGTGGCGTTCGCGTGCGCCGTGAGCTCGAGGACGGCTTTTTCCAGAATGTCGAGATGCCGCTCCCGGCCCTGATCACCATCCAGTCCGGCATCAACAAGCTGCGCTACGCAACGCTGATGGGGATCAAGAAGGCAAAGGCGAAGGAGATCAGGGTAGCGAAGCCGGCAGCCAGCGAGACCGCGCCACGAGTGGTAATCGAGCGCATCTACGCGCCACCGAGAACCAAGCACACTGAAATGCTCGAAGGCACCGCGCGCGAGGCGGCGGCGAAGCTGGTGGAGAAACTTCGCTTCGAGGCGCGAGTCCTGTGAAAGAGGTTCAGTGAGCGGCGTTCTGGCCATTCTCGATCAACGCGGCGGCGCCAGCCAGCGAATGTCCCTGGAGACGCTCGCAGCCGCGCGGCAGCTTGCAGACGCCATGGGCACGGAAGCCAGTGCGGCCGTGATCGGCGACGGCGCAGAGGCGCTCGCCGGGGAACTGAAGGGCATTAGCCGCGTGTGGGCGGTGAATCACGAATTGCTCGCGCCCTACACGCCCGACGGATTTACCGCGGCGGCGGAGCAACTGATCCGGAAGACCGCGCCCGATGTCATTCTTTTCCCTCACACATATCGCATTCGTGATTTCGCGCCAAAGCTGGCCACTCGCTTCGACCGCGTGCTGATCAGCGACTGCACGGGGTTTCGCGTGGACGCCGCGGGACCGGTGTTCGTGCGCCAGCTCTTTCAGGGCAAGCTCAACTCCGACGTGCGGCCCGCGGGACCGGCGCCCAGGTTCGCTTCCATTCAGGCCGGCGCTTTTCGGACGGACGATGCCGCAGCCGGCCAGCCGGCCATCGAAAGCTTCATGCCCGATCTGGACGCAGCGGCGATTCGCACCAAACCCGGCGAGCCGTTCCGCGGGGCCGAGCGCGCTGTGGATCTCACCGCCGCCGGGATCATCGTTTCAGTCGGCCGCGGCATCCGGGAGAAGGAAAACATCGCCATTGTCGAGGAGCTGGCGCGTGCGCTGGGCGCGGAGTTGGCGGCATCGCGGCCCATTTGCGACAACGGCTGGCTTCCCATGGAACGGCAGGTGGGGAGTTCGGGGCAAACCGTATCGCCGAAAGTTTATATCGCCGTTGGCATTTCCGGCGCCATCCAGCATCTCGTCGGAATGAAGGGATCGCGCACCATCGTGGCCATCAACAAGGATCCCGATGCGCCTATCTTCGAGGTCGCCGATTACGGCATCGCCGGTGACCTTTTCGAGGTCGTGCCCGCGCTCACCGAGGCGGTGAAGAAGGCGAAGGGCTGACTGCTCCCTATAATGAAAGAAGCCCGATGCATCGTTTCGTTTCGCTAACCCTGCTGGGTTTGACGCTCTTTGCGCAAACTAAGCCCGACTCCAATTTTCAGGTCCATGTCAATGAGGTTATCGTGCCGGTTACGGTCACCGACGAGAAGGGCCGCTTCGTCTCCGACCTCGATAAAAAGGACTTCCAGATCTTCGACGAGGGTAAGGAGCAGCGCATCGAGTATTTCAGCCGCGAGCGCAATCAGCCGGTTGTCATCGGCTTTCTGATCGACCTGAGCAGCGCGTCGGCGATTCACTGGAAGACTTTTCAGGACGGCGCCGTCGAGATGGTCTATACGCTGCTGCCGGGCGACAAGAAATTCAGCGGTTACCTGCTGTCCTATACCAGCACGCCGGAGCTGGTAGTGCAGACCACTACCGACCCGGAGAAGATCAACCAACAAATTCGGAAAATGCGGCCCAGCGGCGGCTCGGCGTTGTACGACGCCGTGTGGATGGCCTGCACCCGGCACGATCTGGTGAAGGGAGAACCGATTGAGCCGCGCCGCATTATCGTGATCGTCGGCGACGGGCACGATAACGCCAGCACCCACACGCTCGATCAGGCGCTGGAAATCGCGCAACGGAATCTGGTGACCATTTATGGCGTCAGCACCTCCGCGTTCGGCGATGTGCAGCCGGAAGAGCAGAATCTGGTGAAACTGGCCGAGCAGACCGGCGGGCGCGTGGTTTCGCCGCTGCAGAAGCTCTATTCCGATATCTCCGGGTATTTGTCCACGCCCAAGGACGCCGGCAACTATGTGTACGAGGCGGACACCGGCGGGTATGCATCGGAGCTGTCCAAAGGTCTGTATACGGCCATCGCCAACGTGGCCGGAGAGGTGACCACGCAGTACATTTTGCGCTACGTCCCGGATACTGACGGAGCGCCAACCGATCCCAAACGCGTGGCCCGCCGCATCAAGGTGACCGTGGATCTGCCGCTGGTGAAAGTGCGGGCACGGCGGGAGTATTATCCGTAGGATCGGAGTATTATCCATAAGTTAGCCCGGCGTTGCCGATAAGGACGTTTATGCCGATAGAGACTCGCGTGGCGGCATGGTGGCTGATCGAAGCCGCGCTTCCCGGCCGCGCAGTCGAGCCCATTGGCATCCTGCTGCTCGAGCCGGACGCGGATTCGCTTCACCTTAAGCTGCGCCGCGACTGGGACGCGATCGCGGGCGGGGAAGACGCCGAGGTGCTGCGCGCGCTGGCCGACGATCTTGATCGTAAGGCGCGCGAACTGGGAGCGGCAGCTCTCATCAGCCTGCTGGAAGATTATCTTTCCAATACCATCCGCCTTTCGGATCGCCGCGAGGTGCTGGCCGCCGACCCGGAACGTGCCGTGACGCGCCTGTACCGGGAGCATGTTCCCGCCAGTGTGCTTCCATTTCGAACCCACCTTCCGCGCTATTCGCTGCGTGTGGCCGCCGGAAAGTTTCTCGACAATGACGAAGTCACGGCAGAAGGCTGGGAAGAAGCACCGGAAGACCTGCGCCTCACCAAAGATATGTTCGTGGCGCGAATCGAAGGCCACAGCATGGAGCCGCACATTCCCGACGGCTCCCTGGCCGTCTTTCGGGCGGGCGTGACCGGTTCGCGGCAGGGGCGTCTGGTGTTGGTAGAGGAGCCGGTAAGTGGTGGCATGAACCGCTATACGGTGAAGCGCTATAGCAGCAGGAAGGTGTTTTCGGAAGAGGCGGAGCCCGACGTCGACTGGCGCCACACCCGCATTCACCTCGAATCCAGGAACCCCGGGTATCCCTCCTGGGATCTCGATCCGGAAGACGCCCGGTACCGCATCGTTGCCGAGTTCGAGCGCGTCCTCGACTAAAGGCCTCCCCGCCCCATGGCTCCCGTTGAGCTTGCCAAAGTAACAGTACTTTCGTACTAGCGAAACAGAATTTCTGGTAAGCTGGAAACCGGCCTTTGGTTCGAATTCAGTAAGGCATCGTACACGACCTGGCCGTCGCGTAAGGAAAACGTAAGTGTGGCGGCCTGATTCGCTTAGTGTGCGCTAAGAGGTTTCAGGGCGGAGTTCTGAGCATTACCTCAAATTGATTCCGTACTGGTACTTCAATAGAATCTAAACCGGGAATGGTCGATACGGATAGTATGAACGAGAGTACGGCGACAATTCAGCCTGATGAGACCCCGGTCGTGGACACCAGGAAACCCACCATTCGCATCGTCATCGCGGATGACCATCCCATCGTTCGCGACGGCCTTCGCAAGCTGCTCTCGCTCGAGGACGATTTCGAGATCGTCGGTGAGGCCAACGACGGCCGCGAGGTGCTGGACATCATTCAGGAGATGGAACCCGACGTTCTGCTTCTGGATCTGCGCATGCCCAACCTGGACGGGCTTTCCACGCTGCAGGCCATGCAGCAGACGGGCAAACGCACCCGCGTAATCATCCTAACGGCGTCGGAAGACAAGAACGAGTTTGTGCAGGCGATGAAGCTGGGCTGCTCGGGCATTGTCCTGAAGCAAACCGCGCCGGAACTGATCGTCAAGAGCATTCGCAAGGTGAACGCCGGAGAAATCTGGCTGGACTCGCACACTACCGCCGCGGTAATGCGCCAGTTCGCTACCGCCGCCGAAGCGGCCGGGGCCAACGGCTCGGGTAAAACTCGCGAACGCTCGCCGCTGAGCACGCGCGAACGGGAGATCGTGCAGCTTGTCGCTCAGGGCTACAAGAACAAGGAAATGGCCGAGAAGATGTTCATCAGCGAGCAGACGGTGAAGAACCATCTGCATAACATCTTCGACAAGCTGGGCGTTTCCGACCGTCTGGAGCTGGCCCTCTACGCGATTCACAAAGGCCTGCACCTGAACCCGGACCGTCCGTAAGCCGCGTCTAGAGTTTCTCGCCTCTATACTCAAAGCAGATGTTGTGTCTGCTCGTGGCCTTTCTCATGGCCGACGGTTCCACTGCTCCCTCCGCAAACGCCGTCGTCACCGTATCGGTGGCCAACATGTATTCGCGCCCGAACGCGAACGCCGACGTCGTCTCCCAGGCCATCTTCGGGGCTAACGCTCATATCGTTGGCCGGCGCGGGGCGTGGGTACGCATCCAAACCGCCGATTCCTACACCGGCTGGATCACCACATCATCGGTGCTGCGGCGGAAGCCCTATGCGCAGGATGGGTCACCGGACGGATCATGCGTCGAGGTCGAATCGCTCTTCGCGAATCTGTACCGCGAAGCGGATATCACGAAGCACCGGCCCGTAATGACGGTCCCGTTTGAAGCCCGCTTTGAAGTGCTGGCCGCTCAGGACGAGAATCCGCGATGGCTGCAGGTTAAGCTTCCGGGTGGGCGTAAGGCCTGGATACAACGCGGCGACGTGACTTCCGATCCGAAGCCGCAGGCACTCGGCGATGTGATCGCGTTCAGCCGCCGTTTTCTCGGGCTGCCCTATCTGTGGGGCGGAACGTCAACGTACGGCTTCGACTGCTCCGGCTTCACCCAGATGCTGTGCCGCCGGCGCGGAGTCCTGATTCCTCGCGACGCCAGCCAGCAGGCCGCATGGTCGAATATGGCCGCCGTGGCGCGCGATCAGCTCCGGCCCGGCGATCTACTCTATTTCGGCGCCAGCGCGGATAAGATCACGCACACCGGCATGTACCTCGGCGATGGCGAATTCATCGACGCGACCCCGTGGCAGCGCCCGGTAATTCAGATTGACCGCCTGGACGATGAGCACTGGGCCCCGTTGTTCGTGGCCGCGCGGCGCATCCAATAGACTGGGAACATGAACCGCCGCGAACTTTTCCGTGCGGCCGCAGCGGCAGCGGTCACCCCTGCTGTGACAAGCGCAAGCGGTATCGTGTTCGACACTGAGATCTACCGCCTGAAGCTTCGCCATACCTGGACCACGGTGATGTCGTCCAGCGAGTATCGCGATGTCCTCTATGTACGCTACACGCGCGATGGCGTCACTGGTCACGGCGA
>JBEKFB010000174.1:0-12457 GCA_050013535.1 Bryobacteraceae bacterium | reverse complement strand
CCGAACTGGTTCGCCTGCAACATTCTGCTGAATGGATTCTTCTTCCATCACTTCGGCTTTGGCGGGTTTGGGTACGGAGGCGGCGCGTGGGGCTTGTGGGCGCACAATCCGGCACATCGGCTCGGAGTCCCGTACTCGAATGGTACGCTGGCTTCGCGATTCGGCGGCTCTTCTTCCTATGGACGCAGCGGATATCGCGCCAGTGCCAGCACAGGATTGAGCCGAGCGACCGGTGAGAACTGGCAACATTTCGCGCAGGGTTCGACGCGCGCGGCCAGCGGCGGAGAGAACCGCTTCGGAAGCTCGGCCTACCGGGACGGAACGGGCTACAACAGCTATCGCCCGAACTCATACCACGGCGGGACGTATCGCGGGAACTACGCCGGATCTTATGGCAGCGCATCGCGCAGCTACGGCTACCGGCCATCGTACGGCGGCGGCGGATACCGCGCACCGAGCAGCAGCTATCGGAGCTATGGCGGCGGAGGACAGAGTTTCCGCAGCTACAGTGGCAACGTTCATAGCGGCGGCGGGGGTGGCCGGAGCTTCCACAGCAGCAGCGGCGGGGGTTTCCACGGTGGTGGCGGTCACGGCGGAGGATCGCACGGCGGCGGTGGCCGGCGGCGCTGACGAAAATCGCTCTAAGGTGAATTCCACATTTGCGGTAAGGCGTTAACCGCAACTGCCTAACGCGCACGCCTGGCGCGCTATCTACAACGACTCCGGTATCCTAATCCTATGTGTGGAATCGTTGGCTACATAGGCAACCGCAAGGCCGTTCCGATCATACTGGACGGACTGCAAACTGCGAAATCTCGAAGAAACCGTCCGGATTAACCCCGTCGACGGGTCATACGGCATCGGCCACACGCGCTGGGCCACGCACGGGCGTCCCACTGAAGAGAACGCACACCCGCACCGCGATTGCTCCGGCGACATCGTCGTCGTGCACAACGGTATCGTCGAGAACTATGTCGCCTTGAAGCAGCGGCTGCTGCTCGAAGGGCACCGCTTCGTCACCGAGACAGACACCGAAGTCATCGCGCACCTGATTGAGGCTCATTACGAGGGCAATCTGGAAGAGGCGGTGCGCAAGGCCGTCAGCCAGCTAACCGGCGTGTTCGCGCTCGCCGTCATCGCCAGCTCGGACCCCAACAAGATCGTTGCGGCCCGTTCCGGACCGCCGGTAGTGGTCGGACTCGGTGAAGGCGAATACTACGTGGCTTCGGACGTTCCGGCCATTCTCAGCCACACCCGCGACATGTTCTTCCTCGACGACGGCGACATCGCCGTTCTCACGCCCGATGGCGTGCACCTCACCGATTTTCAGGGCCGCCCCATCAAGCGCAAGGTCTCGCACATTTTGTGGGACCCCATCATGGCCGAAAAGGGCGGCTACAAGCACTTCATGCTCAAGGAAATCTTTGAGCAGCCGCGCGCCGTGCGCGACACCATGCTGGGCCGCGTGGGACAGGAATCGGGCCGCATCTTTCTCGACGAGATGGACATCAGTCCGAAGGAGTTTCGCGCGTTCCGGTCGGTTCGCATCATCGCCTGCGGCACAAGCTGGCACGCCGCGCTGGCGGGTAAGTTCATGATTGAGAAGCTGGCGCGGATTCCGGTGGAAGTGGATTACGGCAGCGAGTTCCGCTATCGCGACCCCATCATCTCGAAGGACACGCTCAGCGTGGTGATTTCGCAGTCGGGCGAAACCGCCGATACGCTGGCGGCGCAGCGCGAGGCCAAGATGAAAGGTTCGAAAACGCTGGCCATCTGCAACGTCACCGGCTCCATGATCACGCGTGAAGCCGCGGGCACATTGCTCACGCACGCAGGTCCGGAGATCGGCGTCGCGTCCACCAAGGCATTCACCTGCCAGCTCACCGCGCTGTTCATTCTCGCCATGTATCTGGGCCAGGTGAGGGAACAGTTATCGCCGGAAGAATCGAAGAAGCTGATGGAGGCGCTGATTCACCTGCCCGGCAAACTCGAAACCGTGCTCGGCAACGAGGCGATTTATGGGGAACTGGAACGGGCGCTGTTCCGCGCCACCGATTTCCTTTACCTCGGCCGCGGCATTCACTTCCCCATCGCGCTCGAAGGCGCGCTGAAGCTGAAAGAGATCTCCTACATTCACGCCGAAGGCTATCCGGCCGGCGAGATGAAGCACGGCCCCAACGCGCTGATCGACGAAAAGCTGCCAGTGGTGGTGCTGGCCACGCGCGACCCCGGCAGCGAAGAGAGCCGGGTCCGCTTTGAGAAGACGCTGTCGAATATTCAGGAAGTGAAGGCGCGCTCGGGCATCGTGGTGGCGGTGGTGTGCGAGCAGGACGCTGCCGAAGTGGCCCCCATGGTGGACCATCTGATCTCCATTCCGTCCACCAGCGAGCTCTTGTTGCCCATTGCCGAGATCATCCCGCTGCAGCTCATCGCCTATCACATCGCGGTCCGCCGGGGCTGCGACGTGGATCAGCCGCGGAATCTGGCGAAAAGCGTAACGGTAGAGTAGGACTTGCGCCAGGCCACTTATGAGATCACCGTGCCGACCAGCGGCAAGGGCTTCTACGATGTCACGCGCGAAGTCGCATCCTGGGTGGCCAGCCAGAAAACGCGCACCGGCCTGTTGACGGTCTTCTGCCGCCATACTTCGGCGTCATTAGTGATTCAGGAAAATGCCGACCCCGACGTGGTGGCCGATCTCGGCGATTTCTTCGAGCGGCTGGTGCCTGAGGACACGCGCCACTACCGTCACACCGCCGAGGGCCCCGACGACATGACCTCGCACATCCGCGCCGCGCTCACCAATACGCAGCTCAGCATCCCGGTGCATGCCGGCCAACTGGCGCTGGGCACGTGGCAGGGCATCTACTTGTTCGAGCATCGCCGCGTGCCGCACCGCCGCAGCATCGTGCTGCACCTGCTGGCGGAGTAGAAGCGAAAGTCACTCGCTCCCAATGAAGGCGTGGATCATGTCGGTCTGGGCCTCTTTGTTGACCGCGCCCACCCAGCTCCTTTGGACCACTCCATCCCGCGCCACGAGCACAGCTGTTGGTGTGCCGGTAATGCCATACTCATGTGCCCGGACATCCGGTATTACGTCAATCCCTAGCTGCTCACGCGTGATGAATCCCGACACCTCCATCCGCCCTTCAGGAAATACAGCGACAATACGATGCGTCCTGGAGTCCTTGGCGACGCGGCTGGAGAGCTCGCGATAAAACGGCGCACTCATCCGGCAGAACTTACAACGAGTGCTGAGGAAAAGCACGAGCGTTCGGTCCGACTGCCGATAATCTATGCCCGCCACCTTAGGGGCGGGCACGCCCGGCATGGGAGCCGGCGTGCTGCTCGCTGGCGCCTTCGACCCTGATTGCCACAGATGCCCATGGATGTCGAGCGCGCTGCTCGCGCACACTGCGACGGCCGAAACCAACAGGGCGACATTGGCTGCCGTGTTCAGAAGGCGCGTCCGGCGTAGCTTGGTTCGTTTCAGTGCCACGAGATGCCTCGAAGGATCCTCGCCGCCGTCACGCTGAATAACAGCGCCGCGATGAATTTCAATACGATCCGATTGTTCCAGTGCACAGGTCACACCTCCTGCGCACTTAGTTCTGGTAGTGCGCGACTGCAAGCGGCGGCCAGGCGGCGCCAGCCGCCGGGCGAATAACGGGTGCTTACGCGGTCTTCATGCATTCAGTAAGAGCAGGAGTACTGAGTTGACGGAACGTTGTAAGTGCGAGTCGGGCTCCACTGGCATGAAAGGAAGGCCGTGTACTGCTCATACGGAGGATAACCAGTGGGCGGGCACCAGTCGGGTGTGGTGTTGATTCCAGGGCTGTTTGCTATGTTCTCATCGACCCACCCGTTGTCGGACAATGGAGGGTTGTCGAAGAACTGGGGCCAGCATTCGTTATATACGTTCTGTACGTATGTAGAATCGAAACAGTCTTGCGTTGTGGCTCCCACTCCGGTCCCGGTTAGGTACCCCTGTGTGTTAGTGCCGTCTTCGAAGACGACGGTCTGGAGTATCTTTTTTGTGATCGTACAGTTGCAGGTTGGGCCGTTTATTGAAGCGGTTCCGCTGCAGGAGTCATAGTCCTCCTCACTGCTACTGGTGGGTATCGCCGGACAAGGGCCATAGGGGCACGAACCTCGAAGCGTCAGACTGAGCACCGTCGCTAGGATTGCGAGCGCCGAAGCCGATAGAAGAACGCTATTGAGTCTCATTGGTACCGTCCCATTTGCGCCTGGCTGATGAAATAACCATAGCGTGTTGCCATAGCGCGATACTCCTCCTGTGTGTCACGCAGCAGATCGGCCGGAGTCAGGTGTTTTCGACCGGGAGGCGCGGTTGCGAGACGCCTTTCCACATCCGCAGAAACCCTTTCCAACTCGCCAACCTTGAGGAGCGCCTGCTGCCTTGTGATGCTTACACCTCGAACGAAGCCTCTCTGGAAATCCGGAGCGTCGTGCCTAAGGGTGGCCGCCAGCGGAATTGGCGCCCCAATACTGCCCAGTACGCGCAGGGCTTGCGTTGGTGATTTTGGCGGCGGACCGATGCCGCGTCGCAGGGCCTCGGCATCTATGCCTCCTGGGTGCGACGCAGCCTGCCCGTCGAAAACCTCTCGTATCCGTGCGAGTTCGGCAGCGTCTCCGGTCGCGCGACCGCGAAGAAACGAGACCAGCGGGGCCGACCCAACAGAGGAACCGTCCTCAAAGACAACCGACACCTCAAGGTCGCGACCCGCGCCGGCCTTTAGGTCCTCGACCGGGAACGGCACCTCGTCCGTGGAGCCAGGGACAAAACCCCTGAGCTGATTGCCGTAATCGGTCTCGAAGTTCAACACTTCATTTCGCACCGCATACGCTGCGATGGTCTTCTGAGAGACGTTCGTGAACGCGAAGACTACTACCCCATGGTCCTTTTCGGTTACAGATGTCACCTGCAACGGGGACGACGGCGTGATTACTTTCCAGTTGTTCGCGAGATCCTGCGCAGACAGGAAGTAGGAACAGAGAAAAAAAAGCATACTCGAGACTGCTCCGCGACGCAAAACTTGATGCATGCACATGCCTTGGTTGTCCCTTCGTCGAATTGTCAGTCAGCGATTCTCATCACGACGGTGCCAAACCGAGTGCAACCACTCCCACGGAGCCGATCTCGCCGCGTGCCGCACCGCCGCAGCATCGTGCTGCATCTGCTGGCGGAGTAGTTCCAATAAAGGGCGATCACCGGGGCTCAGGCACGATAGGTCAGGAAGTGCAGCATACGCACGTCGCGCTGTCAGTTTCGATCCAGGATTGATACGAGCACCAGGGCAACGGAACGCCAACGGTCGTTATCTGCACGGCATTGCTCGTTCTCACGTAGAAATACGAAAGGCCACCGCCGCCGGTCCAGCCGACCTGCCAGTCCGGTTCACAGTTTACGAGGTACGCGATGGAACTACAGGCGCCATTTGCGGATACGTATGCCACGAGGTCCCAGGCACTTTGCGTGCAACTCGCTAGATACTCTCGCGTCTCAGTGTAAGGCCCCGCCCTCCAGCCCGCACAAGCCGAGCTTGCAGGGTTAGTGTCGGCGACTACGTTGGGCCCCGACATGCATGGAAACTGTGCCAGCACGCCAGGAGCAGCAATTGCCGCTAGTACAAACGAAATGATTGCTTGACGCACGTCTATTTGAATCTCCTAATCATGTGGCTCTTGAGCGTACTGCTCTCCGCCTCGTAAATCGATAGCGCGTTTGCGAGCCCAATGTCACCATCCCCTGCGAGGTGCACTTCGACCCGCTCCATTTCGCGTCGCAGAGGCGACCCTTCAGGCAGCTTTTCCATGTTCGGCCGGAGGGTACGCTGCGAGGCGGGCGAAGAGTTCAAGGCATATAAGGCGCTGAGAATTACCCCCTTGCGGGTTGCAAGGTCCGTACGCATGTCGAAAACTCGCTGAATGCGTTTGTCATCGCCAACGGCGGTATCGTCGATAAAAACGACACCCTTGACCGCCCCTTCAACGGACCTGACGTCGATCCCGGGAAATGAGTATGAATAAAGCTCACCTGGCTTGAACGACACTACCTTGTCATGATCAGGCGAATTCTTCAGAATAACCGCCCAAGCAAGAGCTGGAGCAAGGTCAACTTCGATCGGCAGCGGAGATGAGGCTCCGTTGGAATGGGTGCAGACAAGGTCCGCGGCGAAACCCGTTATCTGGCGCTCACTAGTGTTACGGAAGACTACTGTCCAGCTATTCTCTCCGGGATCAAAGGATGGCGGAAGGATGGTAATCGCATCCGCGAGGCTCTGGCCCTGAGCTTGAAGCAACACGCTTGCGAGGAGTACGAGGGCGACCGCCAATAGCAGGCTAATGCTGGAGCGCCCGCGTTTGCGAATTGTAAGCATATCTTGTCCCTTCAAGTTCGAGCCCACACGGGCCCTCTATCGAAATCTCACTCTGGCTGGAATATACCAGCTCAATATAATCCTCTGGCGCTGGGCACGTGGCAGGGCATCTACTTGTTCGAGCATCGCCGCGTGCCGCACCGCCGCAGCATCGTGCTGCATCTGCTGGCGGAGTAAGCGGGGAACGACCGCTCGACCGGGCCGCCGCCCCTCGCAACTGGCGATTACGCCCAGGCTAAGGGTCGACCGTTCGTTCCGGCTAGTGTTATCGGAGTTTCCAGTAATTCCGCTCCATCACCTCGCTCACCTTGTCTCCCCAATACGCCTTGGCAAACCTGGTCTTGTACTCCTGTTCCATTGCGATCGGGGACCTCTCGACATAGGCTGAGGGAATCTCAAACGCGGCGGCAGCGGGCGGCCCTACCTCAAGCGAGGTTACCTTCGTCACGGCCCTCGCGCCCGTCGTGTCCGTGGCGACCGTCTCCAAAGAGAAGCAATTCAGGGCCGGTACGACCCACTCCTCTCGCGTCGACCTGGCAAACCCCTTGATCTTCTCCTCCCGGATTCGCCGATGCACTATCTGTTGGCCGAATCGTTCGTCGGCGCTCTCCAGGAGCTCTACTGGTCCTCCGAGCGCGGGGCATTGCCCCTCTTCGTTAAGGTTCAGCGCGCTTGCGAGCCTTTCCAGCGACGGATAGCGGAAGGTGATCTTGGATAAAGTTGACGTCTCGAGGATGGTGTATTCGAGTCGCGATGCATCGACAATCGTCGTCAGGGTCCCGTCACCTGAGATTGTGGTTGCACGCGAGCCGTCATCGCGACGGTAGTACTTGAAATGAGTAGCCGGGCGCGCATCCGGTGTCCCGCCGGGCCGGTATTGGTTCCTCGCGAACTCCGCCGTGAACGGGGTCAGGGTTATGCGCTGCGCGAAAACTCGCCGCGGATTCGCCCAATAGCCGACAACCCCGGCGCATAAAACAACAGCCCCGAGAACGATATACCTTTTCACAACTGCCCTTTCCAAGCTAGCAAGCTCCGAGACAAAAGATGGGCTCCAACTCAACGCATGCATTCTGGTTTCCCTGGCACGACAGTACTGTCGAGCCCTGCGTTGACCCTTGGCAAGCGTTGCATTTCTCGGTCCGGCAGCCATAGCCCGTAACACTCTGTTGAGTTGTACACGTGCAATTTGATTGGCATTGAGGCGTGCCGTTCAGCGTCCCGAGGGGTATTCCATCTGTAGACGTATTACACGGTGCGCATGGCTGTTTTCCACACTGTTCCTGGGCCCCGACAGTTCGAACGAAGCCTCCAACCGCAAAAGCCGCAAGAACGATGGCAAGGCGGACGAGGTGCTTAGTGTATGGCATGACGATTTCCCCTTCTGCTTCCGTACTCAATCGGACGATCCCGGCGGCACATCGGCTGCACCCGATAGGAAAAGGGGCAATTGCGCCTCCATGTTCGCGCGCATCGCGCCCATCGACTCCAGAACTTGGTCATTCGTCCGTCCCGCTCTGAGTAACGCGACAAATGTAAAGGCAGCCCATCCTTCGGCTGCCGGATAATGATCTATTGTTTGTCCGCGAAAGACTGGCGCAGCCCGCGCGGCTTTCCCCTGAAAAAACGCAATCATTAGGTCACGGGAACTGTCGTCCATCATGCTTCGAAATCTGTCGCTGAGACGTTCGATCGCAAGGCGTTCGGCCTGCTCCTGAGCGACAATGCCATACCGGTCCCTGCCCATCACTTCGCCGTTGTCGAACACGATCGCGTCCGGTATTGTGACGATGCTGCGGACACTGTACGTCTTCAGAACGCCTCGCATTCTCTCGTTTTGGGAGGCCATCACGCGCATCTCCGCATCGCTCGGATGCCCCCTCGCAAGGGGCTCGTTGACGAAAGGATCAATCGTGAGTAGTCGCGATTTCCCGGACTCGAGACGCGGATAGCTGTTCCTGTTGGCTATATTGCCCGTCTTCGCGATGTCGTAAACAACGTCGCCGGAACCCTTCACCATTTCTGCGACAAGCGTGGTAAAAATGATCGCCCTGCCACTGCTGTTTTCGATGACAAGAGACGTCGGAAGAAGGTCGTTTATCGTGGCTAGTTCCGGCGCGCTGTGCAAGGCTCGGGCTGCTTCCAGGAAGCCTTCCTCACCATTCATCCGGAACGTGACGCCCCTTTCCGCAAATGCCTTCCGAATCGATGGAAGCTGGTCACGATACAGCGCCTGCCCCTGTGCGACTGCGGGTACCGGTATAAAGGCGAGGAAAACCACAGCCTGGCAAGCTCGCATTTCAAGTACCCGCTGGCTTCCAGTGCCTACTTATGCCGGACGTAACATCTAACATGCCAGTTGCACTTGTTGAACCTGGCACATGCACGAACTGTCGTCGCATACGGCAGTGACTAGTTGATATGTTGAGGCCCCACCACATTGGCAACTGCCGCTCGAAGTGGCGGTGCTGCAGGTATTCGTATAGCAAAAATCCTGCATGGCCGGGTTGCCACAGGATGGCGAATAAGCAGTGTCGGTAGTGTAGGTAGCACCCGTCGGAATCGTCTTGTATTTAATATTACAACTTGCCCCAGGTTCGTTGTACAACTCCCACCAGGTGGCGGGCGGGAAACTCTGGCACGTCTGAGCAGCTTTTATACCCGTCGCGCCAAATGCGAGAAGCATCATTGACGCCGACAATTGCCTCTCAACCGCGGACAAAAATGCCCGTCTGTTAATCATACACATTCTCCTCTATTGAGTCTTCGCGCTCCGCCCAAGCCGGCTCGAGTAGAAAGCCAAACCTCTTCTCGAACTCAGGTGTGTCGCGCCAGGTCGAAATCGCCTCCACGACTCGCCCGCCGAACACACCAGCAACGACGGGAAGGTGGGCGATTTTCAGCGTGGCGACAACCGGTGCACCAACGAACGAAATGTGTTCGCAACTGGGCAGATCCACCAGCCAGACCGGCGGGGCGCTTCCGACTATCACGATTCGATACGGCAGCTTTCGTCGCTCTGCAATCGACATTACTCGGACCGCAACAGAGAATGACTCCTCGGCAAGGCTCAGTAAACACAAGATCCCGAACTCAAAAGTCCCGTTAAGAGGGCACAGAGCGGCCACCGTGGCGCCTCTCGTTAGGTCACCGAGCGGCCAGCTATTTGCCGAGTCCTTTCCGCGCACCTGAGCAGACATGTGAATCGTCATGACAAACAGGGATATAACACACATAACCAAGACGACGTAGCTCACTTGCCACATGCGATCACCTCGCTGCGGCCTTGTCCTCCTAGTGGGTCGCCACTGTTGAGGAGACCCCTTCCAGTGAGATAAAGAAGCGGTGCCAAACCGGTTATGGCAAGCGCTCCGTGACCTAGTTCGGCATATCGCGGACCGAAAACAGCGCCACTGCTGAGAGCGGCGAACAGGCAAAAGTTTCGAGCGACCAAGCCGCCGGGGGTGCGAGGAGCCGGAACCGCCGCGCGGCTACCGGCGCAGCCGCAGGATCCTGTCTTGCGGATGGATTTGACGCCGTAATAGGTGAGTGGAACCATGAGCGCGAAGCAAGTCAACACCGCCGCCTGACCATCAAGGAGACCAAGTACGAGGACAAATGCCAAGACTATTTCGACGACCGATACTGCCACAATCGCAAGCCGAAGCCATATGACGGAGAACGGCGCGGACAGCCAAGCGCATCCCTCGCCTGGGCCAGCTACCTTTAGTACCCCGAACGCGAGCAAGTGCGCACAGGCGACGACGCGCGCAATGAGAAATATCTCGGCAGTTCTCATTGGCGCTGCGTTCCGGCGAGGGTCTGACGGACTGCGTCGATCCGCGCCAGGAGATCGCCACGGACAACCTCCTGTATGTACACGAGGAAGTCCGGCCTCTTGCCGCGCCCCGGAATATGCGCAACGCCCGGCAAAGCATCGCCCCGGGTGTTCTTAGCCAGGGTCATAGAGTTTGAACCATCGCGATCAATGGCGACGGTAAGACGATGAGACGCATACTTCTCGCGATCAGTCGCGTGCTTGGCGGGATCCAGCGATGGATACTTGGCGAAAATCGCAGTCTTAAACCGCGCGGGATCATCTGAGTGCGGAAGCTCTGCCCCGATGCTCGCAGCAGCCAGCAACTGCCCCAGAATGAGCAGTTCAAGATCGACAGCGCGATCCCCGGTCAGGCGCGGCGGCCACCAACGTACGGACGGAGGTGCCTCTAAGATTCTGCGCAACTCTTCGTCAGATGCTGTAGGACTACGCCATATCGAGGACACTTCCAAGCCAAATCTGACAACGCCGCGATAGACGACGACATCGTTCGAATGATCCTGACCGTCGAATGGATCGAGTGGATATTGCATGCTCTCAAGCACCCCTTGACGTTAGTACTTGTACCTGCCTCCAAAGCCTGGCAGCACCCGTGGGCGGTTCTTGTCGCGAAGCCCGGAGTTCAACAGCCTGCTCCGGTTCCGGCGCACCGCGCGTTGCTCGGGGTGCTTCCAGGAAGCCTTCCTCACCATGCATCCAGAACGTGACCCTCTTTCCACAGAACGCTCAGCGCTGGACGCGTAAGCAGTGCCGTTTTCAGATATCTGGAGCGGGACGCCGCAGTCGCCAGCGAACCCAAAGTGTAAGCATTCCCACGGAACTGATCTCGATTAATAACCACT
The DNA here is from genome assembly GCA_050013535.1 of Bryobacteraceae bacterium. Classification (GTDB taxonomy): domain Bacteria; phylum Acidobacteriota; class Terriglobia; order Bryobacterales; family Bryobacteraceae; genus CAWACP01. Next base: position 1,376 of record JBEKFB010000174.1, on the reverse strand, counting down.
GCGGTCCAATATAAACGCGTCCTTCGGTGGAGGCAATACCCCTCCAGAGGGGTATTGTAGATTTGTTCCGAATGTCCCATGATTCGGCTGGATGTATCGTGCGATGACGCGATGCCTTGCTGAATATCTAGAGAGGAGGCGCCTCTGGCTAACGTATTCATGCTGAGATTGGCGATTGTTTATTGTTTTTGTGTGCTCTGGTCTTTGCTGGCGAGCGCACAGACCACCACCGCCGCTGTCACAAATCTGGTCGTGATCGTGGATGGGTCGAAAAACCCCGAGCAGATACCTGACGCGCTCGCCTGGCGGCACTTCCTGACGGCCATCGCAACTCACGAACAGCCAACGGCGCAGGAGCAACAGCGTCAGCAGGCCCAATTCGCTCCTCTGGCACTGGCTGCCGCGGATGCCCAGCAAATTGCCGGATTGCTTGGCAAAATGATGACCCAACTGGAGGCGATTGAGGAGGCGAGGGAGAACAGCAACGGAGCTAACTCGACGCTGGCGGCGCTCAAAACGCAGGAGGACAACGTAATCGCAAGTACGATTGCCGCAGTGCAGGCAGCGGTGACCTCGGATGGGCTTTCGCGTCTGAGTGGCTATATCGGCAAGACGGTAAAGGGAAACATCAAAATTTATGGATTACCAACGAACTAACAAGCGCCCAGCGCCGAAATCCCACGGCAGTTTCGCCCTTCTCATTGTTGTTGGCGGCCTGCTTCTGCCGATATCCGTGTCGGCGCAAATGGTCATCCGGTTAAGCGTTTACAACCAGGTATGGACGAGTTCAAATGGGGAAACCGTCTTTGGCTCGACTACCACCGCCGACAACAGCACCCTCGGATCGAGCTGCGGGCACTCCGACTATTCGACGTCCAGCGAGATCATAACTCCGGACGGAAAGCAGTACCTGTCTGGCTCGGAAGGAGGATTTGGGGCCTCGGTGAACGGGCCATTTACTGAGGAGGGAGACTATTACGAACAAGGATTCCTCAACCTGCATTGTAGCTGTGCGCCCTGCCCCGAGTGTTCCCCGACATATGGAATACTATAAGGCAATAGGCACTACAACACAACGAAACGATCGGCGAGGTCGATTAAATGCAGACTGCCGCGAAGGTAAGCATCGGCAGTTTTTATAAAATATGCCCCGTCAGCCGCCGTTCAGCACGACCAGGTGCTGGCCGCGCGGCAGCATCAGCTCGAATTTTTGGCCCATGCTCGTCACGTCATATTTCACGGCAATCCCGTCTATTTCAACGTGTGATGGCTCGAAATTAAGCAAAACGATGGCGCGGGCGCTGCTCTCGTAAGCGAGATCCACGCCGTTGCGCAATTCGGCGGCTGACCGCAACGTTCCGTTGAAATCCAGCACC
>JBEKFB010000173.1:0-9117 GCA_050013535.1 Bryobacteraceae bacterium | reverse complement strand
ATCAGCTCGGAGATCTCGCGCATCGATTGGTGCACCGGCAGACCACGCAGGCGCGTGTAGGTGACGAATCCGAAGACAAGGCCGAGGAGGGCGATGCCCATGCCGCCCAGGAGCAGAGTGCGGCCGGAAACGCCGCCGACGGGCTGATCGAGCGAGGGAAGAACGAGATTCGCCTCGCCGCCAGCCGATTCACCAGCCGCGGGCTGCGCTTTCAGGGGTGTTGCGGAAAGCAAAATGACGATCAGTAGTGCCGGAATCAGGAGCGTCAGAACTCGCCGGGCCGTCATACGGAGACGCCGACGCGTACGGGGGTCGAAGAACGCACAACTCGACTGCATTTCAGAGATATCCTCCATCTCGGATGATGAGATAAGTACTGACTATAGAGTAGGGGCTAACCCCATATTGTTTCATACCGTGGCTGGAGGGGCAACCGGTTGACGAACGCGGCGGGACGGTGGGCTCGTTAGAGCGGGAGACTACTTCTTTCTTTTTTTTCCGGACTGTTGCGGCTTGCCTGGCTCCTGCTCCGGAGGATCTTCTTTTTCACGGTCCAACTGAGCCGCCACCGGCAGGATGAGGGAACCTTCCTGGGAGATCGGCGGCGCCGACGCCACTACCTTCAGCCGTTGGCCCTCTCCGCCACCAGCATGGACTGCAGAATCTGGTCGGAGACTTCCTTGACAGCCGCCGGCGAATGGGACAGAAACAATGTGTTGGTCTTGTCGCTTTCGCCAATGGACTTCAGCGTGTCGAAATACTGGGTAACCATGACCAACTGCATGACTTCCTTCGCGGACGCCCCCTCCACCACCTTCTGGAACTGTTCAATGGAGACCTGCAGCCCTTCGATGATGGCCTTCCTTTGATTGGCGATGCCCTGGCCCTGGAGAGCCTTGCTCTCCGCTTCGGCCTCGGCCTTTTTGACCACCAAAATCTTCTCGGCCTCGCCCCGGGCGTTGGCGGCCACCTGTTCGCGCTGCGCCGCGTTGATGTCGTTCATGGCCGATTTCACCTTGGCGTCGGGAACGATGTCGGTGACCAGCACGTTTACGATCTCGTATCCGAAGGTGGCCATGTCCGCGTCCAGCTCCTGCTTCACGGCCGCGGCGATGCTGGACTGCGAGGCGAAGACTTCGTCCAGGGTCATTCCCGGGACATGCCCCAGGATCACCTGCTCGACATAGGATTTGATCTGCGCCACCGGATCCGACAGCTTATAGTAGGCGTCATAGACCTTCTCGGGACGAACGCGATTCTGCACGGAAATGGGAATAGTGACAAAGACGTTGTCCTTGGTTTTTGTTTCCATGGTCAGGGTGATCTGATTCACGCGCAGACTCATCAGGCCAGCCACGGAATCGAAGAACGGCCGTTTCCAGTTCAATCCGGCCTCGGCGACGCGAAGGAATTTGCCGAAGCGGGTGATCACGGCGGCTTCTGCCGTGCGCACGGTGAAGAAGCTTCCCAGAACCAGGAAGAGGAGAATGAAGGCCACGATGCCGATGGCAATCCAGAACAGTTGATCCATTTGGTTACTCCGGCGCTCCTTGCTTGAAGCAAGCCGATTATATCGGATCGTAAGATGGGCAGGTCGGGAAGCCCGATTGAAAATCGGCCGCGGGATACAATCCGGCCCCACGGGCTGAAACCACTATGTCTTTTGGGCTTCCTCTGGTTGCGACGCCGGCGCCAAGCCTGATTCGATCCGCTCCAGCACCTCATCGAGTTCGCTGGCCCGGATCGGCTTCGGCAGATAGCCATCCATGCCGCAGTCGAGGCATCTCTCGCGGTCGCCCTTCATGGCATGCGCGGTCATGGCGATGATCTTCTGCCTATGGCCGCCCGCCTCCTCGCCGGCGCGAATTCTCGCGGTGGCCTCCAGACCGTCCATCTCAGGCATCTGGACGTCCATCAGCACCAGATCGAAAGACTCCCTTCCGAGCGCCTCCACCGCCTCCCGGCCATTTGCCGCCACCGTCACCGCATGACCGCGTTTCTCAATCAAGCGCCGCGCCACCTTCTGATTGACCAGGTTGTCTTCCGCCACCAGCACCCGGAGCCTCGGCCGGTTTTCACGGAGCGAATGCCTGGTGACCGGCAGCGTTGGTGAACTCTCCGAGAAGTTCGCTCCCAGAACAGCCAGGATCGCCGCGCGCAAATCCGCATGCCGGAGCGGTTTCGTCAGATACCCGGAGATTCCCAGTTCACGGCTGCGCGCTGCATCCCCGCGTTGTCCGTTCGAAGTCACCAGAATCACCCGCGTGCGATCGATCAGCCCTTCCTCCCGAAGGTCGCCGAGCAGAGCGAACCCATCCGTGCCCGGCATGTGGAAGTCGCACAGCAGCAGCGGAAAGGGCTCGCCGCGCTCACGCGCTTCACGCAGCAGCTCTGTCGCCTCCCGGGCACCGTCCGCCTGCGCCGGATACATTCCCCATTGGCGCACCATATTGCCCAGAATCCGCCGGTTAGTCGCGTTGTCGTCGACAATCAGCACGGGCGTGTCCACCAGGTAGTCGGGACCTGGACGATTCACGGCGCGTGGGCCGGCGGCGGTTCCGATTTCAACCCTCACCGTGAAGTGGAAGCGGCTCCCTTTGCCCGGATCGCTCTCCACCCAAAGCCGGCCTCCGAGCATGTGCGCGAGGCGGGCCGATATGGTGAGTCCCAAGCCCGTGCCACCGTACTTTCGCGTGGTGGACGCGTCGGCCTGGGCGAAGGCGGCGAAAATTGCCTCCTGTTTTTCTGGCTCAATCCCTATACCGGTGTCGCGCACCACAAAGTGCAGAGTCGCCTGATTGGGGCGATGTTCCTCGGCGGTCACTTCAAGGGCTACCTCTCCGCGCTCGGTGAACTTGATCGCGTTGGACAGAAGATTCATGGTGATCTGGCGCAAGCGCGTGGGGTCCCCAATCACCGTTTCCGGCACATCGGCCGCGATGTCGCAAATCAGTTCAAGATTCTTTTCGTGCGCGCGAAGCGCCACTGTGCGGATGCTCTCCTCGAGGCCCTCGCGCAGGTTGAACTCAAGCATATCCACGTCGAGCTTGCCCGCTTCGATCTTGGAAAAATCCAGAATGTCATTGATGATCGTGAGCAGCGAATCGGCGGATTGCTTCACCGTCGCCAAATTGTCCCGCTGCTCGGGTGTGAGTTCGGTTTCCAGAGTGAGTTCGGTCATTCCGAGAATGCCGTTCATGGGCGTGCGGATCTCGTGGCTCATGTTGGCCAGGAACTCGCTCTTGGCGCGGCTGGCCGCTTCCGCCGCATCCTTCGCCGTCCGCAGTTCCTCCGTGCGCTCCGCCACCACGCGAGCCAGTTCCGCGGCGCGCGTCCGCAGACGGCGGGTGTGATAACGTTGGGCGCCAACCGCCGTCAATATCGCCCCCAACAGGCACAGCCAGTAGAACCACGGCGTCTGATAGTAGTGCGGGGTCAGAACCAGGCGCAGTGAAGCACCCCGTTCGTTCCAGACATCGTCGCCATTCGAAGCCACCACCCGGAATTGGTATGTTCCCGGCGGCAGATGCGTGTAGTAAGCCACGCGGCGCGAGCCGGCGTCCACCCATTCCTGGTCGTACCCTTCCAGCTTGTAACGAAATTGCACCCGGTTCGGAACCAGCAAGCTAAGACTGGTGTAATGAAACTCGATGCGGTCTCTGCCCGGAGGAAGCCGCACGTCACCGTTTGTTGGATATCTGGTCTCGTCCGCCACCACTTCTTCAATCACCACCGGAGGAATCAGCGTATTGACGCGAAGGTGCAACGGATCGATCGACACCAGGCCTTTCTGGGTCGTGAACCACAGCCGGCCATCCCGGGTGCGCCAGCCAGCCGGCTGCGCAATCGATGAAGCCTCGCTGGTTTTCATGCCATCGGACGTGTCGTAGTGCGCCGTCCGCACGGTTGAAATACGGCCGGCCGCGAAGTCGTCCAAATCCTGCCGCGGGGCCTTGTAGATGCCGTTCGGAGTGCTGATCCACAGGTTGCCCGCCGCGTCGGTCAGCGCCCGCGTCGGATAATCGTCGAACAGTCCGGCGGCTTTCGTGTAGCGGGTGACCGCTCCATCGCGAATGCCGAACCGGGTGATACCCGGCACTCTCCCGCAGAGCCAGAGACTGCCCCGCTGGTCGTTGTGTATCGACGTGACCGGAAAATCGACCTGCTTCTGCCAGGCGTCTCTGGGCGGCTCGCCCGGAACGAATTTGAAAAGCCCGCGCACTGTTCCGAACCACAGCACTCCCGACGAGTCACGCTCGATGGTGAACGTGTAGTTACCGGGAACAGAGAGCGGAGTGGCCTCTCCGTGGAAGGTCAACGGCTGCACCTCGCCATTCCGGAAACGCAGCGCGACCGTCTCGGATGTGGTCACGATCAACCCCTCGTCGTCTTCACTGATGGCCGAAATGTAAGTATTCGAGAGGCGTCCGTGCGCCCCGTACTGCGTGAACTTACCGTTTTTGTACCGGCTCAGCCCGCCGGTGGTGCCCACCCACAGGCTTCCATCTCTGCTCTCAAAGAGCCCGTTTCCTTCTAAGCTGGGCAGTCCCTCGGTGGCAGTAATCGGGGTCACAACATCGTTGCGAATTCGCGCCAGACCTCCTCCTGTGCAGAATACGAACAGGTTCCCGTCACGGGTCTCGGTCACCATCCCGGTCTCATTCGACGGAAGACCTTCCTTGGTAGTGAAAGTGGTGAATCGAGTATCGCGAAAACGGTCCAGCCCGCTGGCGGTTCCCACCCACAGGCTGCCCTCGCGATCTTCAAAGAGCGACAACACCCTGCTGTCACTCAAACCGTCCACCAGGTTGAACCCTGCAGCCCGGTCGTTCCTGATGCGCCACAATCCCGCGCCGTTCGAGGCCACCCACAGGTTGCCCTCGCGATCCCGGACCACTGCGTTCACTCCGCCGCGGATGGCGTCGGCGGCCACCGGTGTCGCGGCGTGAGTCCGAAAATCCATGTGATAAAGACCGCGCAGCGTTCCCAGCCAGGCCCGCGCGCCGTCATCCTCCAGCAAAGCGGTGGTTCGCGCCTTGTCGTGGAACTGGTTGAACGCAGAGAGGCGCCCGTTGCTCCACGCGTACAACGCGGTCGCCCCGCCAATCCATACGGTGCCCCGCTCGTCTTCGATAAAACCGTAAATCCATCCGGTGCCGCGAAGCAGCATGCGCACGGCGCCATTGTCGATGAGATAGATGAAGTCGTCGGACCCGACAAAAACCTGATGTTCGCGCGATTCGAACAGGACCCTCACACTGCCGTCCGGCAGCGCGGCGGGGGGCCGGTAGTCCGAGAAGATGCCGTTGCGATACAGAATCGTCCGCCCGCGGGTGCGGATCAGAAGGTCGCCATCGGCGCTCTTGCAGATGGCCATCACTGGTTCGTTAATCGGCCGCCCGTTCACCGTCAGTTCGGTGGGAACGAAACGCACGCCATCGAACCGCGCGAGCCCTGCCGAGGTCATCAGCCACAGGTATCCGTCGGGGCTTTGCAGGATCTGATATACAGCCTCACCGGTCAGGCCGTTTTGCGACGTCCAGACGTCGTGACCGTATTGATCGATGTTGCGGGCAGCATCCAGACCAAGACAGACACCGCTGGCGCACACTACCAGCAGCCAGACACGGGCGCCGCGAATTAACCGGTACACAAGCCGAATCTCTCACATTCTTATCGGCTTTTTCAGGCGAGTACCTTAGAGAGGTGTGACCCCTCATCCGCCCAGCGCGACAGGAAAATGCAGCGCAGCGGGGTCGTATGAGCTACCGCCGGACACGACAACGGCCGCATTCCTGAACAGGGTCAGATTCGCCCGGTTGCGCGGCGCCACTCCGGGGTTCCCGCTTTCGCTGATCGTGCAATTCGCGGCAGCACCGGCAAAATCCTGGGTCCCGCACGCCGCCGCGAAGTGAGGAAACGCCGCTGGCCCACGCGGCCCCAACGCCCACGCCATACTCAAGAGGCCGAGTTGCGCGTCGGCTGGCCATGAATCGAACTCGCGAAACGCCGGGAATCTCTTCAGGACCGGCTCATTCGCCGAAAGCCGCTGGGCGATGAGAGCATCGATTCCGGCGTCGTCCAGCATGAGCTGGGTGAGCAGTTCGCTTGCCCGGTAGCCCGCCTTCGCCAGCGCCGGACTATTCTTGATCCGCCTCCACTCCTCGGCAATCTGGTCCGGGCTGGCGGCAAGAGCGGGGTTTGCCCGCAGTCGAAATGGCAACTGCACGGCCAGCTCCAGCGGATCGACCAGATTTCCCACTCCCACCGTGACCAGCCCCTTCACGTCAAGGTACATCCACGGCACCACCCCTTCGAACGGCTCATTGAAGGCCCGAAACGCAGCGCGAACGGACGGATACATCGTTTACCCTCAATTCTTCCAGTGGCACCAGAATCCTGGCATCCCTTCCGCGGCACGGCTCCTTTACTCATTCATTTCACTTGCAAAAGCGCCCGAACCAGGCTACTTTCGAGCCGACAGGAGGGAACGCCGTCATGCAGCTAAATGACCCCGTCCGTTCAATTCTCCAGCGGAAGCGTGGCGAAATCTGGACTGTTTCCCCGCACGCTTCCGTATATGACGCCATGGCCATGATGTCCGACCACAATGTCGGCGCCTTGCTGGTCATGGAAGCCGATTTGCTAGTAGGTGTCATCGCCGAGCGCGACTATGCCCGCAAGATTGCCCTCAAGGGAAAATCGTCGCGCGACACTCAGGTGTGCGAGATCATGCGGACGCCGGTAACCGTTACGCCCAACCACACCGTGGATGAGTGCATGACGCTGATGACCGGCGAACGTGTGCGCCATCTTCCGGTGACCGAAGGGAGGGCGGTGGTCGGCGTGATCTCGATTGGCGACCTCGTGAACTGGATCATCTCCTCGCACGAGGACACCATCAAGCAACTGCACAGCTACATCGCCGGTTCTTACCCGGCGTAAACGCTGACTTCCAGCCCCTTGCCGATGGGGAGCGTGACGGATTGCACGCCGCCGCGCAAGCGCACGTGTGCCACGTAATCGGTGATGCCGTGCGAAAGAATATTGTCGGCAACCACCACCGTTCCCGGCCCGGCGGGAATCATGTCGAAGAAGCGGATATAGTCATTCTTCTCGCAGTCGATCAGTGCAAAGTCGAATGGCTCTCTCTGACTCGGCAGAACCAGCGCGGCGTCGGCAAGCACGAACTCAACATAATCGGCTAGGCCGAGCCGCTGAATGGTCTCGCACGATTCCGCCTGCCGCGTCGGCTCGATTTCGATGGACACCAGCCTGCCACCGGTTTCGCGCGCCGCGGCGGCAAGGGCAATAGTGGATATCCCGCTGGAACCTCCAATTTCGAGCAGCCGCTTCGCGCCAATGCCCGCCGCCAGCGCCGTTATGAATTCAGCACTCACCGGCTCCAGATTGCGGTGACGCTCGCTCTGCGGGAGTTTTCGCGCGTCCTGATCGAGTTTGCGCGCCCACAGGCGGGCAATCTCGGTTCGTTCTCGATCCTTCAGCACTGGCCCAAGGTAACACTGGTTTAGTCGTTGTGACGTTGTACACGCTACCGTGCGAGCCGCACCCAGCCAGTCGTGGACTGGTTGACTTGGCAAGTCGAAGTCGCAATCGTGCGTCTTGCCCCCGTCGTAATGTCGAGAGCCTCCAGCGTTCCTGACTCGCCGCAACTGGCGCTCGCTCTGGTGTTCAGAAGGTAGCGCGAGTCCGGGGACCACGCGAGATCCGTGGTTCCGAATACTCGACGAACAGTGAAGTCCGCCGCATCGAGCAGCTTCGTGCGGAATTTCCCGCCGTTATCCACGGCCGCGATCCATTTACCATCGGGGGACCATGATGCCTCGAAATATCCAGTCCCCAGAACGCGCAACGCGCCGGTTGCCAGATCGATTACTTCAAGTCGCTGCTTCAGTACAGCAACTGCTTGCAGCCCGTCCGGTGAAAGGCTGATTCCATGCCAGGAGTGAATGTAGTCGCATTCCGGGTTATCGAGGATCTTTCTGATCTTCTGCGCCGTGACTGCCAGCTCAAAGACGCCGCAACCCGGAGCCTTGCCATCTGGGTATCGGCCCGAGAAAACAATCTTCGCGAGATCCTTCGAGACCGCGATGCTGTTCACGGTCGTTATCCCCGCTGATCCCGGCAGCAGTATCACACGAACCGGGTCGAATTCTATGCGGGCCAGACGCGATCCGGTCAGTGGGTCCGGTGCCACCTCCCCATACAAAGCCCCTCCATCGGGGGCGTACGTAATTCTACCGACCCTCGGTAATGGTACGGTGTACGCCGTCATCCTGAATGGGAAAACCTGTAGCGACGCCCCGTACCCTCCGCCCGCACTCGAGGAATAGAACGCGGCGGCATAGGGCTCGGCGCCAACACCCGTCGAGCCATCACCGGTTTGCCCGATCACGGTCCACCCGTTCAGAACGAAAACTATCAGCGTTGCAACGCTCAGCATCGCTAAAGATCCCGAAATCTCACAAGTTCGACGCGCGCCTCCGCCAAAGCATCTTTCACCTCCGCCGATGTCAGCGCCTCCAGCTCTTTCTGCCGGCTTTCCCTCAGGCGTGTGTGCACGGCGCGAAGCTCATCCGTGCAGACGCCGGGATGGGTCATCAATTCAGTCACGCCTTCCGGTAAGGCTCGAATGAGCGCGCACAGCTCGGCAGTGTCATAGCGTCCCGTAATGCGAAAACCCGCGAAATGATCGGTCGTGCGACAGCCGTATCGATGGAGAGTCCGATAGAACCGTCCGCCCAACGCTCCCAGCGACCGCGTCACCACGCGCCTTGAATACGGAACGCCGGAGGCATGAAGCGGAAAATCGAACGGCCGACGCACCCATGGAATACCGTATTCACGGGACAACTCGGCCACATGCTTCAACACGGCCGGCAGCAGGTGCGTGTGCTTGTGCGCGTCGAGATGCAACGGACGGATGCCAGCCGCGAGCACTTTCTCAATCTGTTGCCGAAGCTCGGCGGCAACATCTATCTTCTTCCGTGCCATCGCAGCGATCAGAGCGGAAACCGTAGCCGGATATCGAGGCGCACCCACCAGCGTAAGATGGACACCAACATCGAGCTCCGGCAGCTCTTGTGCGCGCTTCAC